>JAJPHH010000138.1 GCA_021325385.1 Alphaproteobacteria bacterium
GCGCCGCCATTGGCGAAGCGGAAGCCGGTGATCGTCTCGTCGAAAATCAGCAGCGCGCCATGGCGATGGGTCAGCTCTTTCAGCCCTTCGAGGAAGCCCGGCGCCGGTTCCGCGACGTTCATCGGCTCGAGAATGACCGCGGCGAATTCGCCCGGATGGGCTTTGAACAGAGCGTCAAGCGAGGCGAGGTCGTTATAGACGAATGTATGCGTCAGATCCCGCACCGCCTGCGGCACGCCGAGCCAGCGCGCGGTCGAGCCGATATACCAATCCTGCCAGCCGTGATAGCCGCAGACCGCGACACGGTCGCGCCGCGTATAGGCGCGGGCGAGGCGGACGGCGCCGGCGGTCGCATCGGAGCCGTTCTTGCCGAAGCGCGCCATCTCGGCGCAGGGCGCCATGTCGATGATCCGCTCGGCGACCTCGGTCTCGAGCGGGTGGGCGAGCGAGAAGATCGTGCCGTCTTCGAGTTGCGCCTGCACGGCGGCGCGCACGTCCGGATCGCCATGGCCCAGCGTGATCGCCAGCAGGCTGTTGACGAAATCGACATATTCATTGCCGTCGACGTCCCAGACATGGCTGCCGCGGCCGCGGACGATGAAATAGGGCGAGACGCCGAACGGATATTGGGTCTTCGACTTGGAGAACGTCTGGCTGCCGAGCGGGATCGAACGCTCGGCGCGGGCGAGGAATTCCTCCGACTTTCGATAGCGTTCGGACAAAGAAGGGTCTCCGGGTCGGTTCATCCGTTCCCCCCGCTTCGCGGGGAGGTGGCGCGAAGCGCCGGATGAGGGGCGGCGCAGGCCTCGAAAGGTACGCGCCCTTCGATTCGCCAATCACAAGCGCCGCGCAGCCCCTCACCCGGCCGGCTTCGCCGGCCACCCTCTCCCCGCTACGCGGGGCGAGGGGGCGTTTCCGCAGCTAATGACTTGGCTAGGCCTTCATTGCGTTTGATGTCAATGTTGAGCGTCGCCAATCCGGGACGCCTTGCGATCAGCGCCAAAATATCGGCGAAGCCGAAATCGGGCTTCGCGGGATAGAGCGCCGCGTAGATCGCCTTCACCAGCTCGAAATCGCGCGGCTCGTCGACCGTCCAGCGCAGATGAGACAAATTCTCGTCGTTCCGCACATGACGAATCTTGAACCGCTCCGGTTGGCGATACAGCGCCAAGGTCACATGCTCGCGCTCGGCGGCGCTGCGCGGCTCCGCCGCGATCGCGGCGAGGGCCGAGAAGCGCATGATTTCGACGTCGAGCCCGTCGGGAAAGGTCGGCTCGACCGCGTTGGAGGCGTAGTCCGCGTCGCTCGCCAACGCTTCCTCGATCACCCGGTCGATGATCTGAGGATCGGCGAGCGGGCAGTCTCCTGTCAGCCGCACGATCCAATCGGGCGCGCCGACGCTCTGCGCCGCGCCGAGGAAGCGGCCGAGCACGTCGTCGAGCGAACCGCGATAGACGGAAACGCCGTCCTGCCTGCAAATCTCCGCCAGTTCGTCGTCGCTGGCGTCGACGCTCGTCGCCACGACCAGCCGATCGAGGCGCTTGGCGCGCCGGATGCGCTCGATCTGGCGGAGGATCATCGGCTTGCCCAGCAGCCGCGCGAGGACTTTCCGCGGGAGCCGGCTCGACGATGAGCGGGCCTGCAGGATGGCGAGGATCATGACGGCCTCGTTTGCGGCCAGCGCCTGGGATCGATCACGTCCGCGTCGTTGCAAGCGAAGCGCCCATATTCGAGCGCCGGCGGGGCCTCGGCCGCCGCCAGGCATTCGGCGAGATGGGCCGCCGAGTGGACGCCGATCACGATCCGATCGACCGGCGCCGCGCTCAGCGCGAAGCCGAGCGCCGCCGCGAGCGGCGAGACGCCGGCCTCGGCGAGAGCGTCGCGCCAGAAGCGCAGCCGTTCGGCGGCCTGCGGCAGCTTTGCTGCCGCCGCTTCGGGCGTCATGAGCAGGAGCCCTTGCAGGAAAACCGATCGGACATGCACTTCAACGCCCTTTTCGGCGGCTCGCGCCAGGCCGCCATCGGCGAGCAAGCGCTGGTCGAATGCGTTGAGCGGCGCTTGGACGATCTCGATCGGGTAGCGGCTCAGCGCGTCGTCGATCTCCGCCCGATCATAGATCGAAATCCCGATCTTGCCGACGAGTCCTTCCGCGCGAAGCGATTCGAGCCGCGCCCAGAGGCGCTCGCCGCCAGGATTGAGGACATCGCCGGCGCCGTGGACGAGCAGCGCGTAGACTTTGTTCCGGCGCAGGCGGCGCAGCGAGTCGCGGAACGCCGCTTCGATCCGCTCCGTGGCCGCGTCATCGATCGTTTCGGCGCGAACCGGCTGCGTCTTGGTCACGATCGAGAAAGGCGATTCCTGTCCGGCGATCCTCCCCAGCACGTCTTCGCTCTCGCCATAAACGGCGGCGGTGTCCAGCATGTCGACGCCGCTGAGCGCCGCCAATTCGAGGATGTTCCGCGCCTCTTCGGCCGGCACTCGGCCGCCTTGATGCGAGACGCCGTAAGCCAGTCCGAACTGCACCGTCCCGAGCGCCAGACGCTTACGCCAAGACATGCGCGCGCTCTAAGCCGCCTGGGCGAGCAGCGTCTCCGACAGCCGCGCGACGACTTCGCTCTGCTCGGAATCGGTCATCGCGGCGAAGAGCGGGATGCTGATCGCGCGCTCATAGTAGCGCTCGCTCTGCGGGAAATCGCCGGGCTTGAAGCCGCGTCGGCGATAATAGGGCTGCAGGTGGACAGGGATGTAGTGCACGTTCACGCCGATCCCGGCCGCGCGCAAGCGATCGAATATCTCGCGCCGCGTGCGGCCGATCGTCTCCAGGCGAAGCTGGATCGGATAGAGATGAAAGGCGGAGCGGCCGTCGGGATTCTGCGCGGGAAGGACCAATGGCAGAGTCGCCAGGGCCTCGTCGTAGCGCGCGGCAAGGGCGCGGCGGCGCGCGACGAAAGCGTCGATGCGCTTCATCTGGCTCGCGCCGAGCGCCGCCTGAAGATCGGTCATCCGATAATTGAGGCCAAGCTCGATCTGCTGATAGTACCAAGGGCCCTCGCTCGGTCCGTCCATGCGCGAAGGATCGCGCGTCGTGCCATGCGAGCGCAGCTCGCCGAGGCGCTTGGCGAGCGCGGGATCTTTGGTCGTGACGATCCCGCCTTCGCCGGTCGTGACGATCTTGACCGGGTGGAAGCTGAACACGCAAAGGTCGCTGAAGCGGCAATCGCCGACCTTGCCGTCGAGATAATCGGCGCCGATCGCATGGGCGGCGTCCTCGACGATTTTGAAGCCGTAATCGTCGGCCAGCGCGCGGATCGCGCGCATATCGCAGGATTGCCCAGCGAAATGGACCGGCGCGACGACTTTCGGCAGTCGCCCATGGCGCCGCGCTTGCGCGAGTTTCCCCGCCAGCGCCTCGACGTCCATCAAATAAGTATCGCCAGCAATGTCGACGAAATCGACCTCGGCGCCGCAAAAGCGCGCCGCATTCGCGGTCGCGACGAACGTGTTGGGAACGGTCCAAAGCCGGTCGCCGGCGCTAAGACCAAGGCTAAGATAGGCGACATGCAAAGCCGCGGTGGCGTTGCAGACCGCGACCGCATGCGGCGCGCCGACATAGCGAGCGACTGCGGCCTCGAACGCGTCGATCGCCGGGCCCTGCGTGATGAAATCCGAGCGCAAAGCGGCGACGACGGCGGCGACGTCGTCCTCGTCGATGTCTTGGCGGCCATAGGGAATCACTTAAATTCTCTCCAGGAACTTCCGCATGTCGGCGACCGAGAGGAAGTGGGGATTGCTGCCCGATTCGTACTCGAAATCGCCCGGCGCCGGCGCGCCTTTCTCGCCGAGCGCGTTGACCGCGTAGTCGGGATGGGAGACGAAGCTGATCGTCGGCTGGATGACGTAATGATCTTTGAATTCGAGCGTCAAATGGCTGTCGTCGCGCGGGCACATGACTTCGTGCAGCTTTTCGCCGGGGCGAATGCCGATGATGTTCTTCTTCACGCCAGGGGCGAGCGCTTCGGCGAGGTCGATGATGCGCGAAGACGGAATTTTCGGCACGAAAATCTCGCCGCCATACATCCGCTCGAAGGCCTTCAGAACGAAATCGACGCCTTGGTCGAGGCTGATCCAGAAGCGGGTCATGCGCGAGTCGGTGACCGGCAGCTCCTTGGCGCCTTCGGCGAGCAGCCGTCGGAACAGCGGCACGACCGATCCGCGCGAGCCGACGACATTGCCGTAGCGCACGACGCTGAACCGGGTCGCGTGGCGGCCGACCATGTTGTTCGCGGCGACGAACAGCTTGTCGGAGAGCAGCTTGGTCGCGCCATAAAGATTGATCGGATTGGCGGCCTTGTCAGTCGATAGCGCGACGACTTTGGCGACGCCGCATTGCAACGCGGCATCGATGACGTTCTCGGCGCCGTTCACATTGGTGCGAATGCACTCCATAGGATTGTATTCTGCGATCGGCACATGCTTGAGCGCAGCGGCATGGACGACGTAATCGACGTCCTCGAAGGATTTCATCAGCCGATTGCGGTCGCGGACGTCGCCGATGAAGAAGCGCATCGTCCGCGACGTATATTCGCGCGCCATTTCGTATTGCTTGAGCTCGTCGCGCGAATAGACGATCACCCGCCGCGGCTGGTAGCGCTCGAGAACCGCCTTGATGAAGGCCTTGCCGAAGGAGCCGGTGCCGCCGGTGACCAGAATGGATTTTCCATTGAACATGACGGCGCGATGTCTAGCAGGTTGCGGGGGAGGGGCAATAGCGGATGGACGGGTCTTCCCGGCGCCGCGCTGGCGGCGCGCCCGCGGAGACGGGGCCGTCGCCGCGCGTCAGTTGAGCGGCGCGCGCGGATCGTAGGTCGACAGCCGCCATCCGTCGCGGGCAAGCCAACACGTCGCGTCGGCTGGGTCCTCCAAGCGGAAGGACCGCAGTCGCGCCAAATCGCGCAAGTCGCGCGGCGCGGAAAGCGCGCGAGCGCCGCACAGCCGCGAAGAGGCGTGATGATTTCGCGAACGCTTCCAAACCGCCCGCCCGCGCCTTAGAACGGCGGCCAAGGACGCGGGCTGGCGAGGACTTCGTGACGTTTGCACGGCGAACTGACGCCATCCTCGTTATCAAGCTCGGCTCGCTCGGCGATTTCATCCAGAGCTTCGATGCTTTTTCCGATATCCGCGCCTATCATCGCGGCGCACGGATCGCTTTGCTGACCACTCCGCCTTTCGCCGCTCTGGCGCGGCGCTCGCCGTGGTTCGACGAGGTCTGGACGGACGGGCGGCCGCGCTGGACGCAGGTCCTGATTTGGGCCCGCCTGATCGCCCGGCTGCGGCGGGCGCGCTTCGCCCGCGTCTACGACCTCCAATACAATAGGCGCAGCGCGCTCCTCTTCCGCGCGCTGGGCGGCGCGAGCGGGCCGGCTTGGCTCGGCAAAGCCAAAGGCTGCGCGTTTCCTGAACCGCCCTATCCGCCCGACGCCGGCAATGTCGACCGCATCAGGCTGCATCTGGCGAGCGCAGGCGTGCCGTCCGGGGGCGAGCCCGATCTTTCATGGCTCGCCGATGATGTCGCCGCCCTCGCGCCGCCCGCGCCCTTTGTGCTCATGGCGCCGGGCTGCTCGCCGCATCTGCCGCGCAAGCGCTGGCCAGCGGCGAATTACGCCGCGCTCGGCCGTCGCCTCGCCGGGCGCGGCTACCGCGTCGCTCTCGTCGGCACCAGCGCGGATCGCGAGGCGATCGCTGCGATCGGAGCGGAGTTCGCCGAGGCGGTCGACCTTTCCGGCCGCACCAGCCTGTTCCAATTGGCGAGCCTGGCGCGAATGGCCGCGGCCGTCATCGGCAACGATACCGGGCCGATTTTTCTTGCCGCCAAGATCGGCGCGCCGACCTTGACGCTGATGTCGTCGCATACCGACGAGAAACGCTCGGCGCCGCGCGGCCCCGCCTCGCGCTGGCTCAAACGCGACGAGCTGGCGGAGCTCAGCGTCGACGAAGTGGAGAGGGCCCTGGATCTGCCGTAAGTCTGTCATTCCCGCGGAAGCGCAGGCTTTCCGGGGAAATTGAGGGTGAGTTGAACTGCCAGGAGCGCGGACCTCGAAAAAACAGGAGACATCGAGAGTTCTTCGCCGGCTTCCGATTGTCGAGACTCAGAAACGAGCGCGCAAATCCCAAACACCGCGCTGCCATCGAGGCGGGCGCGCCTCAAGGCCGAGCCGGCTTCGCCGGTCGCTCCGCTACGCTTCGCGAGCCTTGACCCGCGCCCGCCTCGATGGCCTTTTGCAACCAAGGCGTTTTGCTGCTCGAACCGGCCATACGGCCGGTTTCGAGCAGCAAAACGTCTTGGTCGCCAATAGCCACGCCGAGCGATCGCCGTCACCCGAAGGGCGGAGCGCAAGCGAAGCACCCGCCATGGCGCCGCGCGGGCAGACATCGTGTTGCGCGTACCTTCGAGGCGCCATGGCGGGTTGACGGCGATCGGGCGGCGTGGCGCCGCGGTGTTGAAAGCAAGC
>JAJPHH010000081.1 GCA_021325385.1 Alphaproteobacteria bacterium
AAGGCTCCGGGACGAGACTCCGTCCGCCTACGATTGAAAACCGCCGCATGGGATGACGACTATCTCGCCAAACTCATCGCCCCCTAAATCTTCACCCGATTCCCCTGAGGCGACGGCGCTATTTCGGCGCCATGCGCAGCGCGCCGTCGAGCCGGATCGTCGCGCCGTTGATCATCTCATTGGAAATGATCGTCTCGACCAGAGCGGCGTATTCGTCGGGCCGGCCGAGCCGCTGCGGGAAGGGAACCGAGGCGGCGAGGGCTTGGCGGGCGTCCTCGCGAAGGCCGTCGAACATCGGCGTGTGGAACAGGCCGGGCAGAATGGTCGAGACGCGAACCCCATTGCCGGCGAGATCGCGGGCCACCGGCAGCGCCATCGCCATCACGCCGCCTTTCGACGCCGCGTAGGCGACCTGGCCGATCTGGCCGTCCTGCGCCGCGACCGAGGCGGTGGTCACGATGACGCCGCGCGTCCCGTCCGTCGTGACTGGATCGAGCGCGGCCATGGCCAGCGCGCTCTTGGCGACGGCGCGGAACGTGCCGATGAGATTGATCTCAATGACCTTGCGGAAAAGCGCCATATCGTGGGCGATGAGTTCGCCGGTCTCGCGCTTCTTTGAGACGGTGCGTTGGGCGACGCCGATTCCGGCGCAGCAGACAAGGACGCGCTCGACGCCGTTTCTCGCCCGCGCCGCAGCCAAAGCGCGATCGACGCTGTCGTCGCTGGTCACATCCGCTTCCGAGAAGAAGCCGCCGATCTCGCGGGCGACCTTTTCGCCGCGCTCGCGCTGCAGATCGAGGATGGCGACTTTGGCGCCACGTCCGGCAAGCCGCCGCGCCGTGGCTTCGCCAAGGCCGGAGGCGCCGCCGGTAACGATCGCGGCGACGGTGGAGTCGATGTTCACGGACGGCGTCTCCTCGAAATGTGACCGTCGCGCGCTCTCGCCTCGCGCGCGGCTTTCATGGCAATATCGCGCCGGAGGCGACCTTGCAAAGGGGTTTGCCGCGGCCCAAGTGATGACCGATCGTTAGGCGTTTTCGCGCCGCGGCCGTCGATGCGGCGAGGCTTTAGATGAACCGGATGGATCGTTTTTTCGGCGCCGCCGCCGAGGCGCAGGTTGAATTTCTCGACGGGGATTTCCGCGTCCGGCGACCGGGCGCGTTCGTGCGCTGCGCCGTCACCGGCGAGCCGATCCCGCTCGACGAATTGCGTTATTGGGACGTCGATCGCCAGGAAGCCTACGCCAATCCAGAAGCGGTCCTCATCCGGCTCGGCGTTCGCCGGTGATTTTCCTTGGGCCGGGAAGAAATGGTTGCGTCGCGCCGGCAGATAGTTTATATGTGAACTATTAGCCGCGAAGCGGGGCGGGACGCCTCGCGTCCCACTCGCGCCTGGGAGATCCGCCCATGCCCAGCTATAAGGCGCCGGTCGCCGACACGCTGTTTTTGTTGAACGACGTCTTCGACTATCAGCGCTACAGCAATTTGCCGGGCTTCTCCGAGGCGTCGCCGGACGTCGTCGAGGCCGTGCTGGGCGAAGGCGCCAAGCTCGCCGAGGAGGTGCTACAGCCTTTAAATCGGATCGGCGATCTGGAAGGCTGCGTGCGTCATGACGACGGCAGCGTGACGACGCCGAAAGGCTTCAAGGAGGCGTTCAAGGCTTTCGCCGAGGGCGGTTGGATCAGCATCGCGCTCGACCCGGCCTATGGCGGCCAAGGTCTGCCGCATGTGCTGGCGACCGCGGTCAGCGAATATTCGATCTCCGCCAATATGGCCTTCGCCATGTATCCCGGCCTGACGGCCGGCGCGATCGCCGCGCTCTATGCTCACGGAAGCGAAGCCCAAAAGAAGCTCTACCTGCCGAAATTGGCCTCCGGCCAATGGACCGGCACGATGAACCTGACCGAGCCGCATTGCGGCACGGATCTCGGCTTGATCAAGACCAAAGCCGTTCCCCAAGCCGACGGCTCCTACGCGATCACCGGCCAGAAAATCTTCATCTCCTCCGGCGAGCACGACCTCGCCGAGAACATCATTCACCTCGTCCTCGCCCGGATCGAGGGCGCCCCGGCCGGCGTGAAGGGCATCTCGCTCTTCGTCGTGCCCAAGATCGCCATTCGGGAGGACGGCTCGCTCGGCCAGCGCAATGGCGTGACTTGCGGCTCGATCGAGCACAAGATGGGCATTCACGGCAATTCGACCTGCGTCATCAATTACGACGGCGCCAAGGGCTGGCTGATCGGCGAAGCCAATCGCGGTCTTGCCGCCATGTTCGTGATGATGAACGAGGCGCGGCTCGGCGTCGCCGTCCAGGGCCTCGCGGTCTCCGAGGTCGCCTATCAGAACGCCGCCGCTTACGCCAAGGATCGGCTGCAAGGCCGCTCGATCAGCGGCGCCAAGGCGCCGGACAAGCCGGCCGATCCGATCCTCGTCCATCCCGACGTTCGCCGCATGCTGCTGGAGATACGGGCCTTCAATGAGGCCGCCCGCGCCTTCGTTCTGTGGGCGGCGCTTGCGAGCGACGAGGCGCATCGCTCGCCGGACGCGGCGGCGCGCCAGGCGGCGGACGATCGGCTCGGCTTGCTGACGCCGGTGCTCAAGGGCGTGCTCACGGATATCGGCTTCGCCAATGCGGTGAAAGCCCAACAGGTCTTCGGCGGCCATGGCTATATCGGCGAATGGGGCATGGAGCAGTTCGTGCGCGACGCCCGCATCGCGATGATCTACGAGGGCGCCAACGGCATTCAGGCGCTCGACCTTGTCGGCCGCAAACTGCCCAAGGACGGCGGCCGCGCCATCGCCGCCTTCTTCAACGAGGTCTCCGCCTTCGCCGCAGAGAACAAGGACGACGCGGCGCTCGCGCCCTATCTCGGTCCGCTGAAGGCGGCGCTCGGGCATTTGCAGCAAGCGACGATGTGGCTGATGCAGAACGCGCTCGCTGCGCCCGACAATGCCGGAGCCGCATCGAACGATTACATGCATCTCTTCGGCCTGACCGCGCTCGCCTATATGTGGGCGCGGATCGTCAAAGCCGTGCTGGCGAAAAAGGCGGCGGGACAGACGACCGAGTCGCTCGAGGCCAAGCTGACGCTCGCCAAGTTCTTCAACGAGCGTATGCTGCCCGAGACGGGCGCGCATCTGGCGCGGCTCTCCGCCGGCGCGGCGACGATCATGGCGATGCCGGCCGAGGCGTTTTAGAGTGGACCTTTCGTCTCATTCCCGCGAAAGCGGGAATCCGGCGCGGTCTTTGCTGCGGGCGCGGAGGTTTCCCGGATTCCCGCTTGCGCGGGAACGCCAAGAACATTGAAGGATAAGCGCGATGGCGGAGGAAGCGAAGATCGAGTTGCGCGGCGGCTGCCAATGCGGCGCGGTGCGCTACCTCCTCACCGCGGCGCCGACCGGCGAGAATATCTGCCATTGCCGGATGTGCCAGAAGGCCGGCGGCGCGCCGTTCATGGCTTTCGCCGGCGTGCCGCTGAACGCGCTCGCTTGGACGCGCGGCGCGCCCAAAATCTTTCGGAGCTCCGCCATCGCCGAGCGCGGCTTTTGCCCGGAATGCGGCACGCCTTTGACTTACCGCATGCTGAGCGGAGAGCGCATATCGGTCACGATCGGCAGCCTCGACGAGCCGGCGAATGTCGCGCCGAAGCGCCAGTTCGGCGTCGAAGCCAAGCTGCCCTGGATCGAAGGCGCGCTGTCCCTGCCGGCTGTTGAAACCGGCGATTGGTTGAAGCTCGACGCCGCCGCTCTCGGCTCGCGCCAGCATCCCGATCACGAGACTTAAGAGGTTCCGCCGAGGAGACCGATCATGACCGAAGCCTATATCTACGATCACGTCCGCACGCCCCGCGGCCGCGGCAAGCCTGACGGCGCGCTCCACACGGCGACGACGCTGCATCTCGCGGCGACCGGGCTGGCCGCGATCAAGGATCGCAATCATCTCGACACGGATCTCGTCGATGACGTGGTGATGGGTTGCGTCGATCCGGTCGGCGAGGCGGGCGGCGACATCGCCCGGGCCGGCGCGCTCGCCGCCGGCTATGGCGACCACGTCCCCGGCGTGCAGATCAATCGTTTCTGCGCCTCCGGCCTCGACGCGGTCAATTTCGCCGCCGCGCAAGTGATGGCCGGCCAGCACGAAATGACGATCGGCGGCGGCGTCGAATCGATGAGCCGCGTCGGCATCGGCGCGTCAGGCGGCGCCTGGCCGATGGACCCCGCGCTCGCCATCCCGACCTATTTCATGCCACAGGGCGTCTCGGCGGACCTGATCGCGACAAAGTACGGATTTTCCCGCGACGACGTCGACGCCTACGCGGTGCAATCGCAAAAGCGCGCCGCGCAGGCCTGGAGCGAGGGCCGGTTCAAGAATTCCATCGCGCCGGTGCGCGACGTGGTCGGCCTGCCGCTGCTCGAAAAGGACGAGCATATGCGGCCTTCGACCGACATGCAGTCGCTCGCCGCCTTGAAGCCGTCCTTCGTCATAATGGGCGAGCAGGGCGGCTTCGACGCGGTGGCGATCCAGGCCCATCCCGACGTCGAGCGGATCAATCACGTCCATCACGCCGGCAATTCGTCGGGCATTGTCGACGGCGCTGCGGCGGTGCTGATCGGTTCGGCCGAGGCCGGGAAGGCGGCCGGGCTGAAGCCGCGGGCGAAAATCCGCGCCTTCGCCAATATCGGCTCGGAGCCGGCGATCATGCTGACCGGCCCGATCGACGTGACCAAGAAGGTCCTGAAGAAGGCTGGGATGAGCAAGGCCGACATCGACCTTTTCGAACTCAACGAAGCTTTCGCTTCCGTCGTGCTGCGCTATTGCCAGGCGTTCGAGATCGAATCCGACAAGATCAACGTCAATGGCGGCGCCATCGCCATGGGCCATCCGCTCGGCGCGACCGGCGCGATGATCCTCGGCACGGTGCTGGATGAGCTGGAGCGTACCGGCAAATCGACGGCGCTGGTGACGCTCTGCATCGGCGCCGGCATGGGCACGGCGACGATCATCGAGCGCGTCTGAGATTATGACCCGTCATTGCGAGCGAAGCGAAGCAATCCATTCGTGGAGCGCCGCGCCCTCCGAATAGATTGCTTCGTCGCTTCGCTCCTCGCAATGACGGTTCAAGCGAGTTAGCGTCATCACGCCTAAAGGCGGGGAAATATCATGGACCTCAAGAATTTCCGCTTCGAGACCGATGCCGACGGCGTCGCGCTCGTCACCTGGGACATACCGGACCGCTCGATGAACGTCATCACCGCGGAGACGACGGCGGAGCTCGGCAAGATCGTCGACAAGGTCGCCGACGATCCGGCGATCAAAGGCGTCGTCTTCACTTCGGGCAAGGAGACTTTCGCCGGCGGCGCCGATCTGACCATGCTGGAGACCGCCGGGCGGGAGTACCGGCGGCTCGCCAAGGCCGAGGGCGAAGAAGCGGCGATGCGCGCTTTCGTCGACAATATTGGCGGGCTGTCGCGAACGTACCGAAAACTGGAGACCTGCGGCAAGCCGGCGGCTTGCGCGATCAACGGCGTCTGCATGGGCGGCGGCTTCGAATTGGCCCTCGCCTGTCACCATCGCGTGATGGCGGACGGCGACAAGGTTCGCGTCGGCCTGCCCGAGATCAAGGTCGGCCTCTTTCCCGGCGGCGGCGGCACGCAGCGCGTCGCTCGCCTGATGGAGACGCAGGACGCGCTGCAAATGCTGTTCAAGGGCGAGCAGATCAAGCCGGCCGCGGCCAAGGCGATGGGCCTCGTTCATGACGTCGCGCCGGCGGGCGAGATCGTCGAGCGCGCCAAGGCCTGGATCAAAGCCAATCCGAACGCCAAGGCGCCGTGGGACGATCCGAAATTCAAGCTTCCCTCGGGCCGGATCTGGTCGCCAGGCGGCATGATGGTCTGGCCGGCGGCCAACGCCATCTATCGCCGCGAGACGTACGACAATTACCCCGCCGCCAAAGCGATTCTCAATTGCGTGTTCGAGGGCCTGCAATTGCCGTTCGATCTCGGCCTGCAGGTCGAGAGCAAGTATTTCGCAAAAATCCTTCTATCGAAGGAGGCGGCGGCGATGATCCGCTCGCTGTTCCTGTCGATGGGCGAATTGAACAAGGGCGCGCGCCGCCCGGCCGAGGTCCCGTCGACCAGTTTGAAGAAAGTCGGCGTGCTGGGCGCAGGCTTCATGGGCGCAGGCGTCGCCTATGTCAGCGCCAATGCCGGGCTCGACGTCGTGTTGATCGACCAGACGATCGACGCGGCGGAAAAAGGCAAAGAGCACTCGCACAAGCTGATGTCGAGCCAGATCGCCAAGGGCCGCGCCAAAAGCGCGGATCGCGAAGCGCTGCTGGCGCGTATCAAGCCGAGCGCCGACTACGCCGATCTCAAAGGCTGCGATCTCGTCATCGAGGCGGTGTTCGAGGATCGCGCCGTCAAGGCCGAGGCGACCAGGAAGGCGCAGGCCGTGCTCGGCCCGGACGTCGTCTTTGGCACGAACACGTCGACCTTGCCGATCACGTCTCTGGCCGAGACCTCGGTGAAGCCTGAGAATTTCATCGGCGTCCACTTTTTCTCGCCGGTCGACCGGATGATGCTGGTCGAGATCATCATGGGCCAGAAGACCGGCGCGAGGGCGCTGGCGACCGCGATGGATTTCGTCCGCGCGATCAAGAAGACGCCGATCGTCGTCAACGATTGCCGCGGCTTCTACGCCAATCGCTGCGTCGGCGCCTTTATCGGCGAAGGCCATCGCATGCTGATGGAGGGCGTGCCGCCGGCGATGATCGAGAACGCGGCGAAAATGGCCGGCATGCCCGTCGGGCCGCTGTCGCTCAATGACGAGACGGCGATCGACCTCGGCTGGCGCATTCTTCAGGCGACGAAGAAGGATCTCGGCGCGAACGCCGTCGATCCCGGACAAGAGAAGCTGCTCGAGACGATGGTCGTCAAGGAAAACCGGCTCGGCCGCAAGAACGGCAAGGGCTTCTACGATTATCCCGAGAAGGGACAAAAGAGCCTATGGCCAGGCCTCGCCAAGATCGCCGGCAAGACGGTCGATCCTGATACGATCAGCGTGCAGGAGCTGAAGGATCGTTTCCTGGTCGTGCAGGCGCTGGAAGCCTCGCGCTGCATCGAGGAAAAGGTCGTCACCGATCCGCGCGAAGCCGATGTCGGCTCGATCATCGGCTTCGGCTTCGCGCCGTTCACCGGCGGCACACTGTCCTATATCGACGGGATGGGGACGAAGGCCTTCGTCGCCCTCGCTCAATCGCTCGCCGCGAAACACGGCGACCGGTTCGCGCCCAATCCGCTGCTGCTGGAAATGGCCAAGAACGGCGAGACCTTCTACGGCCGGTTTGGGCGGAAGGAGACGGCGAGGGCGGCGTGAGGCGGCGTGGCGTGCCGCACTAGTTCTAATATAACGGCAACGATAGCACGGTCGCACATCTAGGATTTGGGCGTTTCCTTTTCAAAGCGCAGTCCGCACTTCTTTTGAATGTTCGCCTGTTCGATGGCTTCCATATCGCCCTTTAGCTGAGCGATTTCTTGTGCGCTTGCTGCATCGCCTTTAATAAAAAACAGCGCCGGCCAGAAGAGGACTACGCCGACCCCAGTCGCAACAGCATCATTAGTTGCCTTCTGATCTTGGGCGCCGGAGGCGACAACCGCGCGCGCTGACACGCGCGCCGCTTCCTCTTGAAGTTGAGCGCAACTAAAATTCTGATATTGGACAGGAGAGACATAAGCGGCAGAAATGTTTTCTGCGCGCGTCGCACATCCCGCAAGCAATAAGCTTGCGAACACCGCAAACAGCTTTTTCATAGGGTACCCCCTCCCTAGCACCACTATGACGCTCAATGCGGCTCTCTGTCAAAAATGTGGCGGCGGAGCGTGACAATGGCTTCGTCCGCACGCTCGGTGCGCGATCCCGATCGCGCTACGCCCTCGCGCTTTTAACTCCCAAGCCTTTTACCAGCGCCGAGCTGGTGAGATTCGAGACATGGCGGATGCGTGTCGGTCCCTTCGGCGCGCAGGCGATCCGCGAATTCCCGACGGAGCGCTACGAGTTTCCGCCAGCGGCCTTCGCCGCCGACCGGCGCATCGCCGCCATGCGTTGGGAGCGAGCAGAAGGCTGACGCCAGCCTCGCCTTGGCGCTCCTGCGCTAAGCGGATACAACCTCCCGCCATGTCCCGCCGTATCGACTATTTCTTCTCCCTGCAAAGCCCTTGGGCCTATATCGGCCATCGCCTCTTCATCGATCTGGCGCATCGCCATGACGCGGCGATCGTCTACCGGCCGGTACCGCTGAACGAAGTCTTCGCCGAGACTGGCGGTCTGCCGCTCGCCAAGCGCCATCCCGCGCGCCAGGCTTATCGGATGATCGAGTTGCAGCGCTGGCGCGAGAAGCGAGGGCTCGCCTTTCATCTCCAGCCGAAACATTGGCCCTTCGACGCCGACCCGGCGAATCGCGCCGTGCTGGCGATCGTCGCGGCTGGCGGCGATCCCGCCGCTTTCGTCGAGGCGGCTTTCGCCGCGGTCTGGGAGCGCGAACAGAATGTCGGCGATCGCGCGACTCTCGCCCGCCTGATCGGCGAAGCAGGCTTCGACGCCGAGGCGATTCTCGCCGCCGCGAACGGCGCCGCAATTCATGGGACTTATGAGCGCAATCGCTTCGACGCGATCGCTCTCGGCGCTTTCGGTTCGCCCTGCTACGTGCTCGACGGCGAAGTCTTTTGGGGGCAGGACCGGCTCGAATTGCTCGAGGATGCGCTGAGGAGCGGCCGGCCGCCCTATACCGCGACGCCCGCCGGACCGTGAACGAATCGCGCAGCGCGACCGGCCTGAAGCGCGTCGCCGCGTCGAGCGGCGCGGCGATCTCGGCGCGAAATCTGCGCAAGACCTTCAAGAACGTGGTCGCGGTCGATTCGGTCTCTTTCGACATCGCGGCGGGCTCGACCACGGCGCTGCTCGGCGGCAACGGCGCGGGGAAGACGACCACGATCGGCATGATCATGGGACTGATCCTGCCGACCTCCGGCCGGGTGAGCGTGCTCGGCGCCGACATGGCGCGCGAGCGCCATCGCGTTCTCGCGCGGATGAATTTCGAAAGCCCCTATGTCGACATGCCGCATCGGCTCACCGTCAGGCAGAACCTCTACGTGTTCGCCGGTCTCTACGGCGTGGCCGATCCTGCGAAAAGAATCGCCGAACTGGCTGAGAGCCTGGCCTTGACGGAATTCCTGGATCGCCAGGCGGGAAAACTGTCGGCTGGCCAGAAGACGCGCGTCGCGCTCGCCAAAGCGCTGATCAACGAACCGGAGGTCCTGCTGCTCGACGAGCCGACCGCCTCGCTCGATCCGGATACGGCCGATTGGGTGCGCTCGCGGCTCGAGGACTATCGCCGCAAGCGCGGCGCGACCATTCTTCTCGCCTCGCACAATATGGCCGAAGTCGAGCGGCTCTGCGATCGCGTCGTCATGCTGAAAGCCGGCCGCGTCGTCGACGACGGCGCGCCGGCGGCGTTGATCGCGAAGTACGGACGCGACAGCCTGGAAGAGGTGTTTCTCGACATTGCCCGGGGCCGGGCGTCATGAACCGCCTGTCCCTGCGCCGAATCGGCGCGATGATCGCGCGCTATCTCTATCTGCTGCGCTCGTCCTGGCCGCGCATCGCCGAGCTGATCTATTGGCCGGCGATCCAGATGTTCACCTGGGGCTTTCTGCAGACTTACATCAATGGGCAGGCGAGCGCCGCGGGCGTGACCGGGCGCTTCGCCGTCGCCGCCGGCACGCTGATCGGCGCGCTGCTGCTTTGGGACAGCTTGTTTCGCGCCCAGCTCGGCTTTTCCCTGTCCTTTCTCGAGGAGATGTGGTCGCGCAACATGGCCAATCTCCTGATGAGCCCTCTGCGCCCGCTGGAATTCGTCGCGGCTTTGATGGCGATGAGCCTGATCCGGCTTGCGATCGGCATCCTACCGGTGACTGGGCTCGCGTTTCTGTTCTTCGGTTTCAATCTATGGGCGCTCGGCCTGGCGGTTGCGGCTTTTTTCGTCAATCTGGTCCTGACGAGTTGGTCGATCGGGCTATTCGTATCGGGGCTCGTCCTGCGCAACGGAATGGGCGCGGAGGCGATCGCCTGGTCGATCCTGTTTTTCGTGATGCCCTTCGCCTGCGTCTATTACCCTGTCGCGACGCTGCCCTCTTGGCTGCAATGGGTCGCGTGGAGCCTGCCGCCGACTTACGTCTTCGAGGGTTTGCGAGCCTTGCTCGTCGCCCATGTCTTCCGCCTCGATCTGATGGTCGAGGGCTTCGCCATCAACATTTCCTTGCTCGCCGCCGGAACCCTCGCCTTCTTGGTCCTGCTCGACAGCGCTCGCCGGGCCGGCTCACTGCTGCAGATGGGCGAGTAGGCGAAAGCGCCTACGCCGTAGGCAGGGCCTTTTTCTTGAGCATCAGCGAGGCAGGGCCCACATTTGTTGCGAAAATGTCGCATTCACAATCTGTTAGACACTTTTCCAACAGAATTGCTACGATTCGTCTGATTTTTCCCTTTCGGGAAGTTGATTAGTTTATGTGCGAACCTTAGCCTGACATTCTAGTTGGAGAATCGCGCGCCCCCCGCGAGGACTTGGATGTTCAGAAGCTTCTCCTACCAGATGTATGAAATGGCTTTCGCGGCCCTGGCGCCAGCGCGCGCGGTTTCCGACGCCAGCCGGTTCGTGTTCGCCAATCCCTTCAATCCGCTGTCGATGACGCCGCTCGCCAAGAACATCGCGGCCAGCGCGGAGATGTTCGAGCGCGTCACCCGGCGCTACGGCAAGCCCGCGTTCGGGCTGAGCCGAACCACGGTCGCGGGCGAGACGGTTCCCATCGCCGAACAAATCGTCTGGGAGCGGCCCTTCTGCCGGCTCGTGCATTTTCGGCGCGTCGGCCTTGAATTGGCCAAGCCGCAGCCGAAATTGCTGCTGGTCGCGCCGATGTCCGGCCATTACGCGACCTTGCTGCGGGGTACGGTCGAAACCTTTCTGCCGACGCACGACGTTTATATTACCGACTGGGTCGACGCGCGCATGGCGCCTCTGGCGGCGGGCGGCTTCGATCTCGACGACTATATCGACTATTTGCGCGACATGCTCGCCAGGCTGGGCCCCGGGGTCCACACGATCGGCGTCTGCCAGCCGGCCGTGCCGCTGATCGCCGCCATCGCGCTGACGGAGGCCGAGGGCGATCCGGCGAGTCCAGCCTCGATGACGCTGATGGGCGGCCCGATCGACACGCGGCGCAGCCCGACCGCGGTCAATCTCCTCGCCGAGCGGCGCGGCGTCGAATGGTTCCGCCGCAACTGCCTCTACGCCGTCCCTTTTCCCTATCCCGGCTTCGGCCGGCTCGTTTATCCAGGCTTCTTGCAGCTTTCCGGCTCATGGCGATGAATCTCGACCGCCACGTCAACGCCCATGTCGAGATGTTCAACCATCTGGTCCGCGGCGACGGCGATTCGGCGGAGAAGCATCGCGAGTTCTACGACGAGTATATGGCGGTGATGGATTTGACCGCCGAATATTACATGCAGACGATCGAAACAGTCTTCGTCCGTCACGCGCTGCCGAAAGGCGAGATGACCCATCGCGGCCAGAGGATCGATCTCGCCGCGATCCGCGCCTGCGCGCTGATGACGGTCGAAGGCGAGAACGACGATATTTCAGGCGTCGGCCAAACCCAGGCTGCGCATGACCTCTGCGTGAACCTCCCCGCCGAGCTCAAAGTCCATCATCTGCAGAAAGACGTCGGCCATTACGGCGTCTTCAACGGCTCGCGTTTCCGTTCGCAGATCGCGCCGCGGATCGTCGAATTCCAGGCCATGGCGGACGAGCGGAGAGCGCAGCAACCCGCCTGACAGACGCGCCGTCAAATATGGTACATCAAGCTCGCTTCGTCGACCTCGCCGAGGGCGCGCATGTCGGCCAGCGAGTGATGGTCGAGTACGCGGGCGATCGCTTCACGCACTTCGAGCATCATCAGCCGGACATGGCAATGCGCCTCTGTCCGACAATCGTCGCAGCGCCGGTAGTAGTTTTTGCTGGCGCAGGCGATCGGCGCGAGCGGCCCGTCGAGCGTCCGGACGATGTCGCCGACCCTGATCTCGGCGGCGGGCTTGGCGAGCACGTAGCCGCCGCCGCGGCCCTTTTTAGAGTGGACCAGACCGGCGGTTCTGAGTTCGCCCAGAATGGCGTCGAGGAATTTTTTAGGAATCTGATTGGCGACAGCGATGTCGGCGACCAAAGCAGGTTTGCCGGGCTCCAGCCCGGCCAGATGAACCATCGCTTTCAGCCCGTATTTTCCCTTGTTCGTCAGCATCGCCTCTCGCCCTAACCCATCTGTTTCAGAATCAAAATAAGGGGCGGCGCAGCGTTAGTCCACAAATACGATATAAACAGGCGAGTTGGATTGTTGAAATCCAGCGCATACGGCGCGTTTACTACGCTTCCAGACCAGAAAACGAAGCTCCGCCACAGGTGGTATTTTGACGGCGCTGGTTCGCGCCATTGGAGCGAGCTGAGAAAGAGGTCGCCGCCATGCGTATCCTTTGGCGGGTCGCGTTGGCGCTTGGTCTTGTTCTGACCGTGAGCGCCGGCGCCGAGGCCCGAGAGACGGTGCAATTCGTCTCGCCGTATAGTCCTGGAACCATCGTCATCAGCCAGCGCGCCCACCGGCTCTATCTGGTGGTCGGTCCCGACGTCGCGATCGCCTATCCTGTCGGGGTGCCGAAGCGCGGCAAGGAATGGAGCGGCTCTGCGCGCGTGTCCGGCAAATATGTCGAGCCCGCCTGGTCGCCCCCTGCCGTGGTCAAACACGATCATCCGGAATTGCCGGACCTCATCCCTGGCGGTTCGCCGCACAATCCGATGGGCGCGCGCGCGCTCACGCTCGATCGTGACGAGATCGCCATTCACGGCACCACGGCGGCCATGCGCCGCTCGGTCGGCACGGCGGCCTCCTATGGCTGCATCCGCATGCTGAACGAGGACGTGGTCGACCTTTACGACCGCGTCGCGGTCGGAACGCCGGTCGTCATGACGCCGTGAGGGCTAAAAATCGCTGGCGACGCCGCCCACTTCCCAATCGCCGTAGCGGGTCGGCTCCAAACCGCCGCGGCCGTTGATTTCTGCCGGCAAAGCAGGGTTTTGCTCCGACTTGGCTCGGCGAGCGGCGGCCTCGGCTAAGGCGCGCTCGGCCGGCCCCGTCGCCGGCGAGGCGGCTGAAGCCGGCGCCGCCCTTTCTCGATTCTGAGGCGATTGCGCAGCCAAAGTTCGAAATCCTGTTACTCGCGGCCAAAACGCGCGCTGCTGTGATACGATGTCGCTATGCTCGGCGCGCGATTCAAGAACCTGATTCGAAAAGGCAAGCTGGTTTGAAGCCGCCGGACCGTTCGCGTCAATTCGTCCGCCGCTCCTTTCCTCAGCGCCCCGCGCCGCCGGCGCCGCCGCCCGGTCTCAGCGCCCGCATCGCCGCCGCGCAAATTCTCGCCGAAACCTTGACCAAAGGCCGCCCTTTCGAGGAGCGCTTTTCTTCAGACGGCGCGCTCGGGCCCTTGGCCGGCCTCGATCCGCGCGATCGCGCGCTCGCCCGCGCCATCGTCACCGCAGCCTTGCGCAGGCTCGGGACGATCCGAAAGGCGATCGCGCGCTTTCTCGAGCGGGGGGCGCCGAAGAAGAGCGGCGGCTTGGATTGGATCCTGATCGTCGGCGCCGCGCAAATCCTCTTCCTCGACGCGCCGGATCACGCCGCCGTCGATCTCGCGGTTCGCGCCGCCAAGGCGGACCCCGCTTCCCAGCCCTATTCTGCGCTCGTCAACGGCGTACTGCGCAACATGAGCCGCGAAAAGCAATCCGTTTTGGCCGCGGCCGACGCGCTTGACGACGACACGCCTGCTTGGCTCGCCCAGCGCTGGCGGAGCGCCTATGGCGCGGACCGCGCCCGCGCGATCGCCGAGGCGCACCGGCAGGAGCCGACGCTCGATTTGAGCGTGAAGTCCGACCCGAGAAGCTGGGCGGCGCGGCTCGGCGGCATCGTTCTGCCGACCGGATCGGTGCGGCTCGAAACGCATCGGCCTATCGCCGAACTGGACGGCTACGATTCCGGCGAATGGTGGGTCCAGGACGCCGCAGCGGCGCTGCCGGCGCGGCTGCTCGGCGTGGCGCCCGGCCAGCGCGTCGCCGATCTTTGCGCCGCGCCCGGCGGCAAGACCGCCGAACTCGCTGCTTGCGGCGCCCAAGTCACGGCGGTCGACCGCTCGGCCGAGCGGTTGAAGCGTCTTGCGGCGAATTTCGAGCGCCTGCGCTTGCCCGTCGAGATCGCAGTCGCCGATGCGCTGACCTTCGAGGCGCCGCCGTTCGACGCCGTCTTGCTCGACGCGCCCTGCTCGGCCACTGGCACGATCCGCCGGCGCCCCGACGTCGCCTGGACGAAACGGGCCGGCGACATCGCAACGCTGGCCGCGCTGCAAGCGCAACTTCTGGATCGCGCCATCGCCTTGGCTAAACCAGGCGGCCGTATCGTTTTCTGCACATGCTCGCTCGAACCCGAAGAAGGCGAAATGCTGATCGCCGCGCTGCTGCGCCGCAATCCCGACATTCGCCGTCTGCCGATCGCCGCCAGCGAGGTCGGCGGCCTTGCCGAATGCGTCACCGAGGCCGGCGATCTGCGGACCTTGCCCTGCCACCTGCCGGGGCCGACGCCGCGCCTTTCCGGGCTCGACGGGTTTTTCGCGGCGCGGCTGCTGAGGGTGAAATAAGCCGATCAACCGGATTCTTCGCGTCCGCTTGCGCCCTTGGCGGGGAAGTTTTAACCGACGCCGACGCAAGAAGAAAACCCAACGAACACGAAGGGTTCGCCTGCGCCGGCCCCTCGCCTATCCCCACCGCGCATGCTTAACTGGACCGACCGGCGCCATGCGCGCATCGAGGCGAATTTGAACTCCCAGGCGGCCGCTGCGATCAAGATGCGCCTCGTCGGCCTGGCGACGCGGTTTTATCTCGAACGCCTGGCCCGGCCTTTCGCGGAGGCGGCCCAGCGCATCGGCGGTCTCGGCGCGCGGCGCCCCGAGCGCCTGGTCATCGCGCCGAGAGACATTCGCACCGCCGATCCGATCGCCGCGCGAGACATCTATGCCGGGATTTTCACCCTGGCCGGCCGCACCGGCGACGCTCATGGCCGCTCGCCTTTCGAAATCCCGCCGCCGTCGCGGGGGTGGGCGGAGGCTCTCCATGGCTTCGGCTGGCTGCGCGATCTCGCCGCCGCCGACACCGCGCTGTCGCGCGCGAACGCGCAAGCCCTGGTCGAGGACTGGCTCAATCTCAACGCCCGCAAGGGGTTCGCGGCCGAAGCGGCGATCGTCCATGAGCCCAGAGTGGTCGCGCGGCGGCTGATGTCGTGGCTCAGCCATTCGCCGATCATTCTCGAAAACGCGGATCGCGCCTTCTATCGCCGGTTCGCCCGCAGCCTGGGCGGCCAGGCGGCCCCGTTGGAGCGGGCCCTCGCCCGCGGCGCGAAGGGCGAAGCGCGGCTGACCGCGGCGATCGCGCTCACCCAGACAGGCCTGTCGCTCGAAAACGCCGGTCCTTTGCTGCGACGCGCGTCCCGGCTGCTCGCCGCCGAATTGTCGCGCCAGGTCCTCGCCGACGGCGGTCCGATCAGCCGCAACCCACGCATGCTGGTCGAGCTTCTGCTCGATCTGCTGCCGACCCGCCAAGCCTTCGCCGCGCGCAATCTCGGCCCTCCGGAACAGCTCCTCAACGCGATCGATCGGATCACGCCGATTCTGCGCATGTTCCGCCATGCCGACGGCGCGCTGGCGAATTTCAACGGCATGGGCGTGAGCGAGCCGGAAATCCTCGCGACCTTGCTCGCCTATGGCGATCCCGGCGCCGCGATCATGGACGCCCCTTACTCAGGCTATCAGCGGCTCGAGTCCGGCCCGTCGGTCGCAATCATCGATGTCGGACCGCCGCCCCCCTGGGAGTTTGCGCAGGAGAGCCATGCCGGCTGTCTCTCGTTCGAATTCTCTTCGGACGCGCATCGCATCATCGTCAATTGCGGCGCGCCGCCGCCGGATATGGGCGAAGCCCGCGCGGCCGCGCGCGCGACGGCCGCGCATTCGACATTGGTCGTCGCCGATCATTCAAGCTGCCGTTTCGCCGCCCCGACCGGGCTCGAAGCTTTCGCCAACGGCGCCGTGCTGCAAGGCCCGTCCAAAGTCGAGGCGAAGCGCAGCGTCGACGCCGATTGGCTGCGCGTCGACGCCGCCCATGACGGCTATGCGAAGAGTTTCGGCGTCGCGCATTGTCGCATGCTCGCTCTGGCGCGCGACGGCGCGACGCTTTGCGGCGAAGATCGCCTGGCGCCGAGCGGCAAGATCAAGCCGGCCGGCGAGACGCCGGTCGCCGCGCGCTTTCATCTGCATCCGGAGGCCAAAGCGCAATCCGAGGGAGACGCCGCGGCCGCGATCCTGGTCACGCCGTCCGGCCAACAATGGCGGTTCGAAGCGGGGGGCCGGCCGATCGCGATCGAGGAGAGCATTTTCTTCGCCGCGCCTGGCCGGCCGCGCCGGTCAAGCCAATTGGTCGTGCGCTCGACGATCGCCGACGCCGAACCGATCGCGTGGTCGCTGACGCGGACTTGATTCGAAGCGGAGGCGGCGGTCTCATGGGGCGCGCTCGAATAGCCCCCAATCTTCGGAGACAGCATGGCGGAAGGAAAAACCGGCCTCGTCGTCAGTGCGCATTCGGCGGATTTCGTCTGGCGCGCCGGCGGCGCGATCGCGTTGCATGCGGCGCGCGGCTACGCCATGACGATCGTCTGCCTCTCTTTCGGAGAGCGCGGCGAATCGGCGAAGCTCTGGCGGCAGGCCGGGATGACCTTGGAGCGCGTGAAAGCCGAGCGACGCAAAGAGGCCGAAGCGGCGGCCACGGCGCTCGGCGTCGCCGACATCGAGTTCTGGGATCTCGGCGATTATCCGATCAGGCTCGACGACGAGGCGCTCTATCGGCTCGTCGATCTCTACCGGGCGATCCGACCCGCTTTCGTGCTGACCCATTCGCGCCGCGACATCTACAACCGCGACCATGAGTTGGCGACGGAATTCGCCCAACATGCTCGGATCGTCGCGCAGGCGCATGGCCACAAGCCGGGCGAAAAGGTCCTCGGCGCGCCGCCAGTCTTCTTGTTCGAGCCGCATCAGCCCGAACAATGCGGCTGGACGCCAAACGTGCTGCTCGACATCACATCCGTTTGGGAGAAGAAGCGCGTCGCCATCGAATGCATGGCCGGCCAGGAGCATCTCTGGGA
>JAJPHH010000063.1 GCA_021325385.1 Alphaproteobacteria bacterium
ACGACGAGAAAGGCGATCATCGACCAGAAGCCGAAGGCGCCGATATCGTGAAAGGCGACGGCCCACGGAAACAGGAAGGCGACCTCCAGGTCGAAGATGATGAACAGCAGCGAGACCAGATAGAAGCGCACGTCGAATTTCATGCGCGCGTCGTCGAACGGATCGAAGCCGCATTCGTAGGCGGAAACCTTCTCGGGATCCGGATTCTTGTACGCGACCACAAAAGGCGCGACGAGCAGCGCCAGGCCGATCAGGCCGGCTATGGCGATAAAGACGACCAGCGGCAGATAATCCGAAACAAGGCTCGGCATCAGGCCTCCAAGTCATCGGGGTCCGGCGAGACCCGGGTCAATGGGCGGGCGGCGAAGCTCAGGGGCTTCGTCAGCGATCAGGCCGGAATCAGGGCGATTCCAGGTCCAAATTTTCGCGCCACAGCCCTATCGCAGCGCAGCGCGACGCGCAAGGGAAACGAGCTTTAAGGCTTTGAAATCGCGCTGGCCAAACTGCTCGCGGCGCTGCGCGGCTATCACACTCGGGAACGCCCCCAAAGACAAGCTCGCGAAGGATTTGATCGTCAATCGATATAATGGCGAGAGTGACGGGACTTGAACCCGCGACCTCCGGCGTGACAGGCCGGCGCTCTAACCAACTGAGCTACACCCCCGCAACCGAACGCGCCGCCTCCGCCGCGCTTGGTCCGGAGCTGGCCGGATAGGCCAGCGCCTGACGCAAGTCAAGGGTCGAAGCGCGGCCCTATCAGAACTTAGGCGAGGCGAGGCGCCAGCGTCTGAGTTCAGTCGAGGACAGAATATGAATTTCGTCCGGCGAGATGCGTTCGGCCGTCCGGATCACGGTCGGATTGACGCCCATCTCGGCCGCGTAATTTGCGAGGGCGTCGACCATGTCCGCAGAGGCGTAGGTGCGCGTTGTCGCGTGCGGCGCGCGCGCCGAGCTCTCCGTGGCCTCTTCCCGCGACATCCGGTGGATGCCGACCCGGCTCTCCGGCGGGACGATCCGTTTCACGCCGCCCATCATCGCATAGACGCAGGCCGACATGCATTGACCCGAAACGGTCACGTCGCGGCCGCCCTCGCTCAAAGAGCGCGCGACGATCACCGCCGCTCCCAATTGCCGCAAAGCCGCGCCGAGCCGCATCGAAGCGACGACCCGGCCGCCCGGCGAGCTGAGCAAGACCACGCTTCGGGCGCCAGGCTGATCCGCGGCGGATCGGACAAAGTCGACGAAGGCTTGCGGAGTGTCCTCCTCAATGACGCCTTCGGCGACAATGACCTGCGGGCAGTCGCGCGCGCAGCCGTCCTGGGCGACCCGCGCCAGGTGAAATTGCATGGGCTCGGTCTGCGCGCGGGCGGGGCTGCTCGATGCGAGGATGCACGCGATCAGCGCAGCAACAGCCATCGCCACGCCGGCGCTGGTGGGCGGTGACGGGCTCGAACCGCCGACCCTCTCGGTGTAAACGAGATGCTCTGCCAACTGAGCTAACCGCCCCAGCGCGAGGCTTATAGCTCTAGCGACGCTCTTTGCAAAAATCATCATTCCCGGGAAGCCCCTGCGCGCCTGGGGATTAGACGCCAAGACTATCGCGAGAGGCCACGACAAAAAAAGGGCGGCTGCGCGGCCGTCCGCCGTCGCAGACGATTTTTTTCTCTTTTTTCGGCTCCTATTCAGGCTCTCTTTGAGCGATGCGTCGGGCTTGAAGCGCGCGTTCTTCGAGGCGCGGGCCTCATGATCTCCTCGCCGGCGGAGCGATTCCGGCCTTTGCCCGCTTTGCGCTCGCGCGCCGAGAACGCGCCGAAGCCGACGAGACGCGCCCCTTCGCCTTTTTTGAGCGAATTGGCGATGCCGTCGAATCGATCGCCCGGCAGCGGCTTTGACATGTCGGCTTTGGCGACGCGCTCGACCGATTCCAAGGGTTCGTAGGCGATCGCATGCGAAAAATCGCTGAAGTTTCCCCGCGCTGCCAAAAAATAGGCCGCAAATCCGAGGATTTGCGGCCTTCCATCGCTGCGCCTTGCGGCTCGGCGAGAAGCGAGAGGTCAGTTCAGTGGGCGACGAGGCCCGAAGAATCCTCGTCCGTCGCCACCGGCGCCGGCGCCGCCTTCGCGTCCTCCTCCCACACGATCGGCTGGGGCGCGCGCAGCAGCGCATGGCCCAGCACCTCCTCCATCCGCGAGACCGGCACAATCTCCAACCCGTTCTTCACCGAATCGGGGATTTCGGCCAGGTCCTTGGCGTTTTCGTCCGGGATCAGGACCTTCTTGATGCCGCCGCGCAGGGCCGCGAGCAGCTTCTCCTTCAAGCCGCCGATCGGCAGGACGCGGCCGCGCAACGTGATCTCGCCGGTCATGGCCACATCCCGGCGCACCGGAATGCCGGTCATGGTCGAGATAATCGCGGTCGCCATAGCGACGCCAGCCGACGGTCCATCCTTCGGCGTCGCCCCTTCGGGGACGTGGACATGGATGTCGCGCTTGTCGAAGAGCGGCGGTTCGATGCCGAAATCGACCGCCCGCGAGCGCACGTAGGACGCCGCCGCGGAGATCGACTCCCGCATCACGTCCTTCAGGTTGCCCGTGACCGTCATGCGGCCCTTGCCGGGCATCATGACGCCCTCGATCGTCAGCAACTCGCCGCCGACCTCCGTCCAGGCGAGACCGGTCACGAGGCCGACCTGATCGGAAGCCTCGACTTCGCCGTAGCGGAACTTCGGCACGCCGAGGAAATCGGCGAGATTATCCACGGTGACCGTGATCTTCTTCTTCTTGGAGGTGAGGATCTCCTTCACCGCCTTGCGGGCGAGCGTCGAAATCTCGCGCTCGAGATTGCGCACGCCCGCTTCGCGGGTGTAGCGGCGGATGAGTTCGAGCAAAGCCGCGTCGTCGATCGTCCATTCCTTCTCGACGAGGCCGTGCTTGGACGCCGCCGCGCCGATCAAATGGCGCTTGGCGATCTCGACCTTCTCATCCTCGGTGTAGCCGGCGATGCGGATGATCTCCATCCGGTCCATCAGAGCGGGCGGGATGTTGAGCGTGTTCGCCGTCGTGATGAACATCACGTTGGAGAGATCGTAATCGACTTCGAGGTAATGGTCGTTGAAGGTCGAATTCTGCTCGGGGTCGAGCACTTCAAGCAGCGCCGAAGAAGGATCGCCGCGGAAGTCCATGCCCATCTTGTCGATCTCGTCGAGCAGGAAGAGCGGATTCGACGTCTTCGCCTTGCGCATCGACTGAATGACCTTGCCGGGCATCGAGCCGATATAGGTGCGCCGATGACCGCGGATCTCCGCTTCGTCGCGCACGCCGCCGAGCGACATCCGCACGAACTCGCGGCCTGTCGCCTTGGCGATCGACTTGCCGAGCGAGGTCTTGCCGACGCCGGGCGGCCCGACGAGGCAGAGGATCGGCCCGGTCAGCTTGTTGGCGCGCTGCTGCACCGCGAGGTATTCGACGATCCGCTCCTTGACCTTCTCGAGCCCGAAATGATCGGCGTCGAGTATCTCCTGCGCCAGGGCGACGTCCTTCTTGATCTTCGACTTCTTTGCCCACGGAATCGACAAGAGCCAATCGAGGTAGTTGCGCACCACCGTCGCTTCGGCCGACATCGGCGACATCTGCCGGAGCTTCTTTAGCTCGGCCGTGGCCTTGTCGCGCGCCTCTTTCGACAGCTTGGTCTTTTTGATGCGCTCCTCGAGCTCGGACATTTCGTCTCGGCCGTCCTCGTCGCCGAGCTCCTTCTGGATGGCCTTCATCTGCTCGTTGAGATAGTACTCGCGCTGCGTCTTCTCCATCTGGCGCTTGACGCGCGTGCGGATGCGCTTCTCGACCTGCAGAACGGAAATCTCTCCTTCCATCAAGGCGAGGCACTTCTCGAACCGCTTGATGATCGAACTCAGTTCGAGGATCGCCTGCTTGTCTTGGAGCTTGACCGCGAGATGCGAGGCGATCGTGTCGGCGAGCCGGCTATAGTCGTTTATCTGGCCGACCGCAGCGACGACTTCAGGCGAAATCTTCTTGTTCAGCTTGACGTAGCTCTCGAACTCCGAAAGCACGGAGCGCGCCAAAGCCTCCGCCTCGACTTTGTCGAGCGGATCGTCGGCGATGGCCTCAGCTTCGGCCTCGTAAAAACCTTCGGTCGGCAGATAGCGTTTGATCTTCGCGCGGGCGACGCCCTCGATCAGCACCTTGACGGTGCCGTCCGGCAACTTGAGCAGTTGCAGTACGGTCGCCAACGTGCCGGTGGCGAAAATCGCGTCGGTCGCCGGGTCGTCGTCCGCCGCATTCATCTGAGTGGCGAGCAAGATCGGCTTGTCGGCCTTCATCACCTCTTCAAGGGCGCGAATGGACTTTTCGCGGCCGACAAACAACGGCACGATGATGTGCGGAAAGACCACGATGTCGCGCAGCGGCAGAACGGGATAGGAGTCGACCGATCCGGGCGCGATGGGCTTGCGATTGCCTGACATAGGATTTCCTAGCTTTCATTCAGACCG
>JAJPHH010000143.1 GCA_021325385.1 Alphaproteobacteria bacterium
GGGGCTGGTGGGCGTGCGACGGGGTGGGGCAGGATCCGGTTTTGGTCCCCTCCCCCCCGCCAACTGGGGGGGCCGGCGCAGGGGGGAACCAAACAGCAACGGGGGGGGGGGGGGGGAAGAAAAATGTAATGGAAGGCTGCGCCAGGTCGCCACATCGCGCTGCAATCGATCGCGGTCGATGACATGAAGGGCCTGCGATTGCTCATAGTTTGCGAGCAGCGCGCGGGCCATGCCCGCGTCCAGCCGCGCCGCTCCGAGCCGGCGGCGGGGGGACGGCGATGTTAATGGCCTCGTTCGAGCGCCGGCGCGTCCTCTTGCGGCGTCCCGCTGGCGCGCTGCTCGGCGCGGGCGGCAAGCTTCTCGTAGTCGGCGGCGATCCGCAGCATCGTCGATCTCGCCTGCGAGTCGCGCAAATCCTCGGCGAGTGTGTGCATTTCCTCGGCGCGCTTGCGCCAATGTTCGGAATCGTTGATGAAATGCGCCGAAGGCATCGCCACCCCAATGACGCAATCGTGATCTTAAAAATACCGGCCGTCCAGAGGAAAACGGCGCCGCAATCGACATAATCGGAACGCTGGCGCGCATAGCAGCCGTCGGCCCGCCGGAACCCAAGGGCGCGGCCCGGGGTTCTGGTTCAACGAATGCTTGTGCGGAATGAACAGAAATATTCTTTTGCGGCACTTGGAGCAGGCCGAGGCCCACGTCGCTCAGGGCGTTCGCCATATCGAGCGGCAGCGCCAGATCGTGGCTGACCTCGAGCGCGGCGGCCATGACGCGGAACGCGCGCGCGAAGCGTTGAAATTGTTCGAGGACATGCAAGCGCTGCATGTCGCCAATCGCGACCGGCTCGTCGGCGCCCTGCGCGAGGAGCCGGCGCCGGCTGAAAGGCGCGGATGAAGGCGGAGCGCATCGGCCTTCGCTGAGCGCGCCGATTCTCTCGCGTTCCTATTGGGAGAACAGGCCAAGTCTCTTGCGCAAACCGCGCTTTACGGCGGGAGAATTGAATGGCCAACCGCGACATTCTGGCCATCGGCGCCTCGGCCGGAGGGTTCGACGCGCTTCGTTTTCTCGCCAACAAGTTTCCGAAAGACTTTCCAGCCTCGGTTCTGGTCGTCATCCATTTGCCGAGCCAGTTTCCTTCGGAATTGGACGCCATCCTGACAAAGGCCGGGCCGCTGCCGGCGAGCTTCGCCAAGGACGGCGAGACAATGAAGCGCGGCCATGTCTATCTCGCGCCGCGCGAGCGGCATTTGCTGGTCGACGGCGACCGGTTGCAATGGGGCGCCGGCCCGCGCGAAAACAATACGCGGCCCGCGATCGATCCGCTGCTGCGCTCGGCGGCTTTGTGTTGCGGGGCGCGCGCGGTCGGCGCGGTCCTGACCGGCACGCAGGGCGACGGCGCCTCGGGCCTGCAGGCGCTGAAAGCGTGCGGCGGCGTGACCGTCGTTCAGGACCCGAGCGACGCGGCCTTTCCGGAAATGCCGGCGACGGCGCTGAACCTGGCCAAGCCCGACCACGTCGTCGCTCTCGCCGCCATGCCGGCGCTTTTCGACAAGCTCGCGCGCTCGCCCGCCGGGGCCGCGCGGCCGGTTCCGGGCGAGATCAAATACGAAGTCGAGATCGCACGAAGCGGACGCGCAACGATGACCGACATGGATCGTATCGGCCGGCGATCGGTCCTGGCCTGCCCCGATTGTCACGGCGTGATGTGGGAGATCGACGACGACAACCTGGTTCGCTACCGCTGCCATGTTGGCCACGCCTACACGGCAGAATTGATGGGCGTCGCGCTCGAGGAGAATTTGAGCCGCGCCCTGGGCAGCGCCTTGCGAGCGTTGGAGGAGCGCGTGTCGCTCGCCGAGCGGCTGGGCGAGCAGGCGCGCGCCCAAGGCCGCGCCCATGTCCAGCAATCCTGGCTGGAGAAGCGCCAGGAATTCGCCAAGGAAGCGCAAGTGATCCGCGACGCGATCCGCCGCATCGACGAACTCGCCGTCGCGGCCGGGAAGGCGCGGTAGCGGCTATTTGCGCAGCCGGACGTCCAGTCCCATCGGACTTTCGACGATCTCGGCGCAGCCGAACGGCGTCGCTTCCGCCATTCGCAGGAAGTCGGCCTTGGCGTAGGCGCGCTTGCGCAATTGCCGGAAGATGATGCGGGTGAGGACGGCGCCAACCCGGCCGAGCCGCATGCCGGCGACCGCATCGTCGAGCGCGGCATTGGTCGCGTCCTTGCGCATGTCGATGATCAGCGCCTCTCCGCCGGGCCGCAACACGCGATGCATCTCCTCGAGCGCCCCGACCGGATCGCCGAAATTCTTGAACGCGGCGCGGCAGACGATGAAGTCGAACGCGCCGTCGGGAAAGGGCATGGCGGCGGCGTCGCCCTGCCGGAACTCGACCGCGACGCCGGCTCTCGCGGCGCCTTCGCGCGCGATCCGTACGAAGGAATGGCTGATGTCGAGGCCCGCGACCTGATAGAGGCCGAGCTTGGCGATCTCGATGGCGAGATAGCCGGGGCCGGGCGCGACTTCGAGGACCCGGGCGCCGGCCGGCAAGCTTTCGGCGATCCGCCTGGCCTCGCCGGCGAAATCCGCGCTAAGCTTGGCGGTGTGCTTCGCGTACCAGGTCGCGACAGCGCCCTCCATCGGCGCGCCTCTATATCCTTTCTTTCTCGGGGCTGAGCGGGCGGGGGCGGGGATCGCGGTCATTCGAACATCCTTCACGAAGTAAATATCTTATAGACTAAGAGATATTTCTACTAAAATAAGAGGCTGAAAATGTCAATCGGGCCAAAATCGAATCGCGCCGAGCTGGCGGCGGCGCTGAACCGCGCGCTGCGCGACGCGAGCGCCAAGGGAGTGCTCTACAGCCAGGCGGTCGCCGATCGGCTCGGCGTCAACAGCTCGGATCTCGAATGCCTGGACCTCATCGCGCTGCGCGGCCCGCTGACCGCCGGCGAGATCGCCGAGGCGGCCGGCCTGACGACCGGCGCGATCACCGGCGTGATCGACCGGCTGGAGCGGGCCGGCTTCGCCCGACGCCAGCGCGACAAGCAGGATCGCCGCAAGGTGCTCGTCGCGGCGACGCCGGCGGTCGAAAGGCGCATCGCGCCGCTCTATGGCCCGATGCAGCGCGCCGCGACGGCGACCCTTGCGCATTACGCCGACAAGGAGCTCGCCTTGATCCTCGATTTCATTCAGCGCTCGAGCGCCGCGGCCAGCGAAGCCTTGGCGGAGCTGCGCGGCCAGGGCAGAACGGCGTCGTCGCGGCGCGGACGCGACGGCCAAAGGACCAGCAAAGCCGCGGCGCCCGATTGAGCCGCGCCGGCTTGATCGCCGAGCCGAAAATCGTGCGCGGCCTCACGTCACCCGTATCGGGATGGCGCCGAGAAAGTCGCGCTTGCCGATCTCGACGCCGCAATGACGGAGAATGTCGTAGGCGGTGGTCAGGTGAAAATAGAAATTCGGCAGCGCGAAATGGCGAAGATAGTCGGCGCCGCTCATATGACCGGTGTTCGGGCCGAGCGGGAAGGCGACGTCCCGGTCGGCCGCCGCGTCGAGCGCCGCGACGTCCAGCGTTTTGACGAAAGCGATCGTCCTGTCGATGCGCGCTTTCAGATCGGCGATGGTCTTCTCGTCGGCGGCGAATGTCGGCGGTTCGACGCCGGCGAGGCGCGCGCCGGCGTTCTTGGCCTGGTCGCAGGCGCTCTGGACCTGGCGGAGAAGCGGGAACATGTCCGGAAAGAGGCGCGCACCGAGAAGAGTCGCGGCGTCGATCCGCTTCGCTTCGGCATAGGCTGCGGCTTTGTCGAGCACGGCCCAGAGCGCCCTGAGGCTGATCTCGAAGGCCGGGATCGACATGCTGGACAACGACATGGCGCAACTCCTTTCGATCCTCCAGGCGGAGCTCGTCGGCAGGTCAGCTCGCCTCGGTAAGAAGAGACGATCGGCGCGGCTCGGCCGCCGAGCGTCGATCGGGCAACGTGGCTAAGAACCGGAGCAATTCGGGCGCGATCGCCTCGTGCGCGTCCTCCTGAAGGTAATGGCCGGCGTCGTCGAGGCGCGTAATTTCGGCGTTGGGCAAGGTCCGTCGCCAAATATCGAGCATGGCCGGCGTGAAGGCGACGTCCTTCATCGCCCATATGATCCGCACCGGCCGGTCGCGGAAGAAGCGCTCGAGCCCCTGTTCGACGCGTCCGCCCAGATCGGCGATCGGCCCGACGGGCCCGGCGGGGATTTCGCGCGGAAAGACGAGGACGCCGACTCTACTCGCCCAAGTCGGATGCGGCGCGAGATAGGCGCGGCGCATGTCCGCGGTCAGGCGCTCGCGATGGACCATGCCGACGCCGAACAGGAACGCGCGATGGAAGAGGCCGAGGCCTTTGACCATGATTTCGCCGACGCCGGGCATGCGGAAGAGGCGCAATGGCAGGGGCAGCGAGACTTTGCCCGGCGGGCGGTGCGCGAAGGTGTTCAGCACGAAGAGGCCGGCGACGCGCTCGGGATGGGCGACCGCCCAGGACAGCGCGATCGGGCCGCCCCAATCCTGCGCGACGACGACCGCGCCTGAAAGATCGAGCGATTCCAGCAGCGCGTCGAAGCGGCGGGCGTGTTCCGGGACGCGGTAGAAGTCGGGCCGGTTCGGCTTGTCCGATCGGCCGAAACCGAGATGGTCGGGGACGATCGCGCGATGCCCGGCCGCGACGAGCGGCCCGATGAAATTGCGATAGAGGAATCCCCAAGTGGGGTTCCCATGCACGAGCACAACGGGCCGGCCGTCGCGCGGACCTTCATCGACATAGTGCAGGCGCCCTTCCGGCGTTTCGAACCAGCGCGGCTCGTAAGGCCACAGGCCGTTGAACGTCCAGTCGACGGCGCCTCGCGCCATATTCCTCTCCCGTCGCGGCGAGCCGCGTCGCTTGCGAACCAATTCAGGCCGCCGCTCGCATACGCTAGACGCGTAACAATGCATATGCACCTACATTGACTCGTTTAGGACGGCCATGTCAATGTGGGCAGGGATTTTGCTTGGATTTTGCTGACGATTTCGACAGTCGGCATTACGTGGCGGATACACTTTATATGGCCGATTTCGCTCAACTGGCGCGCAAGATGGCGCAGGAGTGCCCGGCGCTTCGGGTGCGGCAGGCCTCCCGTGTTCTCGCCAAGCTCTACGACGACGCCTTCGCGCCGTTTGGCTTGCAGATGTCGCAACTGCCGATCTTGACGGCCGCCGCGCTGTTCGGAGAAGCCGGCGCTTCGATAGGCAAGCTGGCGCAGGTTCTGGTGATGGACCGCACCACGCTCACGCGAAGCATTCGCCCGCTCGAACGCGCCGGGCTGCTCCGGGTCGCGCGTTCGCCGGCGGACGCCCGCGCGAAAATCGTTCTCGTCACCCGGGCTGGCGAGCGTATGATCGAATCGATTTTCCCGGCATGGGAGCGCGTCTTCAAGCGGATAAGGAAGTCCCTCGGCGCAGAAAGGCTCGCCGAACTCCACGGCCTGCTCGAACAGGCGATCGGCCTGTCGTCCCTGGCTAACCGGGGCGGCGCGGCGGGCGATCGCGCGACCGGCGGCGACGCCCATTGATCTTTGCTTGGGCTAAATAAGGCGCAGCGCCTTCAGGCTCGCATGCCCCTGCCGGCCGACGATCAGATGATCATGCACCACGACTCCGAGCGGCGCGCCGATGGCGATGATATCATGCGTCATCTTCACGTCCGCGCTCGACGGCGCCGGATCGCCGGAAGGATGATTGTGGACGAGCACGATCGCCGAAGCCGACAGCTCCAGGGCGCGGCGCACCACTTCGCGCGGATAGACGGGCGTATGATCGATCGTGCCGACGCCCATTTTCTCGTCGGCGATGAGGCCGTTGCGCTTGTCGAGGAAAAGGACGTGGAACTCCTCGCGGTCGGCGAAAGCGATCGCGGCGCGGCAATAATCGACGAGCGCGCTGGACGAGCCGATCGCCAGGCGCTTCTTCGCCGCGCCTTTGGCGAAGCGCTGCGCGCTCGCTTCGACGATCTTGAATTCGTTGATCGCGCCTTGCGTCATGCCGTCGACTTCGTCGAGCCGCTCGGGCGCCGCGGCGATCGCCTCGGCGAACGATCCGAAGCGGGCGATCAGCGCTTTGGCGAGCGGCTTGACGTCGCGGCGGGGGATGGCCCGGAACAGGATGAGTTCGAGAAGCTCGTAATCGGCGATCGCCTCCGCGCCGGCTTCGCGCAGACGCGTCCGCAATCGCTCGCGATGGCCGTGATAATGCGGCGGTTCTTCTGGCTCCGTCATACGCCGTAGGGCGGCTTGTGCAGCCCTTTCGGCGAGACGGTGAAGACTTCGACGCCGGTCTCGGTGACGCCGACCGTGTGCTCGAATTGCGCCGAGAGCGAGCGATCGCGCGTCACAGCCGTCCAGCCGTCGGCGAGCACCTTCACCTGCGGCCGGCCGAGATTGATCATCGGCTCGATCGTGAACAGCATGCCGGGCCGCAAGGGCACGCCTTCGCCGGGCCGGCCGTAATGGAGGATGTTCGGCTCGTCGTGGAACAGCCGGCCGAGGCCATGGCCGCAGAAATCGCGCACCACCGAGCAGCGCTCGCCTTCGGCGTAGATCTGGATCGCTGCGCCGATGTCGCCGGTCGTGCCGCCCGGCTTGACCGCGGCGACGCCGCGCATCAGCGATTCATAGGTTATGTCGATCAGCCGCTGCGCGCGGCGCGGCGCTTCGCCGGCGACGTACATGCGGCTCGAATCGCCGTGCCAGCCGTCGACGATCAAGGTCACGTCGATGTTGAGGATGTCGCCGTCGCGCAACGGTTTGTCGTCAGGCAGGCCGTGGCAGACGACGTGATTGATCGAGGTGCAGATCGATCGGCGATAGCCGCGATAAAACAGCGAGGCCGGATAGGCGTGGTGATCCATCGCGAATTCGAAGCAGAGCCGGTCGAGCGCGGCGGTGGGGACGCCCGGGCGGACCTTGTCGGCCATCAGATCGAGCGCCTCGGCCGCCAGCCGCCCGGCTTTGCGCATGGCCTCGAAGGCCTCGGGTCCGTGCAATTTGATATGGCCGCTTTTGCGCCCATGCAGCGCGGCGGAATCGACAAAAGTCATCACGTGAAAGCGGCTCGGCGAAAACAAGCGTTGGAGGACCACGCTAATGTAAGGTCTTCGCGGGCCGGCGCAAGCGCTCGCGCTTGGCGGCTGCTGCGATGGGAGCGACGCTCAAGCGATTTGGCTCAGCATTTGCCGGGCCATGAGTTCGACGAAGGCCGAGCGAGTAAGCTTCCGGCGTCGCGCCTCTTCATCGATCGCGGCGAGCAATCCGGCGTCGAGCGACAGATTGGCCTTCACGGGCTTTCCGGTTTCGCGCACGAGCGGCACCGTCGCGAGGCTTGCGCCACTGCGCAAAGCCTGCGCTGTTTCCGGGTCGGCGCGCAGAGCCTCCAGGGCGCGCGGCGGCGGAATCGGATGGCCGTTCTCTTCCGTGAGATCGACCCAGTCCCGCAGGACGTCGCCGGCGTTCGCCAGCGCTTTCTCGATCGTCTCGCCCATCGCGACGCAACCGGGCAGATCGGGAAAGACGACGCCGTAAGCGCCGTCCTGGCCGTCAACGAGAACGAAATAGCGCATCTTTTAATCCTTGTCGTTCAGTCCGCTCAAAGCCAGCCGGCGGTCTTTGCGATCTTGCGAGCAACGCCGGGCGAGAGCGTGCGATGGCGCGGCACGACGATGATGCTCGGAGCCGTGACGGGCCAATTCCCAACCTTCCTGTTCAAGGCGGCGGACGATCTTGGCGCGGTTGGTCTCAATGTCGGTCAAGTGAACCAGCCTAGCTGCGCCTATATAGGCGCAGATCGGCCTAGCTTTCCAGGCAAAGCGGCGTTTGATCGCGGTTAAAAATCGCTATCGCGAGAACCGCTCGCGGAAATCCCGCGGCCCGATCCTGGCGACGCGCAGGAAGCTGCGCCGCATCGTCTCCTCGCCGCCGAAGCCGCAGCGCGCCGCGACCCGCTTGATCGGCTCGCGCGTCTCTACGAGCCGCCGCTGCGCCGCCTCGACGCGCAGGCGTTCGACCGCCCGGGCTGGCGTGACGCCGGTCGCTTGCTTGTAGCGGCGGAGGAAATTGCGCTCGCTCATGCCGGCTTTTTCAGCCAGGCGCGGCGCCGAAAGGTCTGCGGTCAAGTTCTCGCCGATCCAGCGGTGCAACGCCTCGAACCGCTCGTCCGCAGCCTGCAAGGCCAGCGCGGCGGAAAATTGCGCCTGGCCGCCCGGCCGCTTGAGAAAGACGACAAGCTGGCGCGCCACGGCGAGCGCGGCGGCGCGGCCGAGATCGTCTTCGATCAAGGCGAGGGCGAGGTCGATGCCGGCGGTGACGCCGGCCGACGTCCAGATGTCGCCGTCGCGCACGAAGATCGGATCCGGCTCGACCTTCACGTCGGGATGCTTGCGGGCGAGCTCGGCGCAGCGCCCCCAATGGGTCGCCGCCCGCCGGCCGGCGAGCAGACCGGCCGCGGCGAGGAGAAGGGCCCCGGAACAGACCGAGCAGAGCCGGCGGGCATGCGCCGCCCGCGCTTTGAGCCAAGCGACGAGCGCCTCGTCGCGGCAGGCCGCGTCAACGCCATAGCCGCCGGCGACGATCAGCGTATCGAGCGGCGCGCCCGGCGCGGGAAGAGGCGCAACGCCGAGCGTCAGCCCCGACGAGCTCTTGATGAAGCCTTGCTCGCCGCCGACGACCTGGAGGGCGTAGGGCTGCGGCGCTCGCGCCAGCCGGGCGAGGTCGTTGGCGGTGGCGAAAGCCTGGAGCGGCCCGGCAATGTCGAGCAATTGCGCATTGGGAAAAGCGACGAGTTCGGCGATGCGCGGCGGGTGTGGCGGAAAATGATGGTTATCTGTCATTTCCGCCAATCCTTAGCCGATTAAACTCACAGCCGCCACCCCTTCCTCAGGAGTTCGCCATGGAGGTCGGCTTCCTTGTCTTTCCGAAGGTGCAGCAGCTCGATTTGACCGGCCCTTACGAAGTCTTCGCCTCATGGCCGGAGGCGCGCGTCCGGCTCGTCGCCAAGAGCGTCGCGCCGGTCGTCTCCGCGACCGGGCTCAAGCTGATGCCGGACGTCGCCTTCGCGGAATGCCCGCAACTCGACGTTATCTGCGTGCCGGGCGGCGTCGGCGTCAATCCGCTCCTCTCCGACGAAGAGACGCTCGCCTTCCTGCGCCGGCAAGCCGCCGGCGCGCGTGCTACGACCTCGGTCTGCACCGGCGCCTTGGTGCTTGGCGCGGCGGGTCTGCTCAAGGGCAGGCGCGCGACCACCCATTGGGCCTCGCACGATCTCCTCGCCGCCTTCGGCGCGATCCCTGTCAACGAGCGGGTCGTGCGCGACGGCGACGTGACGAGCGGCGGCGCGGTGATGACCGGCGGCGGCGTCACCGCGGGCGTCGATTTCGCGCTGGCGCTTGTCGCGGAGATGGCGGGTCGGAAAGTCGCCGAGGCGATCCAGCTCGCTCTGGAATACGCCCCGGCGCCGCCGTTCGACGCGGGGACGCCGGAGCGCGCGCCAGCCGAAATTCTCGCGGCCGCGCGCTCGCGCGGCGCGAAGCTCAGGGCTGAGCGCGAGCTGTTGGTCGCTGAAGCCAGCAAGAGGCTTACGCTTGCAGAAATGTCAGAAGCGGAATCGAGGCTGAGCTAACCCGAGACTTGCAATGATCGGCTCCTCGCTTGCGCGGGATTGGCGCGATGGGGCGGTAGGGTACGGCGCCGGCGCTCAAAGCCGACAATCGGCCCTATTCCAGCCGGATTGCCGGCCCATCGCCCATCTCGGCCAAGCTTTCCTAGCGCTCGCCGCGCGCAGCGTGCTATGCCGCGCGCGAAGCCATGTCGTCCGCCGCTCCTCATCCCGCCGCCAAAGCCGGCGCCAGCGATCCCTCGCCCTTCGGCCGCTACGCGCCGGCCGGATTATGCGCGGCCGCGCTTCGCGTCACCCGTCGCTGCTCGGAGCGTTGGCTCGCCAAAAGGCTCGCTTTCTTTCTGCGCTCCATGAGCGTCAAATATCTGCGCGGGCGGCCGGTCGATGTCGAGACGCTCGGCGCGCGCATGCGCCTTCGTCCCTATAATAATGTCGCTGAAAAGCGCCTTCTCTTCACGCCGCAATATTTCGACGCCAAAGAGCGGGCGCTGATCGCCTCGCGCCTCGGCGAGGACAGAGTCTTCATCGACGCGGGCGCCAGCGTCGGCGGCTACGCCTTGTCGATCGCGGCGGCCGTACCTCGCGCGACAATTCTCGCGATCGAGCCGCTGCCAGAAATTTTCGAACGACTCATCTACAACATCGACCAGAACGCTTTCGCCAATGTGAAGGCTTTGTCATGCGCCCTGGCCGATCGTGACGGCGAAGTCACCCTGTTCGTCAACGCCAACAATCGCGGCGAGACGTCGGTGCGCATCGTCAGCGCCGACGCCAAGGCCTCGCGCCTGCGCGTTCCGGCCAAGAGCCTGCTGTCGGTGCTGCGCGGCGAGGGCTATGATCGCCTCGACGCAATCAAGCTCGACATCGAAGGGGCCGAGGACTTGGTGCTTGACGCCTTCTTCCGCGACGCGCCGCGACGCCTGTGGCCGAAGCTGATCGTGATGGAGTTCAACCTCCTGCCCGCCGAGGCGGAGCTCGAGCGGCGCTTGCAAATGCTCGGCTACCGCGAAATCCTGCGCACGGCCGAGAATGTCGGCTACGAGCGCGAAGCGGAGGCGGACTGAGGCATGGAGCAAGGGACGATCGTCACCGCGGCGATCCTGGTCATCGGCGATGAAATCCTGTCCGGCCGCACCAAGGACCGCAACATCGGCTATATCGCCGAATACTTGACCAATATGGGCGTCGAATTGCGCGAGGCGCGAATCGTGCCCGATCTCGAAGAGGAGATCGTCGCCGCGCTCAACGCGCTCCGCGCCCGCTATACGTACGTGTTCACCACCGGCGGCATTGGCCCGACCCATGACGACATCACAGCGGACGCCGTCGCCAAGGCTTTCGGCGTGCCGATCGGCGAAGATCCGCGCGCCATCGCTCTGATGATGGAGCGCTACAGGCCCGAGGACCTCACCGAGGCGCGCCGGCGCATGGCCCGCATTCCGGAAGGCGCGGAGCTCATCGCCAACCCGGTCTCGAAAGCGCCGGGTTTTCGGCTCGGCAACGTCATCGTCATGGCCGGCGTGCCGACGGTGATGCAGGCGATGCTGGACGATGCGGCGAAGAATCTCGCGACCGGGCGCAAAATCCTCGCCGAGACGATCGAAGCCGGCAACGTCGCCGAGGGCCGCTATGGCGGGCCGCTGGCCAAAATCGCGGCGGCGCATAGCGGCGTGACAATCGGCTCTTATCCTTCCTTCGCCGAAGGCCGGTTCCGCAACCAGATCGTCATCCGCGCCAAGGATCCGGCCCTGATCGCCGCCGCGCGCAAGGACGTCGAGGCGATGCTCGCTGAACTCGGCGAGGAGGGCGAAATCCTCCCTCGCGCGAAAACGGAGGGGGACCGCGCGCCGCGCGGCTGAGTCTCGGTTTTTCGCGAACCGCCGCGGCGCCCCCATCCTGCTTCGCCGCGCTGGGCGGGAGCATGGCGCAATCCTGAATCCTGTGCGAAATCCGCCCTGTTTGCCGCCTTCGCCCCTCGCGAGGCGGCTTTCGGCTTGCTATTCAAGCCCGCGCCATATCGACGCCTGGATCCGCCATGTCAGACCCGCACCAACAAAAGGCCTTTCCCGTCTCCTGGGACCAGTTCCATCGTGACGCGCGGGCGCTCGCCTGGCGTTTGAACAGCGCCGGGCCGTTCGAGGCGATCGTTTGCGTCACCCGCGGCGGCTTGGTGCCCGCGGCGATCGTCGCCCGGGAGCTCGGCACGCGGATCATCGAGACGGTCTGCGTCGCATCCTATCATGACTACAAGACGCAGGGCGGCCTCAAAGTGCTGAAGCCGATCGCGCCCGAAATCGTCAGGCTCGGCGACGGCGGCGGCGTGCTGATCGTCGACGATCTTGTCGACACGGGCGCCACCGCCAAGGTCGTGCGCGAAATGCTGCCCAAGGCGCATTTCGCCACCGTCTACGCCAAGCCGCTCGGCCGGCCGATGGTCGATACGTTCATCACCGAAGTCTCGCAGGACACCTGGATCTATTTCCCCTGGGACATGGGCCTCGCCTTCCAGCCGCCGATCGGCAGGGGGAACGAGGGATGAACCGCCTCCGCGCCCCAGTTCAAACGGCCGTCGATTTATGACACAAGGGCCGTCCGAAGCGGACGTGGCGAAACCGGTAGACGCAAGGGACTTAAAATCCCTCGGCCTTTCGGCTGTGCGGGTTCGACTCCCGCCGTCCGCACCA
>JAJPHH010000080.1 GCA_021325385.1 Alphaproteobacteria bacterium
CTGCAGGTCTTGGAGGTCGGCGTCGCCTCGACGTCGAGGACCGGCGGCAATGCGTCCGCCTCGACCGGCGCGTTCTGCTCGAACCAGGCCATTTCCTCCATGGGCGGACGGCACCAATAGACGAAATGATAGGCGCCATGCGGCACGCCCGCGGCTTTGGCGCCCTCCCAGTTGGCGACGAAGTTCTGGTCCAAGCGATCGCCGCCTTCGGTCGCCTTGATCCAGGCGAATTTGACGCCGCTGTCGGCCACCGCCTTCCAATCGATCGGGCCCTGATATTTGGACACGTCGATGCCGTGGATCGGGTAATCCATTGGCCTCGGATAATTTTCCGCGCTGGGATAATTGTCGGCAATATCCGGGGCGCCGCCGCAGCCGGCAAGGACGGTCGCGAGGCTGAAGACACTGAACACGGAGAAAAGACGCAAACGGGACATCGCGGCGAGCAAGGGTTGACGAGGATAAGCCAGTTTAGAGCGCTGAGTGTAACGACCCGTTAATGTCCGGCCGGCGGCGCGGCGCGAATCTGCGCCGCCGCTGACCGCCGGCGCGCCTGTCGCTTCATAAGAGGATGGAAGGAGCCCCATGACTTTGCGGCCGTCTTTAGCCATGGCCGCCGCCATAATTATGGCGGCGCTCGATCCCGCCGCGGCCTGCTCTCCGGACGCGCTCGGAACCGCTCGGGTCATGCCGGTCGGGACCGAAGGCGGGCTCGCCGTCGGCCTCAAATCTTACCCGCGAACTCTGCCATTGCAAGACCACGAAGTGGTCCTGACCTTCGATGACGGCCCGGCCCCGGACACGACTGCGAAAATTCTCGACGCCCTGGCCAAGGAATGCGTGCGCGCCACGTTCTTCGTCATCGGGGAAAAGGTCGAGCAGTCTTCCGACCTCGCCCGCCGCGAAGTCGCGGAAGGCCATACCGTCGCCTCTCACACTTACAGCCATCCCCAGCCGACCATGCGCGCGATGAGCGCGGCCGCGGCGCGGGCCGACGTATTGCGCGGCATGGCCGCGGTCGAGAGACTGGCCTATGGCGCGGATGTCGACGCGGCGCCGCGCGACCTTTCGTCATTCAAGCTGCACGCGCCGTTTTTCCGCTTTCCCGGCTTCGCCGAGACCGCCGATCTCCACGCCTTCTTCGCCGCCAACAATGTCGCGATTTTTGGGACAGACCTTTGGGCCGCGGATTGGATCAAGATGACGCCGCAAAAGGAGCTGGACGTCCTGATGGGCGCCCTCGACCGCGCCGGCCGCGGCATGATCCTTCTGCACGACGACAAGGCCTGGACCGCGGCCATGATGCCGGACTTCCTACGCGCGCTGAAAGCGCATGGCTATCGCGTCGTCCATATCGTCGCCGGCCAGGGCAGAGGCGAGACCAGCCCCGCGCCGAAAGGATGGCGGGCGGAGGCGCCGCCTTAGTTTCGCGCGCGAGCGGGAGGACCGGACGAGGCGCTTGACGTCCATGGCGAGCGCGCCTCGGCGCTACGGCTTGTACTCGGTCCGATAGCCCGGATTGACCGTCGGGCGGAGCGCGTTCGGATAATTCCAGTCCGTCTTCACATCGACCTCCACGCCCTTGATCGCGCGATAGACGGCGTAGGGGTCCCTGATCGAAACGAAACTGTCGTAAATCGGCGCGCCCTTGGCCGTCGTCGCCCCGGAAAAGGCCCGCACCGTTCCCACGTCGAAGAGCCGATCAACGAAGCCGACGACGACGTCGAGTTCCTGAATGCGGTCGTAGTCGATGCTCTTGAACGACGTTCCCAGGACGCCGCCGCGCATCAGCATGCGGCGGTTCGTATACGCGTATCGCGTATTCCCATACGACAGCACGAGATAGAGGAAATAGAGGACGCCGCCCCAGGCCGGAATGCTGTGCGCGATCATGAAAAAGCCCAGGACGTGGCTGTCGGTCGGTCTGGCGACGTTGTGAGCGGCGGCGCCGACCAAGCCGAGGTCGAAGGCGCCCCAGACTAGCCCGAAAACGAGAATCGGGACCGCGTGGAGCACGAACGGCCAAAAGACCGGCTTGCCCTGCCACAGTACGCTCTCGCCGGGCTCGGTGACGGACTGAAAATCGGGCGCCGCTTGCAGCAATTTCGCCTCCAGCCATGCCATTCGGGGCGGAAATCCTGCCGTGAAGAGGTTACGAAGCCGTGAGGCGCGAAGCCGGCGGCGACGCGACCGGCCGGAATGTGCGTCCGTCCCTAAGCGCCTGTTAACGCCTTCACTCTAATCGTTGCGGTTCTTGATGCGCGCAACCCGCCGCTTTCAGCGAGCCGCTTGATGAACCTCTTCGGGCTCTTCAAACCTTCGGTCAAAATCAGAACGCTGCTCCTCGTCGCGGTTCCGATGCTGGGCTTGGCCGCAATCGGCGTCGCCACCTATCTCGGCGATCGGGCGGTGCGGGAGGGCGACCGGAAAAGCGCCGCGACCGGCGCGCTGTCGCTCGCCAGTTTCAATTTGATTTCGGGCGCCGCCGAACTCCAGTCTCTGGGGTTGCAAGTCTTTCAGCAGCCTTCGACAGAGGCCGAGGGCCAATTCGGCGAGAGGCTGCGCGCGCTGGAAGCGGCGCTGCCGGCGCAGCCGTCCGGCGCCGGCGCGCTCGCGCCGATTGTCGCGGATTTGAAAGGCGTCGAGGAAAAATTCGCCGGCCTGACGGCGCTCAACGAGGAATTCGGCCGCACCGCCAAGCAGGGCTTGCAGAAGGATTTCGCCGATGTCGGCAAGGACATCGATCGAGCGACGCGCTCGCTCCTGGTCGGCGCGCAGGGCGGCGGGGCCTTCAATCTGCTCGAGGCTGTGCTGGTCATGCGGCGCATCGCCAGCGATTTCCGGCTCAGCCGCGATCCCAAATTGATCGAAGCCTTCGCCGACGAGAAAGAGGCTTTTATCGACGCGTTGGCCGACGCGAATGCGACGGACGAGCATAAGAGCACGCTCAAATTGTTGATCGACGGCTACGGCGCGGCGTTCCAACGTTGGACGGCGATGCAGATGCAGCGCGCGGACGCCTTCGCGGCTTTGGAGGGCGCGATCGCCGGCCTGCAAAACGAGGCCTCCTCGCTCAACAAAAGCGCCGCTGCGGCCAGCAATCAGGCCAGCGCGGCGATGGCCGCCGAGATCGCCAAGGCGTCGATCTGGTCGGCGATCGTGATCGCGGCGACATTCCTGTTCTGCGGGCTCTTCGGCGTGCTGACGGCCCTCGGCATTTCGAAGCCGCTCGGACGATTGGTCGGCAATTTGCGCGACATCGCCGCCGGCCGAAACGATGTCGAAGTCGAGGACCTCGACCGCAAGGACGAGATCGGCGCGCTCGCCCGCGCGGTCAAGGCTTTTCAGGACGCCGGGATCGAACGCGTGCGGTTGACGCAAGACGCCGCCGAAGCGCGCCGGCTCGCCGACGAAGAGCGCGTCGCCGCCGAGACGAGCAACGCCGAGAGCGCGCGCCAGCAGGCGAGGGTCGTCCAGCGCCTGGCGGTCGGATTGGAGAGCGCCTCCGGCGGCGACCTCGTCTTTCGCCTGACCGAGCCTTTCGCGTCGCAGTACGAAAAAATCCGCAACGACTTCAACTTGTCCATGGAGAAGCTGCGGGAGGCGATCCAGGCGATCGCCGTCAGCACCCAGGAAATCCGTTCCGGCGCCGGCGAAATCCGCGCCGCGGCGGACGAGCTTTCCGGCCGGACCGAGCGGCAGGCGGCGAGCCTGGCCGAGACCGCAGCCGCGCTCGATCAGGTGACGGTGACCGTCCAGCGGACGGCGGAGGATACGAATCGCGCGACATCGATCATCGCGGCGGCGAAGGCTATGGCCGAGCGCTCAGGACAAGTGGCGCAGAGCGCGACCGCTGCCATGCATGGGATCGAATCTTCGGCCAAGCAGATCGGCCGGATCGTCGGCGTGATCGACGAAATCGCCTTCCAGACGAACCTGCTCGCCTTGAACGCCGGCGTCGAGGCCGCGCGGGCCGGCGAAGCCGGGGCCGGCTTCGCGGTGGTCGCCTCGGAAGTGCGGGCGCTGGCGCAACGCTCGGCGGAAGCGGCCAAGGAGATCAAGGCGCTCGTCGCGGCCTCGATGGGCCAGGTCGGCCAGGGCGTCGATCTCGTCGGCCAGACCGGCGCGGCGCAACAGCAGATCGTCGCCGAAATCGTCGAGATCACCAAGATCGTCAGTCGGATCGCGCAATCCGCGCAGGAGCAGGCGACGGGCCTGCGCCAGATCAATAGGGCGGTCGGCGACTTGGACAAGGCGACGCAGCAGAACGCGGCGATGGTCGAAGAATCGACCGCTGCGAGTCATCGGCTGGCCGGCGAGGCGGAAGCGCTGTCTCGGCTGGTGGCGCGCTTCCGCGTAGAGGCGGACGAGGAGGCGGATCATTCCCCGATCGAACGCGCCGCCTAGTTAGCTTGACGCCATGGTCGTGGCGAGAAGCGAAGCGACGGCCAATCGAGCAATGTGTCGGAGCGTTCTGGAATAGGTTTGCTTCGCTGGCACGACGCATGGTCCGCAGCTCGTCCCAAAGAGTACGCTTCGCGCCGCCCGAACGCCTCAATCGAGAATCGGCGCGCAATTATGCCGGCCTGACGCGAAGCAAGAACGCATCCTGTCGTGCTCGATCAGGGCGATCATCAGCCAAGCGCAGGCCAGAGCGAAAAGGCCGAGCAACAGCGCAGAGATCACGACCGGAACGACGCCGCGGATGCGGCCATCCCGTCGCGCGGGCTCCTCTTTCTCTTCGGGCGGCGTCGGCGCGAGCATAAGGCGATTCTAACAGCGCCGCCGTCGTTTCGCGAAAGTCGCTTCGTCAGGCGGTAGAGGACGCTTCAGCGCCGCGGCTCGTCGCAGCCGTCCCGTAACCGAGCGGCGTAGGCGCGCCGCCGCAGCCTCGCGGCTTTATCGCGGCAGGCGCTGTAAGGACAGTTGGAGGCGACGATGCGCGGGATTCTTCTCGCGGGAGCCTTGTGCGCGCTGTCAACCGCCGCCTTGGCCGACCCGCCGAAAGTCGGACAGAGAATGATCGCCCAAAGCGTGATCGTTTGCGACACGCGCGATCAGGTGAAGGCGCTCTACGAGGCCGCCAAGACGGCGGGCGGCAAGGGGTTCGCGGTCAAATATCGCGAATTGAACGAACTCGTCGACAAAGCCGGCGAGCCGACCTGCAATGTCCAGCCGATCCTGGGATCGGCGGTCAAATCGGTCGAGGACGTCGGCAAGGCGATCAGCGCCTCAGGCCGGACCGTGCATGGCTGGCTGATCGAGATCGCCGGCGCCGCGGGCGCATCGGGCTGGGTCCTTTACGGCGAGAGAGGGCCGCGCGAGATCGCGATCTGAAGACCCCGTCGCGTCATGCGGCGCCGAGCTTGACGCGCGCCTTGTTCTCGGCGGTCCAGCACACCGTTTGGTTGCGGCCGGCGCGTTTGGCGCGGTACAGCGCTTGATCCGCCGCCCGCATCAGATCCGACAGCGATTCCATCTCCGCGCTCGCCTCGGCGACGCCCACGCTGATGCTGGCGCGGATCGGCCAGCGGGACTCCGTCAGCGGCTTTCTCAACACGCTCTGACGCAGACGTTCGGCCACTGTCTTGGCGCGACTCAGCGTCGTCTCCGGCAGCAGCGAGGCGAATTCTTCCCCGCCCATCCGCGCGAGGACGTCCGACGCCCTTTTGCAATGGCCGGCGAGATGGGCGAGGTGGACGATGATCCGATCGCCGGCCTCGTGACCGAATTTGTCGTTGATCGACTTGAAGTGATCGATATCGAGCATCAAGAAAGACAGGGGCCGATTGTAGCGACGCGCCCGCTCCCATTCCCGATCGGCCAGAATCAGGAAATGGCGGCGATTGTAGATGCCGGTCATACCGTCGATCGTCGCCAGCCGCTCCATCTCTTCGGCGTTGCGGACGATATCGGTCACGTCGCTATAGATGAGCATCCGGCCGCCGCCGGGAAGGACGGCGAGATGGCAGCGCAGCACGACGCCGTCGGCCATCGGCAAATCCATCGGCGTCGCGTCCCCGGATCGCACCCAGGCCAGGCGGCGGGCGACGTAATCGTCCATCTTCACAGCGGACGCGCTCATCGCGCCCAACAAGAGGTCGCGGTAAAAGGGACGGTTTTTGCGAATGTCCTCGGCGCTGAAGGCGTTGAACATGCGGTGAAGCACGGGGTTGCTGTAGACGACGCGCAGATCGCCGTCGAGCAGGAGCAGCCCGCTATGGACATTGTCCAGCGCGGCATAGAGCGTCTCGAGCTCCTGCTTGGCCGCGGCAAGCTGGGCCGCCAATTCGTCGCAGACCGCCGGAAGACGAAGGGATCGAGAATGTTCGGACCGCGGCCGAGTCATGGTCTTTGTCCGACGAAAGTCGGCCTCTAGGCGAATGGGCGGAATTTGCCTAGCCCTTCAGACTAGCGGCGGTTTGATAACGGAGGGTTGCGAAGGCGCAAAAAATTTATCAGCGAAGCCGCGAGCGGCTTCGCCGGCTTCGACAAAGAAAGCTTCGACAAAGAAAAACGGCGGCCCGAAGGCCGCCGTTTTGAACTGGTGCGGTCAAGAGGACTCGAACCTCCACTGGTTGCCCAACTAGCACCTCAAGCTAGCGCGTCTACCAATTCCGCCATGACCGCTTGATCGGCCGCGCCGGCA
>JAJPHH010000120.1 GCA_021325385.1 Alphaproteobacteria bacterium
CGACAATTTCGATTTCGACGTGGTGACCGCCGCCTTTGGCGGCAATCCGACGCCGGGCGTGGAGCTGCGCATCTTTTTCTCTTCCGCCGCCGCCAAGCAGCCGGGCTCACGCAACTTGGCCGGAATCGCCGATCCCGTGGTCGACGCGCTGGTCGACAAAATCGCCAAGGCGCAATCGCGGCCAGAGCTCAACACGGCCTGCCGGGTTCTCGATCGCGTCCTGCGCGCCGGCCATTATTGGGTGTCGCAATGGTACCGCGACCAAGCCTTGCTCGCCTATTGGGACGCGTTCTCGCGGCCCGACAAGCAGCCGAAAATGGGCACCGGCGCGCCCGATACCTGGTGGTGGGACGAAGAGAAGGCGAAGAAGATTGGCCTCTGACGCCGCCATCGGTAACGCCATCGCCGGAGGCGGCTGCGCGTCTGCGTCATTCCCGCGCAAGCGCAGGGCTGTCCGGGGAAAGGCCTGCGCCTTGGTCCGGCGACTTGGCTTGCTTTCAACACCGCGGCGCCACGCCGCCCGATCGCCGTCAACCCGCCATGGCGGCACAAAGGTACGTGCAACACGATGTCTGCCCGCGCGGCGCCATGGCGGGTGCTCCGCTTGCGCTCCGCCCCTTCCGAGTGACGGCGACCGCTCGGCGTGGCTATTGGCGACCAAGACGTTTTGCTGCCGAAACCGGCCGTTCGGCCGTTTCGAGCAGCAAAACGTCTTGGTTGCAAAAAGGCCATCGAGGCGGGCGCGGGTCAATGTTCGCGAAGCGGAGCGGAGCGACCGGCGAAGCCGGCTCGGCCTTGAGGCGCGCCCGCCTCGATGGCGGCGCGGTGTTCGGGATTTGCTTTCTCGAGCGCGCTCGTTACTGAGTCTAGCTCGTCAGAAGCCCGCGAATAAACTCGATATCGCCCTGTTTCGCGACCGGCGCGCTCCGGGCGTCAAATTTGCCCTCATTTTCCCCGGACAGCCCTGCGCTTGCGCGGGAATGACACAGCGCAGCGCGACAGGTTGAAGCCTTGCTCGCCTATATCGCCCGCCGCATCCTGTTGATGGTCCCGACCATCTTCGGCATCATCCTTATCTCCTTCATCATCGTGCAATTCGTGCCGGGCGGGCCGGTCGAGCGGGCCATAGCCCAATTGCAAGGCCTTGACGAAAGCGGGCGAGGCGGCGCGATGATGGGAGCGGCCGCCGCCCATGTCGGCGACATTTCTTCGCGCTATCGCGGCGCGCAAGGCCTCGATCCGAAATTCATCAAGGAGCTCGAAAAACAATACGGCTTCGACAAGCCGGCCACCGAGCGGTTTTGGCTTCTGGTCAAGAACTACGCGACCTTCAGTCTCGGCGACAGCTATTTTCGCAACGAACCAGTCTTGAAGCTGGTGCGCGAGAAACTGCCCGTCTCGATCTCGCTCGGCGTGTGGATGACCCTGATCTCCTACGCGATCTCCATTCCGCTCGGCATTCGGAAGGCGGTGAAAGACGGATCCCGCTTCGACACTTGGACCTCCGGCGTCATCATCGTCGGCTACGCCATACCGAGCTTCCTATTCGCCATTTTGCTGATCGTGCTGTTTTGCGGCGGCTCCTTCTGGCAAATCTTCCCGTTGCGCGGCCTGACCTCGGATAATTTCGCCGATCTCTCCTGGCCGCAAAAGGTCGTCGACTACCTCTGGCACGTTACGCTTCCCGTCGCCGCCCTGGTCCTCGGTTCGTTTGCGACGACGACGCTTTTGACCAAGAACTCGTTCCTTGACGAGATCAAGAAAGCCTATGTGCAGACGGCGCGGATGAAGGGCCTAACCGAGCGCCAAGTGCTCTACGGCCATGTCTTCCGCAATGCGATGCTGATCGTCATCGCCGGCTTCCCCGGCGCGTTCATCGGCGCTTTCTTTACCGGCTCCCTGCTCATCGAGAAGGTCTTCACGCTCGACGGCCTCGGCTATCTCTCTTACGATTCGCTGATGAACCGCGACTATCCGGTGGTCCTCGGCAACCTCTACATTTTCTCTCTTCTCGGTCTTGTCGTAAATCTGATCTCCGACCTCACCTACACCGTGATCGATCCGCGCATCGATTTCGAGACGCGGGAGGTCTGACATGGACGCGACGCCGCTCGCGCCTCCCCGCGCTTTCTCTCATGGTTGGCTCCGGCTCGGGCCGATGGGCCGGAGGCGGCTTGACAATTTTCGCCGCAACCGGCGCGGCTATTGGTCGGCTTGGATTTTCTGCGTTCTTTTCGGCCTGTCGCTGTTCGCGGAGTTCATCGCCAACGACAAGCCGATCGTCGCCTCGTACCAGGGCGAGCTGCTGTTTCCGATCTTCGTCAATTATCCGGAAGAGAAATTCGGCGGTTTCCTCGCCGAGACGGACTATCGCGATCCGACCATCGCCAATGAAATCGCGGCGCATGGCTGGATGATCTGGCCGCCGATTCGCTTCGCCAACAACACGCGCAATCTCGACCTGCCGACGCCGGCGCCCTCGCCGCCGACATGGATGCTGAGCGAGGCGCAGTGCCAGGCGGCGCTGAAAGCGATCGAATCGCGCGATCCGCAAAAGACCGTCAAAGGCCCGGGCTCCTGCCGCGACCTCGAATGGAACTGGCTCGGCACGGACGATTCCGGCCGCGACGTGCTGGCGCGCGTGATCTACGGTTTTCGCCTCTCGCTGGTCTTCGGCCTCATCCTCGCCGGCGTCTCCTCGATCGTCGGCGTCGCCGCTGGCGCGGTGCAAGGCTATTTCGGCGGCTGGCTCGATCTGACCATGCAACGGCTGATCGAAATCTGGTCGTCGCTGCCGCATCTCTACATCTTGATCATTCTATCGGCGATCCTCGCGCCGAGCTTTTTGCTCCTCCTGTTCATCCTGCTGCTGTTCTCCTGGGTCAGCCTCGTCCATCTCGTCAGAGCGGAGTTCCTGCGCGCGCGCAATTTCGAGTATGTCAACGCCGCCCGGGCGCTCGGCCTCTCCAACGGCAAGATCATCGTCAAGCACGTCCTGCCCAACGCCATGGTGGCGACGCTGACGTTCCTGCCGTTCATCGTCAATTCCTCGATCGGCACATTGACCTCGCTTGATTTCCTCGGGCTCGGCATGCCGCCGGGCACGCCGTCGCTCGGCGAATTGCTGCTGGAGGGGAAAAACAACCTGTCGGCGCCGTGGCTCGGCCTTACCGGGTTCTTCGTCGTCGCGGTCATGATGTCGCTGCTCGTCTTCATCGGCGAAGCGGTGCGCGACGCGTTCGATCCGCGGAAGACTTTCGCATGAGCGCGGCGCTGCTCGACGTGCGCGATCTTTCGGTCGCGTTCAGCCAAGGCGGCCGGGCTGAGACCGTCGTCGATCGCGTCTCGTTCACGCTCGAGCGCGGCGGGGCGCTGGCCCTGGTCGGCGAATCCGGCTCCGGCAAGTCGGTGACCGCCCTCTCGACCGTACGCCTCTTGCCTTACCCGGCCGCGAGCCACCCATCCGGCCAAATCCTGTTCAAGGGCAAGGACGTGCTGCGAGCCGGCGACGCCGATCTGCGGGCCATGCGCGGCGCGGAAGTGACGATGGTCTTCCAGGAGCCGATGACTTCGCTCAATCCGCTCCATACGATCGAGCGCCAGATCGCCGAGATCATCCAATTGCATGGCCGCGTCCGTTCCTTGCGCGCTCGCATCATCGAGTTGCTCGAAGAGGTCGGCGTCGCTGACCCGGCGACGCGGCTCGGCGCCTATCCGCATCAATTGTCGGGCGGCCAACGCCAGCGGGTGATGATCGCGATGGCGCTCGCCAATCGGCCCGATCTCCTGATCGCCGACGAGCCGACCACCGCGCTCGACGTCACGATCCAGGCGCAAATCCTGAAATTGCTGAAATCGCTGCAACAGCGCCATCATATGGCGATGCTGTTCATCACCCATGATCTCGGCATTGTGCGCAAAGTCGCCGACGAGGTCGCGGTGATGCAGCGCGGCCGCATCGTCGAGGCGGGGAAGGTGGGCGAGGTGTTCGCCAATCCGCGCCATCCCTATACGAAAATGCTCCTCGCCGCCGAACCGAAAGGCCGCGCGCCGCCGCTCGATTCCGCCGCGCCTTCTGTCGTCGAGGCCAAAAACGTCAAGGTCTGGTTCCCGATCAAGCGCGGCTTCCTGCGCCGCACAATCGGCCATGTGAAGGCGGTCGACGGCGTCTCGGTCGCGATCCGCGAGGGCCAGACTGTCGGCGTGGTCGGCGAATCCGGCTCCGGCAAGACCACGCTCGGCCTCGCGATTCTGCGGCTGATCCGCTCCGAAGGCGTCGTCGTCTATGCCGGCAGGCGCATCGACGGGCTGCGCATGAAGGCGATGCGGCCGTTCCGGCGCGACATGCAGGTCGTGTTTCAGGACCCGTACGGCTCGCTGTCGCCGCGTCTGTCCGTCGCGGAAATCGTCGAAGAAGGCTTGCTCGTGCAGCGCAAGGGCATGAAGGCCGCGCAGCGGCGCGAAGCGGTGGCGCGGGCCCTCGCCGACACCGGCCTCGATCCCTCCGCCATGGACCGCTATCCGCACGAATTTTCCGGCGGCCAGCGCCAGCGCATCGCCATCGCCCGGGCCATGGCGCTCGATCCGAAATTCGTCGTTCTCGACGAGCCGACTTCGGCGCTCGACATGTCCGTCCAGGCGCAGATCGTCGATCTGCTGCGCGAATTGCAGGCGCGGCGGCGGCTCGCCTATATGTTCATCTCGCACGATCTGAAGGTCGTGCGCGCGCTGGCCTCGGAAGTCATCGTCATGCGGCAGGGCAAGGTCGTCGAGAGCGGCCCGGCCGAGCGCCTCTTCGCGGCTCCGCAGGAGGACTACACGAAGGCCTTGTTCAAAGCCGCGTTCGACGTCGAGGCGGATACGAGCGGCGCAGTCAGTCAGTAAGTCAGGTACGTCCTTGTTGCGCAAGCAGCGAGAGGGGCGCCGGTGGCATAAAAGGGGAACGTCATGGGCCGCGCCCTTCTCATCGTGCTCGATTCCGTCGGCTGCGGCGGCGCAGAGGATGCGGCTTCCTACGGCGATCAGGGCGCCGATACGCTCGGCCATATCGCGGCGGCTTGCGCCGAGGGCCGCGGCGACCGCGACGGCCTGCGGCGAGGCCCGCTCGCTTTGCCCAATCTGGATCGCCTCGGCCTCGGCCGCGCCATGGCGGCCTCGACCGGCCGCAAGCCGCCGGGCCTCGGCGAGGTCGAGCCGATCGGCCAGTGGGGCTACGGCGTTGAGACCTCGCTCGGCAAGGACACGCCGTCGGGCCATTGGGAAATCGCCGGCACGCCGGTGCGCTTCCAATGGGGCTATTTCCCGCCAACCATTCCCGCCTTCCCGTCAACTCTCACCAAGGCGCTGATCGAAGAAGCGCGATTGCCGGGCATTCTCGGCGACAGCCGCGCGTCCGGCACGGACGTGATCGACGAGTTCGGCGAGGAGCATTTAAGGACGCTGAAGCCGATCTGTTACACCTCGGCCGATTCCGTGCTGCAGATCGCGGCGCATGAGGAGGCTTTCGGCCTCGAGCAGCTATACGAGCTTTGCCGCATCGCGCGCCGGCTTTGCGATCCGCTGAAGATCGGTCGCGTCATCGCCCGGCCCTTCGTCGGCCGCGCCAAGGGCGAATTCGCGCGCACGCCGCGGCGCAAGGATTTCGCCATGCCGCCGCCGCCGGGCAACATTTTCGAGCGCGCCGCCGCGGCCGGCCGCGACATCGTCTCGGTCGGCAAGATCGGCGACATATTCGCCCATAGCCATACCGGCCGCGAGCTCAAGGGCGCGAGCAACATGGCTCACGTCGATCTGACGCTGGCGGCCTTGGCGAGTGCTGGAGACGGCGGACTGATTTTCGTCAATCTCGTCGATTTCGACACCGAATACGGCCATCGCCGCGATGTCCCCGGCTACGCCGCTTCCCTCGAAGCCTTTGATCGTCGCCTGCCTGAAATCGCGGCGGCGATGCATGGCGACGATTACGCCGTCATCACCGCCGATCACGGCAACGATCCGACCTGGCGCGGCTTCGACCATACGCGCGAGCATGTCCCGATCCTCGCCTTCGGCTCCGGCGCCAGAGCCGGGCCGATCGGCCGGCGCGAGACTCTCGCCGACATCGCCCAGACCCTGTCGAAAAAACTCGACCTCCCGCCCGGACAGGACGGCCAGAGCTGGATTTGAGAAATGCCCGGTTTCGTACTCGACGAGCGCCTGGCGGCCGATACGATCGCGCTCGGTGATGCGCGTTTGTCGCGCCTGCTGCTGATGAACGACCGGCGCTTTCCGTGGCTGATTCTCGTCCCGCGCCGCGCCAACGCCGTCGAACTCTTCGACCTTGCGTCGGAGGAGCGCGCGCTTCTCGTCGAGGAGATCGCCCAAGTGTCAAAAAAGCTGTCGCAGCGCGTCGGCGTCGAAAAGATCAATGTCGCCGCGCTCGGCAATATGGTGCGGCAACTGCACGTCCATGTGATCGGCCGGGCGAAGCACGATGCGGCCTGGCCCGGCCCGGTCTGGGGCGCGGGCGCGCGCCAACCCTATGAAGCGGCGGACGCGCAGCGCCTGTCGGATGAACTGGCGGAAGCCATGGCTCATATTTTAGTCGATTGAGCGCGAAATCGCGCCGAATTCCCGGCGCCCGCGCCTAAGCGCCGCAGCGCCCGGCAGCGCAAGTTCTCGAGCCGGATAGCGCCTTGCGCGAGCGGGAGGTCGCGACTAGTGTCCGCGCCGAAAAAACCCGACCATGTCGCAAGGTCCGAATTTCGAGAGCGCAATGTCGATCTCTTCTTCTTCCGCCGATCATATTGTCGACCGCCGGCGCATGCGCCGGCAGGTGACGTTCTGGCGCGCCGCGGCCTTCGTCGTTCTCGCGCTGGCGATCATCGGCTTGGGCTGGCGCTATAGCGGACTGCCGACCGGCTCTCGCCTCGAGCCTCACATTGCGAGGGTCACGATCACCGGCCTGATCACCGGCGACGATGCGTCGCTGAAAATGCTGCGCGACATCCGCACGTCCAACGCCAAAGCCGTCTTGCTGCGCATTTCCAGCCCGGGCGGGACGACCGCCGGCGCGGAACGGCTTTATGACGAATTGCGCCGGCTCGCCGCCAAGAAGCCGGTCGTCGCCGAGGTCGATACGATGGCGGCGTCCGGCGCCTATATCGCGGCGCTCGGCGCGGACCGGATTTTCGCGCTGGGCAATTCGCTGGTCGGTTCGATCGGCGTGCTCGTCCAATATCCGAACTTCGCCGGCCTCCTCGACAAGATCGGCGTCAAATACGAGGCGGTCAAATCGTCGCCGCTCAAGGCCGAGCCGAACGGCTTCGAACCGACGAGCGAACAAGCGCGCGCGGCGATGGCCTCGCTGGTCGGCGACAGCTACGAATGGTTCAAGAAGCTGGTGAAGGACCGCCGGAGCCTATCCGACAACGAATTGGCCGCGGTCGATGATGGCCGGGTCTTTACCGGCCGTCAGGGTCTTGACCTGAAGCTTATCGATGCGATCGGCGGCGAGCGCGACGCGATCGCTTGGCTCGAAACTCAAAAAGGCGTCGCCAAGGACCTTCCGGTGCTCGATTGGAAGCCCGACAGCGGGCTGAGCGGCTTCGCGCTCTTCGGCTCGGCCGCGGCGGTCGCCGATTGGCTCGGCCTGACGACGATCGGGACGCTTTTGCGCCAAAGCGAGCTGGCCGGCGAGAGTCAATTGCTTGACGGTCTTGTGTCGATTTGGCAGCTTCCTAATCGAGACTGAGTGGAAATTCCGCCCGCGCGTCCTTTGCCGGCCGCCAATGATGGGGAATCCATTGATTAAGTCCGAACTGGTGCAGCGGATGGCCGCGCGCAATCCGCATCTCTACCAGCGCGACGTCGAAAACATTGTCGACGCCATTCTCGACGAGATCACGGCCGCTCTGGCGCGCGGGGAAAGGGTTGAATTGCGCGGCTTCGGCGCGTTCTCGACCAAGCAACGCGCCGCCCGTACGGGACGCAATCCGCGCACCGGCGACCAGGTGCCGGTGATCGAAAAGGTCGTCCCCTTCTTCAAGACGGGCAAGGAAATGCGCGAGCGGCTCAACAAGGGCGTCGACGGCTGACGCGGCGATTTGAATGTTGAGGGCCGCGAAATTCGTCGTTCTTGCGCTCGTCGCCGTCGTCCTCCTGCTTTTTGCTTTCGCCAATCGGCAAATCATCGACGTATCGTTCGATCCTTTCGCGTCGAATGGCGCGCCGGCCTTCGCCGTCGCAGCGCCGCTTTTTCTTGTTCTGATGATCGCGCTGATCCTCGGCGTCATGGTCGGCGGCGCGGCGGTTTGGCTGAGTCAAGGCAGGTTTCGCAAAGCTGCGCGGCTGCGCCGCGCGGAAGTCGAACGACTGCGCAGCCAGTCCGCTGGCGTACCGAGCGTCCACTGACCGCGATGTATCTGCGCGCTCGTTCTGATCTCGCCGTCAAGCGAGGCGCGCCATGCAACTGATCGACGCGAAGGCGATCGACGGGCGGCTCGATTTTCCCCGTTTGATCGACGCGCTGGCCGAGGCGTTTCGCGGCGACCTCGCCGCGCCCGAGCGCGCCCATCATCGCATCGAGCGGCCCGGCGGCGCTGCGGCGACGCATCTGCTGATGCCGGCTTGGACGACGTCCGCTGCTCGTCACGACGCGTTTCTCGGCACGAAAATCGTCAGCGTCTTTCCCGACAACGCTTCGCGCGGCCTGCCCGCGGTCCACGGCCTCTACGTGCTGCAGTCCGGCGAGACGGGCGAGCCTCTGGCGGCGATCGACGGAACGCGACTGACGCAATGGCGCACCGCCGCAGCCTCCGCTCTCGCCGCGCGCTTCCTCGCCAGAGGCGACGCGCGCCGCTTGCTCATGGTCGGCGCCGGCGCGATGGCGCCGTTTCTGATCGGAGCGCATCGCGCCGTCCGACCGATCGCCGAAATCGCACTTTGGAACCATCATCGCGCCGGCGCGGAGCGGCTCGCGCAAACGCTCGCCGGCGAGGGGTTGCGCGTTACGGTCGTCGACGACCTCGAGGCGGCGGCGCGCGAAGCCGACGTGATTTCTTGCGCGACCTTGTCGACGTCGCCGCTGATCAAAGGCGATTGGCTCAGAAGCGGCCAGCATGTCGACCTTGTCGGCGCTTTCAACCTTCAGATGCGAGAAGTCGACGATCCGGCCTTGCGGCGGGCGCGCATTTTCATCGATACCGAGGCGGCCTTGCGCGAGGGCGGCGATGTCGCTGCGGCGATCGCCGCCGGCGCGATCGACAAGCGTCATATCGTGGCCGATCTCGGGGCGTTGTGCTCCGGCGCAAGCGGGCGAAGGAGCGACGACGAGATCACGCTGTTCAAGTCGATCGGCGCGGCGGTCGAGGACCTGGCGGCGGCCATGCTGGTTTGGCGCGCTCGCGGGTGACGCGATCCGCCGCCGCGGCGCCCAGCGGGACGAGAACGTCATTCGCGCAAACAAGAACGTGGTACGAGCGGCTCTTTCGGCTCTTGCCGCGGCCATCGGCGTCGGTTGCGCCTTGTGAGCCTTGAAGCCCCCTTCAATCGTCGGCGGCGGAATTCCTCAGGCGAGGTTCGACGCGGTTGGGCGCTCTATCGCGGCGCCCCGCGAATAAAGTTGATGATCCCCGAAAAGTCGTCGCCCGCATGTCCCGAAGCGGCGAACAGCCCATAGAGCTGCGCCGCCGCCGCGCCGAGTGGCGTTGAAGCCCCAGCGGCGAGCGCGGCCTCCTGCGCAAGCTTCAGGTCTTTCAGCATCAAAGCGGCGGCGAAGCCCGGTCTGTAGCCGTTATTGGCGGGCGAAGCGGGGACTGGGCCGGGAACCGGGCAATAGCTGGTCAGCGACCAGGATTGGCCGGACGCGGTGGAGGCGACGTCGTAGAGCGCTTGCCCGGAAAGGCCGAGCTTTTCGGCGAGGGCGAAGGCTTCGCAAGTGACGATCATCGTCGCGCCGAGGATCATGTTGTTGCAGATTTTCGCCGCCTGGCCGGCGCCGGCCTCGCCGCAATGGACGATGCGCTTGCCCATCTTCTCGAGTATCGGCCTGGCCGCGGCGAACGCCGTTTCGGCGCCGCCGCACATGAAAGTCAGGCTCGCCGCCTTGGCGCCGCCCACTCCGCCGGAGACCGGCGCGTCGAGCGAGGCGATACCGGCGCTTTTCGCCGCCTCATGGGCGCGGCGGGCGCTGTCGACGTCGATCGTCGAGCAATCGATGAACAGCGCGCCCGGCCTGGCGGCGGGCAAAATATCGTCCCAGACCGAAAGCACGTGCTGCCCCGCCGGCAGCATGGTGACGACGATGTCGGCCGCCGCCGCCGCCTCGCGGCCGGACGGGGCGATCCCCGCGCCGTTCGTCGCCGCCTGCGCGCGTAGAGATTCGACCAAATCGAAGCCGATGACGCGATGGCCCGCCTTGACTAGATTGGCGGCCATTGGCCCGCCCATATTGCCGAGACCGATGAAAGCGATTGCGGTCATTGCGTCTCCTCCTCAGCCGCGAGGGCTCAGTTTGCGTCCTTCGCCGGCCCGCCGTCCAGGCGGCAGCAAACAGAAGCGGATTTCGGCGTCCGATTTATCCGAGCGAAAACCTTTTGAGCGGTAGGGCGCCGCTCCGCCCGCCTGGGCGTCGAGACGCGATTGCCGGCGGAGAGCCTCAATCGCCGGGCGGCGTCGACCTCGCCGCGACGCCCGGTCGCGCCGTTTCTGGCATGAACCGCGCGAAAACGCCGAAAGCCGCGAGCGCGACCGCGCCAAGCGCGACGAACGTCGCCGAATAACCGAAACGATCGACGAGAAGCCCGGCGCCGACGCCGCTCAACGATGCGCCGACGCCGAGCGCGGCGGCGACGGCGCCTTGCGCCAGATTGTAGCGACCGGTGCCGCGCATGATGTCGGCGAGGACGAGCGGCGTCAGCGCGCCGAAAATCCCGGCGCCGACCCCGTCGAGCAACTGTACGCCGACGAGCCAGACGCTGTCGTCGGACAGAGGATAGAGAAACGCGCGCAGCGGCAGGACGCCGAATCCGATCAGGAAGATCGGCTTGCGGCCGACGCGGTCGGCGTTGCGGCCGACCAGGACGGCGATCGGCAGCATGATCGCCTGAGCCGCGACGATGCAGGACGACATCATCGCCGTCGCATAGCGCGGATGCGCCGAGGCGAGTTTCTGCCCAACCAAAGGCAGAAGCGGCGCATTGGCGAAATGGAACAGGATCGTGCAGATCAAGAAAGTCACGAGCGGGCGACAGCGCAGCAGTTCGGTCCAGGAGGCCGCGTCCGCCGCGCCGATCCGCTTGGCGCGAGCTTCGCGCGCTCTCTCGTGATCGATCGCGTCGGCCGGAATGCTCAACGCCGCGGCGGCGGCGAGCGCGGCGAAGATCGGCGTCAAGAAGAAGACGGCGCGTTGCGTGAAGGCCCAGCCGATCAACGCCGCGCCGAGCGCGATCGCGACATTGCCGGCGTGATCGAAGGCGGAGTTGCGGCCCATCCGGCGCGCGAGTCGATCGCGCGGGAAGAGCCCGAGCGTGAGCGCCGCGACTGCTGGCCCGAACAGGTCGCCGGCGACCGACATGGCGGTCAAAGCGACGAGCAAGGGCCAAAAGCTCGGGAGCAAGCCAATGGCGAGGCCGCTCGCGGCGACAACGACGAGCGCGGCGACAACGAAGCCGCGTTTGGCGCGCGTTCCGTCGATCAGCGCGCCAGCTGGCGCGTTGAACAGCAGGCCGATCAGGCCGCTGATCGTGGCGACGAGCCCGACCGCCGCCTGGCTCCAGCCTTGCTGGGTGACGAGAAAGACGTTCAAGTAAGGTCCGATCGCCCCGCGAACGTCCGCGAGCAGGAAGTTCAGCGCGTCCAGCGCATAGGGATTGAAGCGGCGCCGGCTGACCGCGGCGGATCCAGCCGATCGAGAGGTCGTCCCGCGCCAAAACGAAGCGGCGAGCGGTTCGGACATAGGTCTGCCTCCGCGTACGCGTCGAAAGCCAAGATCGTTCGCTCAGCCGGTCAGAATCGCTGTCGCAAGCGCGCCGATCAGCGCCGGCGGCATGACCAAGACGCCGACCTTCAAGAACCGCCACGCGTTGATCCCCTCGCCTTCGCGACGCAGCGCGACGAGCCAAAGGATTGTCGCCAGCGATCCGGTGATCGACAGATTCGGACCGAGATCGACGCCGATCAGCGCGCCGGCCACGACGGGATGAGGCAAATGATCGGCCGCGACGGTCGAGCCGACGATCAGCCCCACGGGAAGATTGTTCATGAAGTTGCACGCGATCGCGATGAGCGCGCCGGCCCCCATTGTGGTCAGGGACGCCGATCGCTCAGCGTAGCGCGCTGCAATTTCTGCGATCGCGGCGATGACGCCGGTTTGCTGGAGCGCCTCTACGAGGACAAAGAGGCCGGCGACGAGCGGCAAGACGCTCCACGATACGCCGGTAACGACCGGCCAAGGCGACTGGCGCGTGCCGATCAGAATGAAAGCCGCGGTCGCGGCGCCGGCGGCGAAGGTCGGCAGGCCGAGACGCCAGCCGAGCGCCGAAGCGGCGAGGAGCGCCAGCGCCGTCGCCGCGATTCCGATCGCCGCGAGCGCGCCGCCGCGCGTCAGCGGCGCGGGTTCGGGCGCGGCGTTCAGCGCGGTCGTGAGCTGCCGACGCAGGGCGAAACGAAGGGCGAGGAAGGTCAGCGCGATCGAGACGGTCGACGGCAAGGCGAAGCGCGCCAGCCAGACGAGGAGCGGCGGCATGTTCGGGCCGAAAACGACCAGATTGGCGGGATTGGAGATCGGCAGGACGAAACTGGCGGCGTTGGCGATGAAGGCGCAGATCAAAAGGTACGGCAGCGGCTCGGCGCCGGCGGCTCGCGCTGCGGCGTATACGGCCGGCGTCAGCACCACCGCGGTCGCATCGTTGGAGAGAAAGGTCGTGACGATCACGCCGACGCCATAGATCAGCGCGAACAAGCGGCGCGGCGAGCCGCGCGCATAGCCGACGGCATGCGTCGCCAACCAGTCGAAGAGGCCCTCTCGGCGGGCGAGCTCGGCCAGCAGCATCATGCCGATCAGGAAGAGGTACACGTCCGTACCTTTGGCGATTCCGGCGAGCGCATCGGTTAAGGGCAGCAGGCCGAAAGCGACCAAGAGCACAGCGCCGGCGACCGCCCAGATCGCCTCGGGCAAGTTCCACGGCCGCGCGATCACCGCCGCGGTCGCGACTGCGGCTATGCCCAAAGTGGCGGTTTCAGAAGCCATGGCGCGATCCGATTTGCGCCTGGCCGATTGTGTCGGCGCGCGCGTTCGCCTTTTTCGTCATCGCTCTGTAAGTCCTTGTCGGAAGGTCTCGATCCGGCGCGCTGCGTTGCGGCGCGCCGGGCGCCGAATCAGGCGTGCTTTTCTTTACCGTGCGGCTTATCGGGTTTCGGCGTCTTCGCTTTGACGGGCCGAAGCTCCGTGGCGGAAGGGCCGATTTCGCGCGCGTCGATCACGGTTCCGAGCGGCGTGGCGAGGCTTTCGCCGCGCGCCGCAAGCGGCGCGCCCCGCTCGAGCAGCGCCTTCAGGCCCGGCGTTTCGTGCGGCGCGAAGCGGACGATGCGGCCGTCCTCCAGCAGAGCGCCGCGCGTCTCGCCCTTCGGCCCGTGCAGCGCGCGCCGCACCACGCCTTCGACAATGATCGGCTTGCGCGTTTTTTTCGGGTCGCGTTCGTCTCGCTTGTCGCCTTTTTCAGGGTCGTATTTTTTCGGTGGCCCATTGTCGACGATGCGAGCGCCGTCCGCGGTCTCGAATGCGACGGCGGCGAAGACATCGCCCTGGCGCGGCCGCACGCCGAAAATCCGCAGCGCCGCCTCCGCCCCGACAGCGGCGATCACCTCCTTGCCGAGATGCGGCGGAAAATGCACTTCCGCGCCGTCGGTCAGGATCATGCCGTCGGCCTCGCCGCGCGAATTGAGCAGGAAGCGCTCGAAACGGCCGGAGATTTCAGGAAGCGAATAGGGATCGATCCAATGCATGGTCCCTCTCGTCTCGTTGAAGCCAATTTCGCGATCTCGCGCCGCCGTCCAGACGGCGCGTCGCGTGCGGCGAGACGATCGCAAACCGCGTGCCATGCGTTAAAGAATTGAAGAAATTGATGAAATCTCCGAAACGCGCGGGATCAAGCGTCCGCTTTGCCGACGCCGTCCGTCCGTTCGGCGGACAGATCGAGGCCGTACCGCTTGATCTTCGCGTAGAGGAGCTGGCGATGGACGCCGAGTTCGCGCGCGGCGGCCGTGCGATTGCCGTCGTTCCGGAGCAGCGCGCGGCGGATCAACATCTTTTCGAGCCGTTCGACCGCGGCGGCAAGTTCTTCGTCAGGCCAGTCGAATGTCGCGGTCCCGCTCGGTGGATCTGCGATGAAATCGAGATCAGAAGCGGTGACCGCGTCGGCGCGGGCGAGCACGGCCGCGCGCTGCATTGCGTTCTTGAGTTCGCGCACATTGCCGGGCCAGGCGTGGGCGACGAGACGCGCGGCGGCGTCGGCCGAGAGCCGTTTGCCGGCGCTTTTGAGGAAATGCTCGGCGAGCGGAACGATGTCGGCGATGCGCTCGCGCAGCGCCGGCAAGCGGATCGGCACGACATGAAGGCGATAGAAAAGGTCCTCGCGAAAGCTCCCCTCGCGCACCCGCTGGCGCAAATCGCGATGGGTCGCCGCGATGACCCGCACATCGACGGCGATCGGCTTGCCGCCGACCGGCGTCACCACCCGCTCTTGCAAGGCGCGCAGAATCTTGGCCTGCATGGCGATGTCCATGTCGCCGATCTCGTCAAGGAACAAAGTGCCCGTCGCCGCCTCCCGAAAGGCGCCGAGCCGATCGCTCGCTGCTCCGGTGAAAGCGCCGCGGACGTGGCCGAACAGCTCGCTCTCCATCAGTTCGCTCGGAATCGCGGCGCAATTGACCGCGACGAACGGCTTGTCGCGGCGCAGCCCGTGCTCATGAATCGCGCGGGCGACCAGCTCCTTGCCGGTCCCGGTCTCGCCGGCGATCAGCACGGTCGCGTCGCTGTCGGCGAGCATGCCGATCGTCTTTTGCACCGTCCGGATCGCCTCGGTCGCGCCGATCAAGCCGACGCCGTTCGCATCGGCGGCTGGCGCGCTCGCGTTCGAAGCGGCCGCGGCCATCGCGTCGAGCGTACGCTTCAGCGCGTCGCGGCCGATCGGCTTGGTCAAGTGATCGAAGGCGCCGAGCCGCATCGCTTCGATCGTGTTCTCAGCCGTCGCATGCGCGGTCAACACGGTCACCGGCGGCGGCCGCTCGGCGGCGCGGATGCGTTTAAGGACTTCCAGCCCGTCCAAGCCGGGCATGCGCAGATCGAGCAAGACGGCGTCGACCGGGTTGTTCGCGAGCAGCGTTAGCGCCGCGGCGCCGGAGGGCGCGAGGCGCGGCTCGTAGCCGAGATCGCGCGCCGCCTCGGCGAGCGCATCGCGCATCGCCGCATCGTCGTCGACGATCAGGACGCAGGGCATGGCAAAACGATCTCGAAGGTAGTGCCCGACGGCGATTCGCTCAGGCGCGCTTCGCCGCCATGCGCCGCCGCAGCCTCACGGACGATCGACAGGCCCAGCCCGACGCCGTCGGCGCGGCCGGTGACGAAGGGCTCGAACAGGCTGTCGCGAATATCAGCCGCGGGTCCCTCGCCTTCGTCATGGACCGAGAGCGTGAGCGCGTCGCCCGCACGCGCCGCGGCGATGAGGACCGTGGAGCGCCTCGGCGCCGCGTGAATTGCGTTAAGCACGAGGTTGTCCAGCGCGCTGCGCATCCGTTCCGGATCGAACTCGGCTCGCTCGACCTCGCTGCGCCATTGCAGCGTGACTTCTTTGGCGCGGGCGAGCTCGTCATGCGCGGCGGCGCAGGCCTGCAAGAACGGCGCAAGCTTCACCGTCGCTTTTTTCGGCTTGTCGCGCCCGGTCACGCTGAGCAGCCTGCGCACCAAAGCGTCGAGCCTGTCGACCTGTCGGACGATGGCGACCAGCGCTTGATCTTTGCGCGCTGTATCGCCGGCCACGGCGTTCTCCGCTTTAAGCCGCATCGCGGCGATCGGATTGCGGATTTCGTGGGCGAGGCCGGCGGCGACGCGGCCGATCGCCGCGAGGCGTTCGCCCGCCGCAACCTGCCGCGCAAGTCGGTCGGCGGTTTGGCGCGCCAAGGCGAGGTTGCGCCCCGCCTCGTTGAGGGCGGTTACGATCCGATCCAGTTCGCGTTCGCCGGTCATCGGCAGAGCCGGCAGTTCAGCCACGTCATGGGTCTTCAATGTCGCCTCGATATGGCCGACATGCCGGGACCAGAGCAGGGTCAGCCTGGTCAAGAGAGCGGCCGCGGCGAGAGTCGACATGAACAGCACGCCCAATCCGGCCATCAGCAGCCAATAGCCGCGGCCAGCGAACGTATAGACGCGGGTCATCGCCCAGGCGGTCAATTGCGGAAGCGGACCCGGCAGCGGGCAGGCGGCGATCAGAAGGATTTGCGTCGAGGCGTCGAAACGGTTGACCACCGGCCGTCCCTCGGCCAGCGCCGTGCGGTTGGCCTCCCGGATGCGGGGCGTCTCGGCCGCGGGCAAATCGGTCTTCGGGCCCGAGCCCTGATAGGTGGGGAACGCGTAAGCGAGCGATTGCGCGCCGCCGCGGAAAATCCCGCCTTCGACGCCGCCGAGATTACGCAAGGCGGTTTCGACGACCGTCGTCAGATCGCGGCTCGACGGCTCCCCATTTGCATTCTCGCCGCGCCCGCCCAAATCCGCCGTAAAAGAGCGAAAGGCGCTTTCGATCGAATCGCAGGCGCGGCCGATCTCCGCCGCGGCTTGGCCGGCCTGGGCCGTCGCCGATTGAAGGAAGAGGCCGTACATCAGCGCGCCGGCGGAGGCGGCCGCCGCCGTCAACAGCGCTAGAAGGACGATGAATCGGCCCCGCAGGGATCGAACCATTAGGTCTGCTGCGAAACTGGCGTTGCCGGCGATCTTTAAGGCCGCCGCCGGCATCCGTCGAGGAACAGCTTCACCGCCGAGCGCAGGCGCCGCTCCTGTTGCTCCGGGCCTTCGCGATGGCCGAGCATGGCCAAACGTTGCGGCACAGCGATGACCAGCATGGCGAAATGTTGCGCCGCCAGTTCCGGATCGTCGATCGAAAGGACGCCGCGCTCCGCATAGACCCGCATGAAACGCGACAGTCCTGAAAGGCCGTGGCGCGGAAAACTTTCGGCGAAATGCCGGGCGAAGTCGGGCACGCGCGGCGCTTCGGCAAGGAAGAGGCGGATGATGGAAAGGGCCTCGTCGCTCAAGGCGAGTTGCATCAGCCGGCGGCCGAGCTGCAGGAGGCCCTCTTCGACGTCCTCGGGCGTCGGGTCGCCGGCGCCGAGCGCGCCGATCTGCTCATCCCGGAACTGCGCCACCGCGGCGACGAACAGCGACGCCTTGTCGGGATAGCGCGCATAGAGAAAGCGCTTGGCGACGCCTGATTGGCGGGAAATCTCGTCGATCGACGTTCCTTCCCAGCCGCGCTCGAGCAGCAGGCGCTTGGTCGTCTCGAGGAGCTGGCGATGCCGCCGCTCCGCCTCCTGCCGTGTCGGCCGCCCGCCCGGGCCCCGCTTGAAGGCGCCGGTTTCAAGGGCTGATTCCCCGTCGGACATTCCTTCCTTGTGGGCCTCTCTGATGAGTGATAATGTAACTGTACCGTTTCGTTGCAATAGGTCAAGGCATGAGAAGACGTCTCCTCCTTGCCCTGGCGCTGATCGCCGCCGGCCTCGCCGGCTGGTGGATCTGGCTGCGGCCACAAGGCCCGCGTCAAGTGGAGTGGCAGGGCTACGCCGACGCCGATTTCGTGAAAGTGGGCCCGACTCAGGCTGGGCTCCTCGTCGCCGTCCATGTCCGGCGCGGCGATAAGGTCGTCAAAAGCGAGCCGCTCTTCGATCAGGACGACGCCAATGACAAGGCCGCGATGGAGCAGGCGCAAAGGCAATTGGCTCAGGCTCGCGACCAACTCGCCAATCTCGAAAACGGCGGCAAGCCGACCGAAATCGCCCAAGCCGAGGCCAATCTCGCCGACGCGGAAGCATCCCGCGACAAAATTCAGGCGGACCTCAACCGCAATCGCTCCCTGTTGAAAACCGGCGCCGCCACGGCGCAGCTTGTCGATCAGGAAGAAGCCGATCTGCGCTCCGCCGACGCCAAGGTGCGCGTCGCCCAGGCCGCGCTCGCGCAGGTCCGCGCGCCGATCGGGCGGCAAGACGAGATCAAGGCGCAATCCCAAGCCGTCGACGCGCTGCAAGCCGCGCTCGCCATGGCCCGCTGGCGCTACGACCAGCGCCATGTCGCGGCGCCCGCGAGCGGCGTCGTCGCCGACATTCTCGCCGAGCCGGGCGAAACGCTGGCCGCGGGCGCGCCGGTCGTCTCGATCTTGCCGCCGGAAAATATCTATATGCGCTTCTTCGTCCCCGAGACGGAGCTCGCGCTGGTTCATCCGGGCGACGAGGTTGCGATCCTGTGCGATTCCTGTCGGCCGGATCTGACGGGGATCATCTCCTATATCGCGCCGCAGGCGGAATACACGCCGCCGGTCATCTATTCGGAATCGACGCGCGCGAAATTCGTCTTCTTGGTCGAGGCGCGGCCGAAGAGGGAATTCGCCGCCCTGCTCAATCCCGGCCAGCCGGCGACGGTGCGCCCCATGGCTACAAATGCGCCGACGGCGTCGCGATGAACGATCGCGTCATCGACGTACGGAATCTGCGCAAGAGCTTCGGCGCGCGCAAAGTCGTCGAAGGCCTGTCATTGCAAGTCGAGCAGGGCCAGATCTGCGGTTTTCTCGGCGCCAATGGCAGCGGCAAGACAACGACGATTCGCATGCTGTGCGGCCTGCTCGTTCCCGACGCCGGCGAGGGCCAATGCATCGGCTTCGACATCATCCGGCAAGCGCCGCTGATTCGTCGCCATGTCGGCTACATGACGCAGAAATTCAGCTTTTACGAGGACCTCACCGTCTTCGAGAATCTCGATTTCGTCGCCAGCGTCTATGAGATGCGAAACCGCCGCGCGGCGGTCGACGACATCATGGTCCGCATGGGTCTGGCCGATCGCCGCAACCAACTGGCCGGCGAGCTTTCCGGCGGCTGGAAGCAGCGCCTGGCGCTCGCCGCCTGCGTGCTGCACCAGCCGAAATTGCTGCTGCTCGACGAGCCGACCGCCGGCGTCGACGCCAAGGCGCGGCGCGAATTCTGGGACCTCATTCACGATATGGCCGGCGAGGGCCTGACCGTACTGGTCTCGACCCATTACATGGACGAAGCCGAGCGCTGCAATCGCATCGTCTATCTCGCCAACGGCCGCATCGTCGTGGAAGGCGGCGCCGATCAAGTCGCGCGCCAGTCGGGCCTGATCACTTTCGAGGCGACAGGCCAAGGGATCGACAATGCGGCGCGCGCGCTGCGGCGCATGAGCGGCGTCGAGGCCGCGGCGGTCTTCGGCCATGCGCTGCATGTCGCCGGGACAGAACGTGAATCGCTCGAGCGCGCCATCCGCTCCTTCGCCAACCTCGAATGGCGGGAAGTCGAGCCGCGGCTCGAAGACGTCTTCATCCATATGCTGAGCGTAAAGGAGGCCGCGCCATGACAGGCCTTTCCTGGCGCCGCCTCGCGGCGCTGTTGCGCAAAGAATGGATTCAAGTGTTCCGCGACGCGATGACGCTGCGCATCATCATCGCCATCCCGATCATGCAATTGTTCCTGTTCGGCTACGCCATCAATACGGACCCGAAGAATTTGCCGACCGGGCTGCTGACGACGGACCATACCAAATACGAGCGCACCATCGTCGCCGCGCTGAAGAATTCCGGCTATTACAACGTCACGCCGCTCGCGACCGAAGCCGAGGCCAATGAAGGCCTCGCCGACGGCGACCTTCTCTTCGTCATCGAGATTCCGCCCGGCTTCGATCGCGCTGTCGACCGCGGCGAATCCCCTGCGATCCTAGTCGACGCCGACGCCACCGATCCGACTGCGATCGGCAACGCCACCGCCGCGCTCGCTTCGCTCACCGCCGACATCCAGCGCGACTTGCCGCCGATCCGCCGCGCGCAGCCGCAGACGCCGCCGTTCCAGTTCGTCGTCCACGCCCGCTACAATCCCGAGCAACTCACCGTCCTCAACATCGTGCCGGGATTGATCTGCATCGTGCTGACCTTCTCGACCCTGTTCGTCACCACGCTGTCGATAACAAGAGAGCGCGAGCGCGGCACGATGGAGAATCTGCTCGCGATGCCGGTCAGGCCCGTCGAAGTGATGATCGCCAAGATCACCCCGTACCTGACGATCGGCTATATCCAAGTCGGCTTGATCCTGATCGCCTCGGTCCTGTTCTTCCAATTGCCGATCCGCGGCTCGATTCCGCTGCTCTTGGCGGCGCTCGGCCTGTTCATCGGCGGAAATCTCGCGCTCGGCGTCTTGTTCTCCACCGTCTCGGCCAACCAGATGCAGGCGACGCAATTCGCCCAGTTCACGCTGCTGCCGTCCTTCCTTTTGTCCGGCTTCATGTTCCCGTTCCGCGGCATGCCGCTCTGGGCGCAATGGGCCGGCGAAGTCTTTCCGACCACCCACGCTATGCGCATCGTCCGCGGCATGCTGCTGAAAGGCAATGGCTGGACCGAGATCGCGCCCGACCTCTGGCCGCTGGCCCTGTTCACGCTCGGCGCGATCGGCTTGGCGGTGTGGTTCTATCGCGAGACGCTGGATTAGGCGGCGGCGCAGATCGGATCTCGCAAGCAATTGAACGCCTCCTCCCTCGAGCCCGAACTTCCCCGCCCGGCTCCTCGATCATGAAGGCGCGCCGCTCCTGGGCGGGGCCATCTCCGGCTGGCTCGGCGCCGCCACAGCGCTCGAATGGGCGCTGTCGTTGATGCTGATCCACTCCGTCTATCGGTTGACGCCGCCCGCCGTCCGTCGCCGAAATCCAGAAAGGCGGCGATGCGGCGAAGAGCCGCGCCGAGACGAGCGGTAGCCGAACGAGCCTCAAGGCCGCGCCTCGTTGTCAAAGCGGCGGCCGCGGCCAGGCGGGGACCCGCCGGCGGCGTGGCGAGTTGAGAGGATCATCGGTCTGTTCATCGGCCAGTCATCCGACTTCAGTCATCCTGACGCTTTGAATCGTCGGCGGGCTGGGGTTCGGCGGCGAGATCGCGTTAACGGTGTATTGATGTCGCCCTCCATCTCTCGCCTGGCGGCGATCGGCGCATTTTCTCTTCTCGGCGCGGGCCTGATCGGCGACGCGCAGTCTTTGCCGATCTCAACGACCTACTGCGTCGCCGCCCAACAATGCGCCAAGCTCTGCCAGCAACGGAGCGAGAAAGGCCGCACGGCTCAAGACCTTATCCGTCGCTCGGCTTATGAGCTCGGCGAGCCGGGCGTGTTCCGCCTGCCGCCTCGCGAGGGCGCGCCGCCGCCTCTGGTCGATCCGGCCAACGTCTATTCTGAAACCCGCGCCGGCGATTTCAGCCCGGCGGTCGCAGGGGCGCTGCCGCGCGTCTATGCGCCCAATCTTGGGACCGGCCAGGTCGACGTCATCGACCCTGCGACCTTCACGGTGATCGACCACTACGCCGTCGGCCGCAGTCCACAGCACGTCGTGCCCTCATGGGATCTGAAAACGCTTTGGGTTTCGGGCGACGAATCGGAGCCGCGCGCCCATGGCTCGCTCGTCCCGATCGATCCCAAGACCGGCAAGCCGGGAACGCCGGTGCCGGTCGACGACGCCTATAATTTATATTTCACCCCGGACGGACGCTCGGCGATCGTCGTCGCCGAGGCGATGCGGCGGCTCGAATTCCGCGATCCCCATACGATGGCCTTGCAAGGCTACATCAACACGCCGCAATGCGCCGGCGTCAATCACGCCGATTTCTCGCCCGACGGCGCCTATGCGATCTTCACCTGCGAGTACAACAACGCGCTGGTCAAGATCGACATCGACCGTCACGAACTGGTCTCGACGTTGAAGCTCGCCGACGGCCATATGCCGCAGGATATTCGCGTGTCCCCCGACGGGTCGGTGTTTTACGTCGCCGACATGATCGGCGACGGCGTCGTGATGGTCGACGGCGCCAAGATGAAAGAAATCGGCTTCATTCCGACGGGCGTCGGGACGCACGGCCTCTACCCGAGTCGCGATGGGACGAAACTTTACGTCTCCAATCGCGGCACGCATAATCTTGCCGGCGTCAAACACGGCGCCGGCAGCATTTCCGTTATCGATTTCAAAGCGCGCGAAGTCGTCGCCAATTGGCCGATCCCCAATGGCGGCAGCCCGGACATGGGCAATGTCAGCGCCGACGGCAAGACGCTCTGGCTGTCGGCGCGCTATGACGGCGCCGTCTACGCGATCGACACGACGAGCGGCGACGTCAAGACCATTCCCGTCGGCGGCATGCCGCACGGCCTCACGGTCTGGCCGCAGCCCGGGCGCTACTCGCTCGGCCATACTGGGAATATGAGATAGAGCGGCGGGCTCTGAAATCGGCCGTGTTCAGTTGGCGAGCGCTTCGGCCGGCGCACATGGCGTCCGTTCCAAACAAAAGCTGCTTTGCGCGTCCCCGTTTGTCCCAGAAGGCGCAGCGAACGCTTAAAACGGGTGGTACTGAAACATCCAGGTCTCGGTCAGCTGCTCGCCGCCATGGCGAAGATAGCAGCGCAGCTCGACCGGGTCAGGCCCTTCGACGCCGCCAAGGTCGAATTGCGTGCGCCAATGGCCCGGCACGCCGTCCGGAACCGCTTCGGTCAGCTTGTACGGCCCGAACGTCCCGCGCGACGCGTTGACCACCGCTTCCGGCGTCACGCCATAGGGCAGGGTGGCCAACGGGCCGCCCAAAAACTCGACCATGAATTTGCGCACGCCTTTCGGCCGCGGCTGGCCCGGCTGGCCGCCGCGGCTGAGACGGGTCGCGACGCAGCGGCCGAGCTTGGTTGGGAAAGGTTCGTCCGCGAGCCAATGCAGGCGGTAGTGGAGCGCGAGTTCGGCGTCGGCCGGGATCGGCTTTTCCGGCACCCACATGGCGACGACGTTGTCGTGGATTTCATCGTCGGTCGGTATCTCGCAAAGCTGGATCGAGCCCGCGCCCCAGCCCTCGCCGTTCGGACCCGGCAGCGGCTCGACCCACAGGCTCGGCCGACGATCGTAATTGACCCCGTCGAGATAATGGTCGAAGGCGCGGTCGCGCTGCAGCAGGCCGAAGCCTTTCGGATCGTGGTCGAGAAAGGCCGAGACCATGATCCGCGGCGGGTTGTTCAGCGGACGCCACAGCCGCTCGCCCGAGCCTGTCCACATCGCGAGACCGTCCGAATCGTGCACTTCCGGCCGCCAATCGATCGCGTCAACCTTCTTGGTCTCGGAATACCAGTACATCGAGGTCAAGGGCGCGATGCCGAAGCGCGAAACTTCAGCGCGCATATTGAGCGAGGCGTCGATATCCATCACCACGCCCTTGCCGCGCGTCATGGCGAACCGGTAGGCGCCGACGATGGACGGTCCCTCCATCAACGCATAGAGGACGATGGAATCCGCCCCTTCATTCGCTTCGATGAAGAAATGGGTGAAATCGGGAAACTCTTCCGACCGGTCCGCGACCGCGACGTCGAGCGCGACGCCGCGCGACGATAGGCCGTACTGCCTGAGTTCGCCGATCGCGCGAAAATAGGCCGCGCCGAGAAAGGCGACCCAATCGTTCTTGCGCCAATCGAGCGCGCCGTCGCGCGCCTCCTGGATTCTAAGGCCGGCGAAGCCCGCGCCTTTCGGCAATTGCCGGGCGATCGAATCTTCCGGCATGTCGAAATAATCTTGGTCGTAAATGATGCGCCGCGAATGGTCGCCCTCGACGACATGCATCTCGACCGCTTTTTGAAAGAACAGGCCGAGATGGAAGAAACTCACCGGGAACCGGCCCGGGCCCTCGGCGAACAGCGCGCGGTCCATTCGATAGCGGATCTTGCCCCATTCTTCGTAATTGATCTGCTTGACGATTTCCGGCGCCGGCCGGGCTGGGCCGATATAGGGCTCGCGCGCCATCTGCTTGGCGCGGGCCTTGAAGAGTTCATACGAGAAAGGGACAGGGTCGCCGAAGCGGAGGCCGTCCGCCGCCGCCAGCGCCTCCATGCCGCCGCTCGAGGCCAACCCGACGGCCGACGCGGCCGCCCCTTTGAGAATGGCGCGGCGATCAATCGAGTGAGACATCGCGATCCTTCATCGTCGCGTCGAGAGGGATCTCGCGCGTGTCCGCCGGCGGAAACCCGCCGCCAATAGTGGAAGAGCTTAGGAAGCGCCCCACCCAACAGACGCGCGCTTATCTCGGAATTGCGCCCGTCCGCAAGCCCTGGACGTTGACCCGTCCCCAGGGCGGCGCCTGGTTAATCAGGGCTTATGTCAAGAATTGGCCGGGCCGGCTGCGGCGGATCGACCTCAGACGCGAACGAAAGTGGAATAGACAGGCCGGCGGCCCTCGCGCTTCGCTTTGGCTTCGTAGCGCGTCTCGCGCCAGTCCGGCCAGGGCAGGCGCCAATCGTCGGCTCTTTGCGCCGGCCAGGCGAAATCGGGATTGTCGAGAAAGCGGCGCAAGGTCCAGCCGGCGTAATCGTCGATATCGGTGGCGAATCGGACCTCGCCGCCGGGACGGAGAATGCGGGAGAACTGGCGCACGCTCGCCGCCGAGACGAAGCGCCGCTTTTTGTGCCGCCGCTTGGGCCAGGGGTCAGGGTAAAGAATGAAGAGCCGAGATATGGCGCGATCCGGCAGCGCTTCGATCAGCGCGCCGGCGTCGCCCGCCCGGAGCCGGACATTGTCGAGCCCCTCCTTTTCGATCGACGCCAGCGCCTTGGCGACGCCGTTGACGAAAGGTTCGGCGCCGATGAAGCCGATATCGCGATGCGCCAAGGCCTGGGCGATCAGATGCTCGCCGCCGCCAAAGCCGACTTCGAGCCAGATCTCGCGGGGTTGGAGCGGAAAAAGCGCCGCGCAATCAAGCCGCGGCGCGACGCCCACTTCGACTTGCGGCAGCAATTCACGCAGCAGCGCTGCGTGATGGCTGCGCAAGGTCTTGCCATGCGTCCGTCCATAAATGACGCGCCGCTTGCCGGTCTCGCCGGCGGGCGGCGCATTATCGTCGTTGTTCAGCGCGATCAGGCGGCCAGACGCCTCAAATTCTCGACAAGGTCGGTCTTCTCCCAGGAGAAGCCGCCATCCGCCTCCGGCTTGCGGCCGAAATGGCCATTGGCCGAGGTGCGAGCGAAGATCGGCCTGTTCAAGCCGAGATGTTCGCGGATGCCGCGCTGCGAAAGGTTCATCACGTCCATGAGCGCGCCTTCCAGCTTGGCGGGATCGACCCGTCCAGTGTCGTGCAGGTCGGCATAGATGGACAGCGGCTTGGCGACGCCGATCGCATAGGACAATTGGATCGTGCAGCGGTCGGCGAGATCGGCCGCAACCACGTTCTTGGCGAGATAGCGGGCGGCGTAGGCGGCCGAGCGGTCGACCTTGGTCGGGTCCTTGCCGGAAAAGGCGCCGCCGCCATGGGGCGCTGCGCCGCCATAGGTGTCGACAATGATCTTGCGGCCAGTGAGGCCGCAATCGCCGTCCGGGCCGCCGATGAAGAATTTGCCGGTCGGGTTGACGTGCCAGACGGTCTTGCCGGTGATCCAGCCCGGCGGCAGCGACCTTTCGACATAGGGCCGCACGATTTGCAGCATGTCGTCGGACGTCAAAGATTCGTCGACATGCTGATGCGAGACGACGATCTGGGTCGCTTCGACCGGCGAGCCGTTCTCGTAGCGCAACGTCACCTGGCTCTTGGCGTCCGGGCCGAGCTTCTTTTCCTTGCCCGAGCGACGCGCCTCCGACAGGACGTGAAGGATCTTATGCGCGTAATAGAGCGGCGCCGGCATCAATTCCGGCGTTTCGCGGCAGGCATAGCCGAACATGATGCCTTGATCGCCTGCGCCTTCGTCCTTGTTGCCGGAGGCGTCGACGCCTTGGGCGATGTCCGCCGACTGCTTGTGCAGCAAGATTTCGACTTTGGCGTTGCGCCAATGGAACCCGTCTTGTTCGTAGCCGATGTCCTTGATCGCCTCGCGGGCCGCCTGCTCGATCAGCGTTTGCGACAATTCAGGGCCGCGGGTTTCGCCGGCGATGACGACGCGGTTGGTCGTGGCGAGAGTCTCGCAGGCGACGCGGATCTGGTAGGGGTCGATCCCCGCCTTCACGCCTTCACGGAAGTAAAGATCCACGATCTCGTCGGAGATCCGGTCGCAAACCTTGTCAGGATGACCTTCGGAGACAGATTCGCTCGTGAACAGATAATTCTTTCGAGTCACCGGTGACGTCTCCGTGCGCGGGGGCCGTTTCTCTTCGCCGCGGCGGTCGCCTCAGCTTGCCCCAACAAGCCCCTTAACGCGCTCCGACGTCGGCAGCGCCCTTCTGACAGTCGTCGTTCGTCAGGTCAAGCGATTCTCGCGAAAGCGTTCGATATAGCGAACGACGCCATCAGCCCTGGTCCGCCCCGGATGGGCCGCCGCCGAGGCTGCGCGCCAGCAAGACGACGAAATCGACAATCCCCCTGCGGACTTTCGGGTCCCGAATGCTGGAAAAGGCGCGGTTCAACTCGACCCCCTCGGCTGTGGACAGAAACTCGACCACGTAAGAGCCGCTCGCCGGCTCGGCGAAGCCGGGCGCCGCAGCGCCTCGCGGCCCTGCGTCTTCAAGGAAGAAAGAGGGCTGCACATTGAGCGCGCGGGCGATCTGTTTGAGGGTGCTGGCGCTGATCCGGTTAGAGCCTTTTTCGTATTTCTGGATCTGCTGGAAGGTGACGCCGAGCGCCTCGCCGAGCTTCTCCTGGCTCATCCCGACCAGCATGCGCTGCATGCGCAATCGAGCGCCGACCTGCTGGTCGATAGGATTGGGAGCTTTCTTCATGCGGGCCTAATCCTTCGAGCCGTGGCCTTGAAAAGGCCACAGCCGCTGAGCCGCGCGCCGACGGGCCAGCTCCTGAACGGCGGCAAGCGCTCGTTCTACGTGTAAAAACCGCGCGGCGGCAAGCCTTCGGCCGGCCCGTTCAGAAGCGCCTTTGGGCGAAGCCGCGCAAGCCGAAACATAGAATCAGGCCCAGGAGCAAAAGCGCGCCTGGCCCGAGCGCGCCGTAACGCGCAAAAAGCGTCGGCGACCGCGCGACCGGCAGCGCCGTATCCAGAACGCCTTCGACGCCGAGCGGCAGGTCCGCGATCGTTCGGCCAAGTCCGTCGACCACCGCCGAAATGCCGGAATTGGCCGCGCGCACCAGCGGCAGGCCTTGCTCGATGGCGCGCAGGCGCGCCTGCGCGAAGTGCTGGTACGGGCCGGCGGTGCGGCCAAACCAGATGTCGTCGGTGAGGTTGAGGATGAAGGCGGCGCGCCTCTCGCCGCCGAAGAGGTCGCCCCATTCGTCGGGAAAAATCGCCTCGTAGCAAACCATCGGCCATGAGTCGGGCAGGCCCGGCGCGCGCAATAGCTTTTCGCTGGCGCCCGGATCGAAGCCGCCTGGCGCGTAGCGGACGAATTGGCTCAATCCGAACCGCTCGAGCAGCCCGCGCAGCGGCAGGTACTCGCCAAACGGTACGAGGCGAACCTTGTCGTAATGGTCAAGCAGCGCGCCGCGGCGATCGACGACTTGGATCGAATTATAGTAGCGCGCGCGCGCCTCGTCCGGGCCGCGCTCGGCCCGGGCCGCGCCGGCGATCAGCGTCGTCCCGCCATGCAGGAGACCGGCGATCTGATTCAAGGCGACGGGGTCGCGGGCGAGCAGAAAGGGAAAGGCCGATTCTGGCCAGATCAGATGGGTTACGTCGGCGACCCCCGTCGTGGTCGGCGAGGTCGCGCGGTCGGAAAGGTCGAGATAATGACGCATGATCGCGTCTTTGTTCTCAGGGCTGAAATCGGCGCCCTGGCCGATATTCGGCTGCATGATTCGCAGCTTGACGCCGGCGACCGTCGCCGCGGGCGGCGCGGCGAGCCGCCAGGCGCCGAATGCGGTGAGGAGGGTCAGCGCGAGGACCGCGAGCGCCGTCGGCGCAGCGCGGCGTCTGCCGCTCGCCTCGTCGATCAGCGTCGCCGGCGCGGCGAAGATCGCGATCGTCAACAAGGTCAGCCCATGCAGGCCGACGAGCGAGGCCGCCTGCGCGAGCATCGGCGTTCCGCCCAGCGCCATGCCGAATTCGTTCCAGGGAAAGCCGGTCAGAATATTGGCGCGCAGCCACTCGCTGACCCCGAGGCCCGTGGCGAGCGCGAAGATGCGGGCTGCGCCGGGGGACCATAAAGCCTTCGCCAAGGCGAAGCCGAGGGCCGGGAAGAAAGCGAGCGCAGCCGGCAGCCCCAGGACGCCGAGCGGCAGCGCCCAGGCGAATTCATCGGCGTCGACCAGGAAGGCCGCGCCGAGCCACCACAGGCCGGCGACGAAATAACCAAAGCCCCACCACCAGCCGACGCCAAACGCCGCTCGAAGGGAGGGCAGAAACGTGGCGCCTTTGGCGTTGGAATCGGCCGAGCCGTCGAGCAGCCAGACCGCGACGGTCAACGGCGCAATCATGGCCGGCCAAAAATTGACCGGCGCCATGGCCAGCGCGCCGGCGGCGCCGGCGCCGAAGGCGATCAGCCGCCGACGCCAGCCCCAGGCGAGAATCACCGGCTCGCCGATCGACTGAACGAAGGAGGCGCGGTCGGGGAAGGTCGAGACGCTTGAGGTCACTGCCGCCGTCGCTCGCCGCGAATCATGGCCTCATCCTAAATCATGATCCGCCGCCGCCCAAAGCGGTTGAAAGGTCGTTGACCGCTTAGCCTTCTTCCGCCCCGCCGGCCACCGGCTCGGAGGGCGGCGGCGCGCCAGCGCGCTTGCGTCGGCCGGCGGACTTCCTCGCCGGCGGCGCGGCGCGTTGGATCTTGACCTTCTTCACCCGGCGCGGATCGGCGTCGAGAACCTCGAATTCGTAGTCGCCGATTCCGGTCACGATCTCGCCGCGGCCCGGCACGCGGCCGACCTTGGCCGTGACCAGGCCGCCGATTGTGTCGACCTGTTCGGCCTCGCCGAACTTGATGAAATCGTCGCCGAGCGCGGCCGAAAGGTCTTCGAGGCTGGCGCGGGCGTCGGCGACAAAAGCGCCTTCGGCGGTTTTCTCGATCGCCGGCGTCTCGGCTTCGTCGTGCTCGTCCTCGATGTCGCCGACGATCGCCTCGACCACGTCCTCGATCGACACCAGCCCGTCGCAGCCGCCATATTCGTCGATGACCAGGGCCATATGCGTGCGCGTCGCCTGCATCTTTAAGAGCAGGTCGAGCGCCGGCATCGACGGCGGCGCATAAAGGACCGGACGCAGGATATTCGCCTTGGCGAGCGGCAGGCTCATGTCGAAAGGCGCCGGCGCTTGTTCGGACGCCGCCTCAGGCGCGAGGCCGAATTGCGGCGCTGCGGCGAGATAATCGACGAAATCGCGAATGTGGACCATGCCGCGCGGATCATCGAGCGTCTCGCCATAGACCGGCAAGCGCGAATGGCCGGCGGTCCGGAACAGGGCGAGCACGTCGCTCAGCGGCGCATCGATCTGCACGGCGATGACGTCGGCGCGCGGCACCATGACGTCCTCGACGCGCACGTCGTGCAGCGCCAGGACGTTCTTCAAAATCGCCCGCTCTTGCGGCGTGAAGTCGGCGTCCGGCCCGGCTTCTTCAAGCGCGTCCTCGATATCGTCGCGCACCGAGGCCGGGCCGAGGCCGAACAGCGCGCGCAACCGCTCGAACAATCCGGCATGCGTTTCGAGCCCGGGCCTCGCCGGCGTCGGCTCGTGGGTGTCGCGTTTTGGCGCTTCGCTCATTCGTGCTCCGCCGGAACGCTCCGGCCATAGGGTTCTGCGATCGCCATCCCCTTCAGCACGCGCGTTTCGAGCGCCTCCATCTCTTCGGCCTCGCGATCGGTCTGATGATCGAAGCCGACGAGGTGCAGGAAGCCGTGTACGACGAGATGGACGAAGTGATCGCTCAAACTCATTTCATCATCGTCCGCTTCGCGCTGCGTCGTCTCGTAAGCGACGACGATGTCGCCGAGAAGCGGCGCGGAGGCGAGCCGATCGGCGGGCGAAGCCGGAAAAGAGAGCACGTTCGTCGGCTTGTCGAAGCCGCGCCAGCGGGCGTTGAGCGCGCGAATGCGCTCGTCGTCGACGAGCTGGACGCTCACTTCAGCCGCTTGCTCGAGTTTGACGCCGCACGCCGCCGCGGCGGCGCGAACGGCGCGCTCGGCGAGCGCCGCCGCGTCGGGCAGCGCCGCCCAGAGCGGCGAAACGCGCTCGACGGCGATGTCGAGCATGATCGTACTTGGCGCGCTTTCCGGCGCCTCAGCGCTCCCCCTCCCCGGCCCTCCCCCGCTTCGCGGGAGAGGGAGGGCGCCGAGCCGCTCCTGCCTATCCTGCCCCGGCGCCCGCGAGGCGGGTCGCGGCGCGTGGGCCCCCCTCTCCCGCGAAGCGGGGGAGGGCCGGGGAGGGGGCGTGCGGCCGCTCATCGATCTATTGGTCGGTTTCATCGCCGCGCCTGCGCCTTCGAGTCGTCATAGGCCGCGACGATGCGGCGGACGAGGTCGTGCCGCACCACGTCGCCGGCGCGGAAGACGACGTGGCCGACGCCTTCGAGCCGCGACAGCAGCGCCACCGCGTCGCTCAAGCCGGATTTCTCGCCGTGCGGCAAATCGGTCTGGCTCGGATCGCCGTTGACGATCATGCGCGAGCCCTCGCCGAGCCGGGTCAGGAACATCTTCATCTGCATGGCCGTGGCGTTTTGCGCCTCGTCGAGCAGGATGAGCGAATTGGAGAGGGTGCGGCCGCGCATGAAGGCGAGCGGCGCGATCTCGATCATGCCGGTCTCGAGGCCGCGCTCGACCATGCGGCCGTCCATGAATTCATAAAGCGCGTCATAGATCGGGCGAAGGTACGGGTCGACCTTTTCGCGCATGTCGCCGGGCAGGAAGCCGATCTTCTCGCCGGCTTCGACGGCGGGCCGCGACAGGATCAGCCGCTCGACCGCGCCCTGTTCGAGCAGCGACACCGCGTAGCCCACCGCGAGCCAGGTCTTGCCGGTGCCGGCCGGGCCTTCGGCGAAAACCAGTTCGTGGCGCTTCAGCGACGTCAGATAATGGTTCTGGGCCGCATTGCGCGCGCGGACGACGCCGCGTTTGCGCGTCCTGATCAGCTCGAAAGCCGGACGCTGATCGGGGTCGCTCGGGAACAGGCTGCCTTGCAGCGCGCCCTCGGCGATCGCGCCGTCGACGTCGCCGAGATCGGCGCCCTGGCCGAGCTTGGCCCGCTCGTAAAGCATTTCGAAAACGCGGCGCGCGTGCTCGGCCGCCTCTTTCGGCCCCTTGATGACGACGTGATTGCCGTTGGCGTTGGCGACGACGCCGAGCTTGCGCTCGATCGCCGCAAGATTCTGGTCGTAGTGACCGAAAACGACGGAAGCCAGGCCGTTATCGTCGAAAGCAAGCGTGGTTTCGAAAGGTTTGTCGCGCGTCTCTGTTTGCATGTCGGCGTTCGCCGGAGGAATCTTGGCGATCGTACGATCCTGCGTTCTCAAATGAGTGGGTCTCCTAACCCGTCGCGTCGATGATGCGGCCTCTGAGCGAATGCGGGCCGACGCTCAGAATCTCGATATCCGCCAGCTCCCCGATCAATTCGGGCGCGCCCTCCGCCAGCACAGACTGCATATAGGGAGAGCGGCCGACCAATTGACCGGGATAGCGGCCGATTTTTTCGATCAAAACTGACAGGACGCGACCGACCATGCCGCGATTGAAGGCCTGGCGCTGTTCTTCAAGCGCGTCCTGCAGGCGCGCCAAGCGGCGCGCCTTGGTCGCCTCGTCGATCTGGTCCGCCATTTCGGCGCCGGGCGTGCCCGGCCGCGGCGAATATTTGAACGAAAACGACGAGGCGAAGCCGATTTTCTCGGTCAGCGCCAGCGTCTCTTCGAACTCCGCTTCGCTCTCGCCGGGAAAGCCGACGATGAAATCCGACGACAGCGCGATATCCGGCCGGGCGGCGCGCAAGGCGGCGACGACCGCGAGGTAATCCTCGGCCGTGTGCCGGCGGTTCATCGCGGCGAGAACGCGGTTCGAGCCCGATTGCGCCGGCAGATGGAGGTAAGGAGAAAGAGCAGGATTGTCGCGATGAGCGTCGATCAGCGAAGGCGACATATCGGTCGGGTGCGACGTCGTATAGCGGACCCGCGCCACGCCCGGGCGAGCGGCGACCCGCTCGAGCAACGCGGCGAGATCGCAAGCGCCGCCGTCTTCGGCGAGGCCGTGATAGGCGTTAACATTCTGGCCGATCAGGGTGATTTCGCGCACGCCGGCGGCCGCGAGCGAGTCGATCTCGGCCAGAATCTGCGCCACGGGCCGGGAAAATTCTGCGCCGCGCGTATAGGGGACGACGCAGAACGAGCAAAACTTGTCGCAGCCCTCCTGCACCGTGACGAAGGCGGTCACGCCGCGCGCCCGCGTCGCCGCCGGCGCGGCGGCCGGCAGATGGTCGAATTTGCTGTGGACCGGGAAATCGGTGTCGACGACCGGCTGAGCTTCCGCTTGGCGCAGCAATTGCGGCAGGCGATGATAATTCTGCGGGCCGACGACGAGATCGACGGCCGGCTGCCGGCGGATGATTTCCGCCCCTTCCGCCTGGGCGACGCAACCAGCGACGACGATTTGGGTCTTGCGCCCGGCCTGGGCGCGGCGCTCTTTCAGTTCGCGCGTCTTGCCGAGTTCGGAGAAAATCTTCTCCGAGGCCTTTTCGCGGATATGGCAAGTGTTCAGGACGACGAGATCGGCCTCTTCGATCTCGGCCGTCGGCGAATAGCCCTCGCCCGCAGCGACGTCGCTCATGCGCTGCGAATCATAGACATTCATCTGACAGCCGAATGACTTGACGAAAATCTTTTTGCCGTCTTCGAGCCGGGATTTTTGAGCGACAGGGGGCGCGGCGCGGTCAAGAATGTCGAACGGGGCTGCCAAAAAGGGTCTCCAGGCCAATCCGCCCTTCATTTAGAGCCTTTGGGCCGCGGGGAGAATAGCAGATTTGGCGGGCGAGGGTTCAAGTCGGCCGAGCCGAGCCTGCTCGGCCAAGGCGCGCACCGCTCGCTCGGCGCGGCGGGCGATCTGCTTGCGATGCTCGCCGCGATGGACATAGAGCGGCGCCCCGCAATAGAGGTCGCAATCGACGCTCCCGGCGAGGAGAAATCGCCATAAATGGCTGAAAAATGTCATATCGCCATACCAGGCGACGAATGGCCGCTCGGCCCGGCCGAGCGGCAAGCCGCCGCGCCGCGAATAGGCGATGAAGATCGGCTGGACCATCGCCGAATGGAGCGGGTCGTCGAGCGCGAGGCGGCTCGCCTCGAAATGCGAAGATTTGAACCGGAGAATGCGGTTGCCGTCATTGGTCGTCGCCTCGGCGAACAGCACCACGGCCGATCCGGCGCGCATGCGCCTGGCCATTTCGGCGTTGACCAGGGGGATCTTCCGCCGCCGGCCGCGATCGACATAGACCGCGCCCTGCAGGCCGACCAACAGGCGGGCGAGAAAGCGCGCGCCGACCTCTTTTTTCGCCAGGAAAGCGGTCGGCCGCAACGCGCCGAGCACCACGATGTCCAACCAGGAGACGTGATTGGGGACCACGAGCTGGGGCCTGAAGTCGCTCGCTCGGCCATGGACATGCAAGCGGACGCCGAGTCCGAAGCACAATGCGCGGTGGAGCAGAGGCGGCAGGCTCTCGCCAAGCCGCCAACCGCGGCGGAGCGCGACATGGCGAATCGGGCCGCCGATCAGCACGATCAGCGCCGCCGCCGCCAAGGCGGCGAGCAGCCTGGCGAGAACGACCGGGCCGTTGGCCCGAAAGAAAAAGGCCGCGGATTTGAGAACAGCCCCCCGGCTCACTTAGAGCAAATCCCTGCGTAGAACGAGCGCGGTCGCCGGCGCGCCGTCGCTTTTCCGATAATAGCCTTTTCTCTGGCCGACCTCGCGAAAGCCGAATCTGGCGTAAAGCGCAAGCGCGGCCGCGTTGTCCTGTTCGACTTCCAGGAACAGCTTCTTGACGCCGAGCGAGGCGAGGCGCGCCATATGAGCGGCGAGCAGCGCCCGGCCGACGCCGCGCCGGCGCAAAGCCGCATCGACGGCGACGGTCAGGATCTCGGCTTCGTCGGCGGCGAGACGCGTCAAGACGAAGCCGCGCAATCGGCCGCTCGCCGGATCGACCGCTGCCTCGCCGGAGACATTGGCGGCCGAGATGAGGCTCTCGAATTCCTGCGCCGACCAGCCATGGGCGAAGGACGCGGCATGGAGCGCCGCGCATTGCGCGGCGCGGTCGCTGCGCAGCGGGCGCAGAACCGGCTGGGCGGCCTTTCGGAATGGGAAGACCATGCGTCTTTGTAGGCGTCTTAAGGGCTGGCGCGGGCGATTGCGGGATTTTCGGGGGCTTGGGCGTCGGGCGCTTTGAGGTAGAGCGGCCGCGGCGGCGATTGATCCGGATCGGCGACGAGGCCGAGCCGCGCCACGGCGACAATATCCGGGCAGTCGATCGGGCCGGCGATTTCGGCCGCGAGGCCGGCTCGCGCGGCCTCCGCGGCGAGGAGCGGCGCAGCGCTGCCGGCGAGGCGCACCGGCCCCGAGCCAATCAGCCGGACCGCGTCGCGTAAGTTCGCAAGCCGCGGCGGCAGCAGCGGCCGTCCGTTCGCCTCGAAGAGCTGCAGATAGACCCGACCATGCTTGGCGTCGATCGCCGCCGCGATGACGCCTGGCCTGGGATCGGCGAGGAGCGAGCCGGCGAAGGCGGCGAGCGAGGAGACGCCGACCACTGGCGCTGACAGGCCGAGACCGATCGCCCGCGCCGTTGCGAGGCCGATTCGGATGCCGGTGAAGGAGCCGGGCCCGACCGTCGCGGCGACGCGATCGAGCGAAGAAAAGCCGCGTTCGACGCCGGCCATCAGCTTTTGCAGCAGCGGCGCGAGCGCCTCGGCGTGGCCGCGCTCCATCGGCAGCGTCTCGAGCGCGATCGGCGCCGCCGCGCCGCTCTCCGCGACGCAAGCCGAGGCCGCGCCGCAGGACGTGTCGATGGCGAGAATGCGCATGGGCGGTGTGGTATCGCAAAGCCCGCGGGGGGAGAAGGGCTGGATTAAGGTTCACCAGGTTCGGTTCGTTTGAGCGAACTTGCCGAACCAGAGACCGACAGTTTGGGTTGTTCCTCTTGAAGGCTATACGTCAATGACGTATATTGCGCTGTGCATACGGTCATCGAAACCCCGACGTATCTCGCCGACCTGAAGGCGGCTCATGTAGGGGTCGACGAAGCGGCGCAGATCGTCGCGATTATTGCAGCCGCGCCCGAGGCTGGAGACCTGATCGTCGGGACTGGAGGCGCTCGCAAAGTTAGGATTGCCGGACGCGGCAAGGGCAAGTCGGGCGGCTATCGCATCATTACCTATTTCGCCGCGAAAGACGTTCCCGTTTTCCTCCTCGCGTTGATTTCGAAAGGAGAACGAGCAGATTTGTCGCAAGCCGAACGCAACGCGCTCAAAGTGGAATTAGCCTCGCTTGCCGATGATTATCGCGCAGGCGTCGCGGCCAAGCGGAAAGATTGAGGATGTCCCTATGACTAAGCTCGGCGATCGTCTGCTCACGGCGGCCAAGGAAGCTCGCGCCATCGCCAAGGGCGAAGCCGATCCTGCGAGCTATCGCGTGCATGTTCCAGAAAAGTTGGACGTGAAAGCGATTCGCGCGAAGCTCGGGCTTAGTCAGAACGCCTTTGCCGCCCGCTTCGGCATCTCGCCAGGCACGCTAAAAAATTGGGAGCAGGGCGTCAGAGACCCGGACGCACAGGCGCGGGTGCTTCTCACGATCATCGATCGAGAGCCCGAAGCGGTCCAAAGGGCCCTTGCGGCGGACTTGAACCAGGGCAGCCTCTGACGCGTGCACTCCGCCAAACGCAAGCCACGGCGCCCCGCGGGGCGAGGGAGCTACCGCGTCACCAGCGTCCCCGCGCCTTCGTCGGTCAGCAGTTCGATCAGCACGGCGTGCGGAATCTTGCCGTCGAGGATGACGACGCCTTCGACGCCTTGCTCGAGCGCATAAATACAGGTCTCGACTTTGGGAATCATCCCGCCGGTGATCGTCCCGTCGGCGATCAGGCCGCGGATCTGATCGACCTTCAGCTCCTTGATGAGCTGCTTATCCTTGTCGAGCACGCCGGGCACGTCGGTCAGCAGCAACAGGCGTTTCGCGTTGAGCGCGCCAGCGATGGCGCCGGCGAACGTGTCGGCGTTGATGTTGTAGGTCTCGCTGTCCGCGCCCTGCGCGACCGGCGCGAGGACGGGGATGAGCTCGCGGCCCAGGATCTGATCGAGCACGGTCGTATCGACCTTGGCCGGCTCGCCGACATAGCCGAGATCGACCACGTCCTCGACTTCGATATTGCCGCCGGCCGCGGCGCGCGTGACCTTGCGCGCCGTCACCATATTGCCGTCCTTGCCGCAGAGGCCGACCGCTCGTCCGCCCTCGGCGTTGATCAGGCCGACGATCTGCTTGTTGATCGCGCCGGCGAGGACCATCTCGACGATCTCGACCGTCGCTTTGTCGGTGATGCGCAGGCCGCCGGAAAAGCGCGATTCGATGCCGAGCTTCTTCAGCATCACGCCGATCTGCGGGCCGCCGCCATGGACCACGACCGGATTGACGCCCGATTGCTCGAGCAGAACCATGTCCTTGGCGAAATCGCGCGCCTTTTCTTCGTCGCCCATGGCGTGGCCGCCATATTTGACGACGATGGTGGCGTCGTCATAGCGCAGCATATGCGGCAGCGCCTGCATCAGGATTTCGGATTGCTCCTGCGGGCTGGCCTTGCGAATGTCGTTCATGACGGAAGAAGCTCCGGGTTGGCCGGTCTTCTAGCGGCTCAAGGCGCCAAGCTCAATGCGGAGAGGCCGGAAACCGCGCGCCGCGCGATCCGTTCGCCGGCGGTCGCGAGCGGATTTGTCCGACACGCGGCGACACGCGCCATGCGTCGGACGCCCGAAGCTCGAAATGGCTGAACGGCGTAAGCCGGCCGACGGCGGGACTCAGGTGATCGAGCCGATGACGCCCTCGATCAGATAGTTCGTGCCCCAGAGACTGCCCTCGTAAAGATCGAGAGTCTTGCTGGCGATCACGTTGCCTTTGTTGTCCTTGACGCCGCCGACGAAGATCGGCTTGTCGGCCTTCATATCTTCGATGGCTGCGAGAGCCGCCTTGCGCGCCGCCTCGCTGGCGCCGGCGCCGAAAGGCGTGCTCTTGACGAGGTCCTTGTCGTAACCGCCTTCGTTCATGTTCGGAAGCTTCTCGCCTTTTGCGATGAGTTTGGCGTAGGCGTCGTAGACGGTGCTCCACTTCATCTCCGCGCCCGTGATGAAGCCCTTCGGCGCGAGGTTGCTTTGATCGGCGTTATGCCCCAAAGTTTTTGCCCCGCGCGCTTCCGCGGTCTCGATAACCACTTTCGGACTATCGACATGGCAGGCGATCACGTCGCAACCGGAATCGACGAGCGCTTGCGCTGATTCCGCCTCGCGCACCGGCAAGGACCAGTCTCCGGTGATGATCAGATGGACCTCCGCCGCCGGATTGACCATCTTGACGCCGACCGTGAACGAGTTGACGTTGCGAAGCACCAGGCCGATCGGTTTGGCCGCGATATAGCCGATCTTGTTGGACTTGGTCGAAAGCCCGGCGGCGACGCCGTTCACATAGTGACCCTGGTCCATATAGGAATAATAGCCGCCGGCGTTCTTCGGGTCCTTGTCCTTGTTCCAGAGACCCGTCGGATGGCGAAACTCGACATTAGGGTATTTTCGCGCTGCATCGAGCATGAACGGGTTGAAATAGCCGAACGAGGTCGGAAAGAGCAAAGAGGCGCCGTCCAAGTTGATCATCGATTCCATGGTTTTCGCCACGGCGTCGGTCTCCGGAACGTTCTCTTCCTCGACCACGGTGATGCCGGGAAGGTTCTTCAAGGCGGCCGCGGCGACGGCGTGCGATTGGTTCCAGCCATAGTCGTCCTTCGATCCGACATAGATGAAACCGATCGTCTTGCCGGCGGCGCGCGCCATGGGCAGTCCGGTCAGCAGAGCCGCTCCAGCCGCAGCCCCCGACAAAAATCCGCGTCGTGTCACGTTCATGGTCCATGCTCCTTCCTACGATGGGAGCTCGCTCGGCAAATGCTCCAGCGACTCTCTGCTTGCGACGACTCACGGATGTGTGTTGCAGCCTCCGCGCCGCAACACGAGTCCGCGCCGAGCGTCGTCACTGTCCCATGCCCAACAGCAAGACGCGTGCCGCGCGCTATCCGAACTCGGCGCTCGACCGCGTCCGCTTCGCCTGACATTCCTCCCATTCGGCCACCGTCATCGTCGGCAGGTCGAATTGGTCGCGTGTTCGCGAATAGCCGTGTCCGCCGAGCCGCCCGACGGCGTCCATCCTGCGCTGATCGACATGCATGGTGGCCGAATCGACTGCGCCGGCTTTGATGAAACAAGCCAACACAAGTCCAAGGACGATCTCGCGCGACTTGCCGACTTCCAGGGTCAGGTACCGCCGGCACTCGAGCGAAGCCGGCGCTTCGGCGATCCGCGGGCATTTGACGTGGACGCCTTTCACCGCGGTTAGGCCGGACAGGGCGATCTCGTCGACCTCCGGCGGAAAAGGCGTCGCGCAAATGTTCATCGCGGCGAGGATCGCATCGTCGACGATGTTGACCGTGAATTCCTCGGTCATCCGGATGTTGCGGCCGGTGTCCTTGAAACGCATATCGTCGTGGTTTTCGACGCCGATCGCCACGATCGCGGGGTCGGCCGAAAGGCAGTTGAAGAAGCTGAACGGCGCGGCGTTCTGCGCGCCGTGTTCGTCGACCGTCGTGACGAACGCGATCGGGCGCGGAATCACCGTGCCGATCAGAAGCTTGTAGCGCTCGCGCGGCGAAAGCCGCGCGAAATCGAAATGCGTATGCGGCGCGTCGGGCGGCGTCATGAGGATCGCTTGCGCCGGCCGACCGGCAGCGAGATCGCGGCGTTCGAAGCCTCGATCGTTCGCGCATAGCGCGACAACACCGCGTCGAGATCGAGGTCGGCGCTTGGCGCGTCGGCGAGTAACGCCCTTCGCTCGACGGAGCCGACATGCTCCTCCATCAGACGCGTCGCGCCGGCAATGTCCTTCTTGCGCAACGCTGCGATGATCTGCGAATGTTCGTTGACCGCGCATTCGGACGAATGCGGCCGGCCGTAGAGCGCAAGGATCAGGGAGCAGCGCGAGACGAGCTCGGCGAGGGCGCGCTGCAGCACCTTATTGCCGGACATGGCGGCGAGCTTGATGTGAAACTCGCCGGCCAGGCGGATCGAGACCCGATCGTCGCGTCGCGCCTTGGCGGCGTTCTCCTCGCGGACATGCCCCTCGAGCGCCGCGCCATATTCCGGCCGCCACCGCTTGATCGTCAGCGCCACCGCTTCGCGCTCGAGCGCCTTGCGAACCTCGAAGATGTCGCGAGCCTCTTCGAGCGTCGGCTGCGCGACCGTGGCGGTACGCTTCGGTCGAGCGTCGACGAGGCCTTCGGCCTGGAGGCGCGCCAACGTCGCCCGCGCCAGCGTCCGGCTCATGCCGAAATGCGCGCCGATCTGATCTTCGGGCAGCTTCGCGCCCGGCAGCAAGGCCTGCTCGATAATCGCCTGACGCAACGCCTGATAGGCTATTTCGGCTCGGGGAGAAGATTTCGACATTGGAGATTGAGGACGACGATCCGCCGATTATTGTATACGAGAATATGGCAATCAAGTATCCATGTGAGCAAAGATTAGCCAGGAAACGCCGCTTTCATGAGCTTCTACCGACGGGAAATAGGCAATATGAAGAGGAGATCGGGCGCATATAGGTATACAATGTGAGGCGATGACCATGGCCGAAAGAACCGTGATCGTGCGGCTCAATCAGCAGCAGATCGAGCTCGTCGACCGCGCCGTGGCGCGCGGCGCCGCGGCTGATCGCGCCGCGCTTATCCGCCGCGCCTTGCGCGAGCAGGCCGCCAAATCCTCGCGCCGAGGAGAGGCGCGATGAGCGCGCGGAGCGTCCTTTTCGAATGGACGATGCAGCCGGGGACCGGCAAGGCGATCGAATTGCGCGCCGGGCGGATCCTGCGGATCGAACAGGTCGAAGGCCGGCAATGCGTCGACTTCAACTGCTTCAATCTCCACGACTACAAAGAGTACATGCATTGCGGCCGGACGCGCACCGTTCACGGCTTCAATCCGTCGAAAGGGTCCTTCCTGTGGTCGGCGCCGCCGCGCGAGCGCCCGCTCCTTTACATTCTCGAGGATACAGTCGGGCGCAATGACGTGCTCTTTCCGCGTTGCAGCGCCTATCTTTACGAGAGCGCCTACGGCTTCGACGCCCATACGAACTGCCAGGACATTCAGGCCGAGGCGCAGCGCGAATATGGTCTGACGCCGGACGACGTGCACGACAGTTTCAACCTCTTCATGTGCACCGAAGTGACCTTGGACGGCCGCGCGACGATCACCCGCCAAGAGTCGAGGCCGGGCGATTTCGTCGACTTGCTGGCGCTTGTCGATGTGCTGGCGGTCCCCAATGTCTGCGGCGCAGACGTCATGCGCACGAGCAATTTCGCGCTCAAGCCGATCAAGCTCACCGTGTTTCAGGCGAGCGAGGCGGACATGGCGGCGGCGCCGAAGACGCCGATTCTCAAAAGCCAGCGGACGCCGCAGGACTTCCGCAATGCGACGATCAAGTCCGACCGCGCGCTCGTTCGCGACCATACTTATGTGGCGGAGTTCGTGAACACGCCGATCCTCGTCGAGGACGTCGTCGTGACCCTCTCGGCGGACGAGGCGGCGATGTTCGAGGCGATTCGTCTGCCCTCTTACGAGGCCGACGACGGTGCGGCCCTGCGCGACATTCTCTTCACCTGGTGGGAAGAGAACTTCCTCGGCGCGACCGAAAGCGGCGCGCCGGCGATCGGCTCGCCGTAACGCCGCGGATTTGTCGGCCGCCGCCTCAGGCGGATGCGATCTGGGCCAGAGAGTCCACGCGCCGCCATCGCGCCCGTCCTCGCCGCTGGATGTCGGCTTTTTCGGGGTCGATCATTTGGAGCCGATTCGAGATTGAAATGTCGCTGATCGTGTCCGAACGCGGCGCCGGCCGATCCGGAAATGCGGCTTCGAACTTCGCGGCGTCGATCACGACGCGACCGATCGGGGCGAGCTCCATCCGTTTATAATGCGCCGGCGAGCAGACGCCGGCGCGATTGAGATACCAGGTTCGCGGCGCTTCAAGGTCGGCCAGCGCGGGTCTCTGCGGCAGCGCGATCTCGATTACGAGCGGCCGGTACCAAGCGAGGAAATCGAAGACGAGGCCGCATTCGACCACCACGAAGACGCCCCAGCCGTCCTGTTGAAACTGCGGCCGCATCTCCTTCTTGCTCGCGAGATATGGATTGATCGGCCTTCCTTGCGATGATGGAAAGGCCAGAACGTCGCCGCTCTGCATCAGCAGCTTTTGCGGCGCCGTCATGGTCTTGCGCGTGGCGGGCGCGACCGGCGCGATCAGGCGCTGCCGCAATTCGAGCAGCATACGCTGTCGTTTTTCGAGCTCCTTCGGCGGCATGCCGAGGCTTTCCATCGCCTTCAGATCGACGCCTTCGGCAATGATCGCGAGCGCGCGCTCGCGCGCCTCCGGCAAATCGACGCCGCGTTTGGCGAATTGGTCGGCGACGACGAGCCAAAAGGTCGTGGCCTCGTCCGGGTCGGTCGACGCGCCGAATTCAGTTTCGCACAGCAGTTGAAGCAGGCGCGCGGGCTCGAAGGGAAGACGGACGACAGCCCCGATCATCGCCTTGAGATCCAAAGCGAGATCGTTCGAATAGAGTCCGGCGCCCCATGCGCCCATGGCGAATCCTCCTCTCGCAGGAAAAAACGGACCTTAACGCCGAACGAACCTCTAACCCAGCAACGCTCCGCTCGCCCGCAGCGCGCCGACCTCTTGCCGATTCCAGTTGTAGAGGACAGGAGCGACGTGCGGCGCAATCGCGGCGCGCTCGTCGTCGCGCAGCGGCAGAAGCTTCGCGATGACCGCCGCCATCGCGACCTCCGCCGCCCGCCCCGCGCCGTCGTCGCATTTGATCGCGACGCCGAGCCCGAGCTCGGGCAGGGCGCCGCAATAGACGCCCTCGGCGCCGGTCTTGACGAATGCGCGCGCGCCGAGCGCGGTCATGATCTCCGTGTCGAAGCCGCCAGTCCCGCGGACGAGGCGCGGGTGGGCGGCGCAGGCTGCGCGGATGCGGCGCGACGCAGCGGCGCGGCCAGGCTCGAGCCCTTCGCCCGTCCCGAACCGGGCGAAGGCGAACGCCAGAGCGCGGAGCGGAATCGCGTAGGTCGGAACAGCGCAGCCGTCGACCCCCCACGTCGCATCGTCAAGCGCGAGTCCGGTCATCGCGCTCAGCGCGGCCCGCACTTCGCGCTGCGCATGATGATCGTACTTCACGTAGCCTTTCGGCGAGACGCCGGCGGCGCAAGCCACGCAAAGAAAGCCGGCATGCTTGCCGGAGCAATTGTTGTGCAGGGCGCTCGCCGTTGCGCCCGACGCCGCCAGCGCGCGGGAAGCGGCGATATCGGCCGGCCAATGGATACCGCATTCGAGCGCGCTCTCGTCCAAGCCGCATTTGGCGAGCATGGAGCGCGCGGTCGCAACGTGAATCGGCTCGCCGGCATGCGACGAGCAAGCAAGCGCGATCTCGGCGTCGGTCAGCTTGTACTTCTCCGCGGCGCCCGACTCGACCAGCGGCAGCGCCTGCAGCGCCTTCACCGCCGAGCGCGGAAAGACCGCCGCCTCGACATTGCCGAGCGCGAGGACCGACTTGCCCTCGGAATCGCTCACCGCGACCGCGCCGCGATGCCGGCTCTCGACACGCCCGCCGCGCGTCGCCTCGACGAGGACGGGATTGGTCATGGCGGGGAGCGATGTTTGATCGACGCCGCGAGCCCCCACCCGTACCCTCCCCGCTTTGCGGGAGAGGGGGCTTCGGGCGTCGCGCCAACTGTGTTTCCAGCCCTGCCACGCGCAGGCGTTGGCCGCGGCGCGAAAGCCTCCCTCTCCCGCGAAGCGGGGGAGGGTACGGATGGGGGTCGGCGCAGGCCTTGACCATTGCAAACCCTCCTAAGCCAACCTCTCCGCCACGGCCTTGCCCGCCGCGACCGTGTCGGCCGGGCCGCCGAGATCGCGGGTGCGCAAGCGCGGCTCCTCCAGAGTGGCGACGATCGCGCCCTCGATCGCCCGCGCCGCTTCGCTCTCGCCAAGATGGTCGAGCATCATCGCCGCCGACCAGATTTGCGCGATCGGATTGGCTACCCCCTTGCCGGCTATGTCAGGGGCCGAGCCGTGCACCGGCTCGAACAGCGAGGGAAATTCCCGCTCCGGATTGATGTTGCCCGACGGCGCGATGCCGATCGAGCCGGCGCAAGCCGGGCCTAGATCGGAGAGAATGTCGCCGAACAGGTTCGAGCCGACGACGACGTCGAACCAGTCGGGATGCAGCACGAAATGGGCGGTCAGGATGTCGATATGGTACTTATCCCAGCGCACGCCGGGATACGCCGCCGACACAGCCTCGACCCGCTCGTCCCAGAACGGCATCGTGATCGAAATGCCGTTCGACTTGGTCGCCGAGGTCAGATGCTTCTTCGGCCGCGACGCGGCGAGATCGAAGGCGAATTTCAAGATCCGGTCGACGCCATGGCGGGTCATCACCGTCTCCTGCACCACGGTCTCGCGGTCGGTCCCGGCGAAGATGCGGCCGCCGATCGAGGAATATTCGCCCTCGGTGTTCTCGCGCACGACATAGAAGTCGATGTCGCCCGGCTTGCGGTTGGCGAGCGGGCAGGGCGCGCCGGGCATCAGGCGGACGGGGCGCAGATTGACGTATTGATCGAATTCGCGCCGCATCGGGATCAGCGAGCCCCAGAGCGAGACGTGATCGGGCACGATCGCCGGCCAGCCGACCGCGCCGAAGAAAATCGCGTCATGGCCTTTAAGCTGCGCCTGCCAATCGTCCGGCATCATCTTTTTGTGACGGAGCCAATAATCGACGCAGGCGAAATCGAACGAGGAGAAGTCCAGATCGAAGCGGAATTTCTTCGCCGCCGCTTCGAGCGCGCGCAAGCCCTCCGGGACGACCTCCTTGCCGATCCCGTCGCCCGGAATGACGGCGATGCGGTAGCGGCGGTTGGTCCGGGCGGTCGAATTCACGGGCGGCGGCTCCTGGCTGGCGGTTGACGGCGCGAGAATGGCCAAGGCAGAGCGTCTGTCAACGCGGACGGCGTGGAGGATGAAACGCAATCGAAACGATGGCGGATTGGCCCCCTGGAGCCGAATACTCCTCGTCGCTTCGTCGCGCTGAACGCGCGCTCGCGACTCATTCGAATTTCGTCGCAGGAATCGGGGAGCGCGCTTCGCGCCTTCGCCCTAGATCACGCGTCTCGTTTCGCCAACGGACGCGCCATGACCTTCGAACCTCCCCGCCTGCCGGCCGCCTTCATCCGCCTCGCCTGGTCGAATCTCGCTGCGCAATGTTCGGAGCAGATGGCGCTCGCCGCCGCGACGATCGTCGCGGTTCTCGCGCTTGACGCCGGCGGCGCCGAGACCGGATTGCTGCAGACGGCGCAGACGCTTCCCTTCCTGCTCCTGTCTCTGCCGATGGGCGTTGTCGCCGATCGCGTCTCGCGGCGCGGGCTGATGGTCGCCGCCGAAGCCGCCCGCGCGGCTTCGCTCGCGCTGACGCTCGCCCTTGTGGTCGCCGGCAAGCTGGATCTCGCTTTGCTCGCCGGCCTCGGCTTTCTCGGCGCGACCGGCACGGTCGCCTATAGCGTCGCCGCGCCCGCGCTCGTCCCGTTGCTCTCGCCGCGCGAGGCGCTGCCGCTCGCCAATCGCTGGCTGGAGCTGGCGCGCAGCGCCGCCTTCGCCGCCGGGCCGGCGATCGGCGGCGCCCTGGTCGGCTGGTCCGGCGCGCCGGCGGCCTATATCGTTGCGACGACGCTGTCGCTCGCCGCCGTCGTCACGCTGGCGCGCCTGCCGGCGGGCAAGCCGGCGGCGCAAGCAGGCCGCCGGCATCCGCTTCGCGATCTCGCCGAAGGCGCGCGTTTCGTCGTCGGCCATGCCTTGCTGCGTCCGCTGCTGGTCGTCGCGATCGTCTTCAACACGTCATGGTTCGCGCTGCAGGCGGTCTATGCGCCCTACGCCGTTCACCATCTCGGCCTCGACGCGTCCGGCGTCGGCGCGACGCTCGGCGCCTATGGCGCAGGCATGATCGTCGGCGCGATCGGCGCGCCGAGCCTCGGCCGTATCTTCACCTTCGACGCCTCGATTGTGATTGGGCCGCTCTGCGGCCTGATCGCTTCCGTGTTGATGGCGTTGACTATCGTCGCGCCGTCCGGCCTCATCGCCGCCTTCAGCTTCTTTCTGTTCGGCGCCGGTCCGGTCGTCTGGGTGATCACGACGACGACCTTGCGCCAGACGGTCACGCCCAACGCCATGCTTGGCCGCGTGTCTGCGATCATCGTCACCGCGACGATGGGCGCGCGGCCGCTTGGCGCGGCGCTCGGCTCGGCTCTCAGCGCAGCCTACGGCGTCGAGGCGTGCCTGGTCTTTTCGGCCGTCGGGTTTTTCGTGCAGTTCGCGGCGATCGTCGCCTCGGCGCCGCCGCGGCTCAAGGCGCTGCCCGAAGCGGCGGAGTGACGGCGCAGCGCAAATAAAAAGCGCCCGCCGGGGGAGGGGCCGGCGGGCGCCTGAGACGCGGACGGGGGAGACTTTGGGAGGGAGGAGGGAAGCCTCCGGCCGCCCGCGAAACGGGGTTTAGGGCTTACGCTGCGACGGCGGTCCCCTGGCGAACGATGAACTCGATGTCGCCGCGGCGGATGCCGATGTCGTTGAGCTCGCGGTCGCTGAGCTGGGAGAGCTCCTTGACGGCCTCGCGGTAGCGCAGCCAGGCGTGCAGCTTCTCGGTTAGGGTCTTGAACGGGGTCATTGCAGTGCTCCTGAATCTTTTTTCTTGCGGTTCGGACCGGACAATCAGGCAGCGTGCTCCTCGCGGGCCGCGCCGGCCTGACGCGGTGCAACATAAGCGGGGGCGGTCTGAATTTGTAGGGTGAAGTTTGGCCCTCAGACATGCATTATTTGCATGGATAGGATAATCGAATTTTAATGAATTTGGGCAAATCGCCTGCAATTTCGCCAGATATGACCAAATTTTACCCGTGAAATGCCTACTGGAAATTCTTATGGCGGTTTTAGGAATGCGAAAATTTCATGACAATTTGATGATGCGCCGCAGCATAGCTTCCCGTGGAGAAGGGGGAATTGCGGGCGAATGCGCGGGGCATCCCGCTCTGCTCGGCGGCTGGCATGTCAGGCGGCGGCTCAGATAGGAGCTTAGGGCCGATAAAGCAAGAGACTCGCCCAACCATCGAGCGTCAGCCGGTCGAGGAGGAAAAAGCCTTGCGCCCGCCAGGCGGAGAGGACGCCCGCGACGTCGCTTTCCAAGAGCCCGGAGAGGATCGCCTCGGCGCACGGCGCAGTCAGCGTCGCGACCGAAGGCGCGAGACCCCGCAAGGGCCGCGCCAGGATATTGGCGAGGACGAGGTCGTAGGGTCCGCCCTGGCGCAATTCGCGCCGGGCGACGCCGCGCGCGAGCAAGGGGCGCACCCAGCCGGCCACGCCATTGAGCCGGGCGTTCGCCGCAGCCGTTGCGACCGCGATCGGGTCGAGATCGCCGGCGGCGACCGGTCGGCGCAAAGCCTTGGCAGCGGCGATCGCCAGCACGCCCGTGCCGCAGCCGATATCGATCACGTGACGGGGCCGGCGGCGCCGCAGCGCGCGGTCAAGTAGCAACAGGCAGCCGCGCGTGGTGCCGTGATGACCGGTGCCGAAGGCGAGCGCCGCCTCGATCTCGACGGCCACATCGTTCGGCCGGATTCTGGCGCGGTCATGCGCGCCATGGACGAGAAAGCGGCCGGCCCTGACCGGGGCGAGGCCAGCCAGCGAGTTGGCGACCCAGTCGGCCTGCTCGGCGCGTCGGAACTCGACGCGCTGTGCGGCCTCCTCGCCCGCCGCGATCGCGACCAGCTCGCGCAGACTCGCCTCGTCGGGCTCGAAGCCGAAATAGGCCTCCACGATCCAGTCGCGGCGCCCTTGTGGCCCGGTCGCGCTCTCGAACGCGCTCGCCGCCGCTTCGGCCGGTTCGAAGCTCTCGACGATCAGATCGACGATCGCGCGGGCGCGACGCTCGTCGCAGACGAGGCGCAGGCGGTAGGCGGCGTTGTTGGGCGGCAGGCCTTCGAGCATGGCGGCGAGGTCTTACGGTGGAATCGAAGGGCGGGGAAGGCGGGCGAAGGCCCGGTGCGTCGGGGCCCAATTTTCGAGCGCCGCGCTGCCTGAGCCGCGGGCGGGCGCCAAGGCCAAGCGCGCTTCGCGCGTCGCTCGCCATTCTTTGTTCGACGCAGAGCGATGGCTCGCGAGCCTTGACCCCCGCCCGCGGCTCAGGCTCCTTGGCGACCATGAACTTTGGTAATGAAACCGTCGGCCTCCCGACGCTTTCATCACCAAAGTTCATGGTAGCAGAAAAAGTCACATCGGCGCGGCGTCGTCATCCCGAAGGGGCCGAAACGAAGTGGAGGAGTATCCATAGCCCGTCGCGCAAAAGTACGAAAGCCGCGCCCGGCGTTCAGGCGGGCTATGGACACTTGACGACGCCGGGCCGATGTGGCCCCGCGGCGCGCCCGCGCTTTGGGACGTACCTTGATATGTTGTTCGAACCATTTGATTTGCAGACCGCGTTCCTACGCCGCCAAGTTCGAGGCGCTGCGCCATGACCTCCGCCCCGCCCGCCAAGTCCCCCGCCGGCTCGCCCCTCGAAGTCCTGCGCGCCTTCGCGCGGCTCGGACTCTCCTGCTTCGGCGGGCCGATCGCCCATATCGGTTATTTCCGCGACGAATTCGTCGTCCGCCGGCGCTGGCTCGACGAGCGCGCCTTCGCCGATCTCGTCGCGCTCTGCCAATTCCTGCCTGGCCCGGCTTCGAGCCAGGTCGGCTTCTCGCTCGGCCTCATGCGCGCCGGCTATCTCGGCGGCCTCGCCGCTTGGCTCGGCTTCACCCTGCCTTCGGCGATCCTGCTCGTCCTCTTCGCCTATGGCGCGAGCGCGCTGACCGGCCCGATCGGCCAGAGTCTGCTGCACGGGCTCAAGCTGGTCGCGGTCGCGATCGTCGCTCAGGCGGTGCTCGGCATGGCCCGTACGCTCTGCCCGGACAAGCAGCGGGCGTCGATCGCCGCCCTCGCTTTGATCCTGATCGCCGTCTCGCCCGCTTCGTCGAGCCAAGTCGGCGCGATCGTCCTTGGCGCGCTCGCCGGCCTTGCGTTCTGTCGCGGCGAAGCACGCGAAGCGTCCGAATCCTCCGCCTTCCCGATCACGCGGCGCATGGGCGTCGTTTTTCTCGTCGTCTTCCTGGCGCTCCTCGCTTTGTCCTTCGCGCCGGGGCGGGAGTTCGCGCTCGCTGCCGCCTTCTACCGTTCCGGCGCGCTCGTCTTCGGCGGCGGCCATGTCGTGCTGCCGCTGCTGCGCGCGGCCGTCGTCGCGCCGGGCTGGGTCACGGACGGCGCCTTTCTCGCCGGCTATGGCGCGGTTCAGGCCGCGCCCGGCCCGCTCTTCACCTTCTCCGCCTATCTCGGCGCGGTCGCTCATGTTCCACCCGGCGGAATCGCCGGCGCGGCTCTGGCGCTGGTCTCGATCTTCATCCCCGGCCTGCTCGCGCTGATGGCGGCTCTGCCCTTCTGGCGGCGCCTGAGCGGCCGCCAAAGCGCCCGCGCCGCCATGGCCGGCATCAACGCCGCCGTGGTCGGCCTGCTCGGCGCCGCGCTCTACAATCCCGTCTTCGTCAGCGCCGTGCAGAGTCCGGTTGATTTCGCCATCGCCGCCGCCGGCTTCGTCCTGCTCGTCGCCTGGCGCGCGCCGCCGCTTCTGGTCGTGGCGCTGACCGCCGCGGCGGGGGTGACGGAGGCGATGGTGGGGTGATAGCGTGCGCCGCAAGGGCGGTCCGTACCATAACTGGAGAGGCCGAGGCGCCACGCCGGCCAAGCGCCGTCAACCCGCCATAGCGCCACCAGGCTCCTCGGATAAGGTACAACCATCTGCGAGGCGCTATGGCGGGTCCTCCGCTGCGCTGCGGCCCTCCGGGTGACGGCGCTTGGCCAGCGCGGCATGTTGGCGACCATGAACTTTGGTGATGAAACTGGGCTATTTGGCCCAGTTTCTTCACCAAAGTTCACGGTAGCAAAAAAGCCGTCGCCGCGCGGAGGCGTCAAGCCTCGCCTCGCCATCGCTCAGCGTGAAGGATTGCTCCGCGCTTGCCGTGGCGAGGCGACCGCGAAGCGGCTTGGGCTTGACGCCGAGCACGGCGATGGCACGCAGGATAAAGCGCGTTCACACTTGTGAGCGGCGATCGAAGATTCCGGCGAAGGCTTCGTCGGGCAGATCCGACCCGAAAAAGTCGAAGGCGGTCTCGACGCTCGCATCGACGAGCGCCGTCTCCAGCGTCGAACGCAGCGCTTTGGCTTTTTCAGTTTCGGTTCGCAGTGCGTCGGCCAAGGCTTGGAACAGATTCACGTCGCTCCTGGCCGCTTGGACCTCGACGCGCGCGAGCCCCCGCGCCGTCGCGCGGTCGCGACGCGCGATGGTCGTTTTTCGCTGGGATTTGGCGGTCATGTTCGATTCCGAGAGAGGGGCAACCGATAACATAGCGGCATGTTCACATCGGAGACCGGACGCGCGCCACAGGCAAAAGATCGCGGACTACCTAAAGCGCTCCGCCTCGTAATCAAGGCTTAGTCGCAGAGGCGCAAAACCATGTTCTCCTTCGACAAAAAAAGCCGCTCATCCCCCCTCATGAAAGAACTCGTACACAATCCGCGCCGTCGCCTGGTTCACCCCCGCCACCTTCTCCAAATCCGCAAGCCCGGCCCGCGCCACGGCTTTCGCCGTCCCGAACGCATTCAGCAGCGCGCGCTTTCTCGCCGGCCCGATGCCTGGAATCTCGTCGAGCGGGCTCTTCGTGAACTCGCGCTTGCGCTTGGCGCGGTGCGTGCCGATGGCGAAGCGGTGGGCTTCGTCGCGTAGTCTTTGCACGAAGTACAGCGCCGGGTCGCGCGTCGGCAGGCGGAAGGGCTCGCGGCCGGGGATGAAGAAGGTCTCGCGGCCGGCGTTGCGGTCCGGGCCCTTGGCGATGGCGACGAGGCGCGGGCCTTCGATGCGCAGCATGGCGAAGACTTCCCGCGCCGCCTCCAATTGGCCGCGGCCGCCGTCGATCAGGACGAGGTCGGGCCATTCGGGAAAGGCGCCGGGCTCAGACTCGGGCTTGGCGACGGGGACGGTTTCGCCGCTCTCGGTCAGCTCGGTCCGCCGCGCCGCCTTCGCCAGCCGGGCGAAGCGGCGGGTCAGCACCTCCCGCATCATCGCGTAATCGTCGCCCGGCGTCAGATCCGCACTCTTGATGTTGAAAGTGCGGTAATGCGCTTTCATGAACCCGTCCGGGCCGGCGACGATCATCGCGCCGATCGCGTTCGTCCCCATAATGTGGGAATTGTCGAAGACTTCGACGCGGCGGATCGGCTCGTCGAAGCCGAAGGCTTGTCCCACCGCGGCGAGCAGCCTCTCCTGCGTCGCCGCCTCGGTCAGCTTGCGCGACAGGCCTTCGCGGGCGTTGCGCAAGGCGTTCTCGACCAGCTCGCGCTTTTCGCCGCGCTGCGGCCGGCCGACCGCGACTCTGCGGCCGGATTTCGCGCTCAGCGCCTCGCACAGAACGGGGGCGCTTTCGACGTCGTGCGATAAAAGCACAAGCCGCGGCGCCGGTCGGTCGGCATAGAACTGGCCCAGGAACGAATCCAGCACCTCGGCCGCGCTCATCGAGCGGTCGGCGCGCGGAAAGTAGGCGCGGTTGCCCCAGTTCTGGTAGGTGCGGAAGAAGAACACTTCGATGCAGAACTGCCCCGCCTCTTCCGCCACGGCGAAGACGTCGGCCTCGGCGATGCTGCGCGGATTGATCGCCTGCTCGCCCTGAATGGCGGAGAGCGCCGCGATGCGGTCGCGCAACCGCGCCGCCTTCTCGAAGGCGAGGTCCTCCGCCGCCTGACGCATCTCCTCGGCCATCCGATCGCGCACCGCGCGACTCCTGCCGGAGAGGAAGTCTTTCGCCTCCTGGACGAGCCGAGCGTAATCCTCGTCCGAAATCTCATGCGTGCACGGGCCCGAGCAGCGCTTGATCTGGTACAAGAGACAGGGCCGTGAGCGATTCTCGAAATAGGAATCCGAGCAAGTGCGCAAAAGGAAGGCGCGCTCCAGGGCGTTGAGGGTGCGGTGCACGGCGCCGGCGCTGGCGAAGGGGCCGAAATAAGAGCCCTTGATGCTGCGCGCCCCGCGATGCTTGGCGAGTTGCGGCGCGCGATGGTCGCTGGTGACGAGAATGTACGGGAAGCTCTTGTCGTCGCGCAGCAGGACGTTGTAGCGCGGCCGCAATTGCTTGATGAGATTGGCCTCGAGCAGCAACGCTTCGGCCTCGGTCTCGGTCGAGACGAAGACCATCGAGGCGGTGCGGGCGATCATCTTGGCGATGCGCGCCGACTGCATTTCGGGCCGCATATAGCTGGCGATGCGCTTTCTTATGCTGCGCGCCTTGCCGACATAGAGCACTTCGCCGTCGGCTGCGATCATCCGGTAGACGCCCGGCCCGAGCGGCGCCTGTCTCCAATAGGTCTTGATCGCCGCCGCGCCGCGGGCAAGCGCGTTCGGCGCGGCCTCGTCCTCGGCGAGGGCGAGTTCGAAGCCGGCTTCGCTTTCGTCGTCGTCGAGCGACGGTTCAGGCGGCGCGTCGAGGAGCGGGTCGGTGGGCGGGTTGTCCTTGCCGGGGGTCATGGCGGCAGATTTAGGCGCGTCGCGGGGGCATGGGAAGGGCGAGGGTTATCCTCTTCCGTAGAGCGGAAGCGGAACGAGGATATTGGCGCTCTATCCTGAGACCCGCGTAGCCTGAAAGGCAGTCCGCGAATCATCTGCCCCTAGTTCGACCCGCCGGAGGCGAGTCGAACTCCCGAGCGGAGCGAGGGGCGGGACCGCCCCTCGTCCCGACACCTCCAGAAGGCCGCCGCGCGCAGCCGGAGTCAAGGGAGCACCGGAGCAACCCGCAGCCACGCGCAGGCGCGCGTCAGCGCGCCGAGCATGGCGAGGATTGCGAGGAGCGCAGCTTGACGCCGGCGAGCACGGCGGCATTGGCGGTTGACAGCGGGCGCGTTTGGCATGGCTGAGCATGAATGGGACGCGAGCGTTCGGGAATTGGCGCGCCCTCGACGCGACTCCGCCGCGGCATGTCGATCGACGAGGGTGACATCGTGGAAACCCTGAAGCGCCAAATGCCGCCGTGCTCGCCATCGTCAAGGTCCAGTGCTCGCAATCCTCGCCATGCTCGCTTCGCTTCGCGAAGCTTGCGCGTGGCTCCGGGTTGCTCCGCGCTTCCCTTGACGACGGCTGTGCGCGGCAGCGTTCTGGAAGGGTCGGGGCGAGGGGCGTCCCGCCCCTCGCTCCGCTCGGGAAGTTCGACTTGCCCTGCGGGCGGCGTCGAACAAGGGGCAGAATTGGGCTCCGGGCCGGGCGATTTGGCCCTGACGGGTCACGGCAATCGACACCGCCTGCTGCTTTGGAGTTTCCTTCACGCAACCGCTAATCTGCCCCGGAGGCAAGCAACGCTGGGGAGTGGCCGATGTATGATGTCGAAGTATCTTTAGTCGTTCTGGCGGCGCGCGGCGCGAGCTGGATGGTAGATCCGTTCAATATGATCTTGGCACTGCTATGCGGCGTCCTTGGCTTCCGACGGGCGCCGTGGCTGGCGCCAGCCGGCCTAACGGTGCTCGCCGCCGCAGGTATCTGCGCCTACGTCAATCATCAGCGCGACTCTCTCGGATTGACCCCCTCTCTTTCGCCAATTTTGGCATCGGCTATGCTCTCGAGTCTTTGGTGTTCTACGGGTTAGGCCGTGCTCTGTCGCCCCGTGTTGCGCGGCCTTCATCGAGCCAGACGGTCGGGCAATAGGACCGCCACGACCAGACAGGAACAGGTGCGGTTCCGCCCTCACCCTCACCTCCCCAGAAACGCCTGGTTCTGCTTCTCAAGCTCCCGCCCATAGACCCGCAGCGCATGCGCTTCGCTCAGCACGCCGAGGATCTTGCGCGATTGCGCGTCGGCGAGCACCGGCAGCGTGTCGGCTTCGCTCTCGTCGAAAGCGTCGACTGCGGCCCTGATCGTCGTCTGCGCGGTGAGGAAATTGTTGCGCCATTGCGCCAGCTTGGCGATCGGCTCGGAATCGTCGTGCGTCGCCGCATGCAGGTCGCTGACCAGGACGATGCCGGCATAGCCGTCGTCGGCGTCGGTGAGCAGGATTTCGCGGGCCGAGCCGACCGGGAATAGAACCCGCGCCGCGGCGATGGTGCGGTCGGCGGCGACGGAGCGGAAATCCTTGCGCATCAGCCGCGCCGCCTTGATGTCGCGCATCCAGCCGACATCCTGCGGGCCGCGAATGGCTTCGCCGCGCAGATGGAATCGCCAGGTGGCGAACGAATAGCCGAACGTCTCGCGCACGATGAGGCCGGTCAGCGCGCTCGACAGCAGCGCGGCGACGGTGACGCGAAAATCATTGGTCGTCTCCAAGGCGAAGAAGGTCATCGCCACGGGCGAACCGATGATTCCGGCGCCGACTGCGGCCATGCCCAGCACGGCGGCTGCGGCGGGGTCGATCGTCGCCGCCGGCCAGACCGCATCGAGGCCCTCGCCATAGAGCCTTCCGACCAAGGCGCCGATCAGCAGCGAGCAAAAGAACAGGCCGCCGCGAAAGCCGCTGCTGAGGGAGACCGCCGACGATAGGCTCTTGACCAGCAGCACCAGGGCGACCTGCGACAGCAAGGGCGAGGTCGAAAGGTTCACGCTGAGCGCGCCATGGCCGGCGCCGAGCGCCTCCGGCGCGACAAGGCCGAGGCCGCCGATCAGCGCGCCGCCGGCGATCGGCCGCCATTTGGCCGGCATTCTGGTCGCGCCCCAGAGGCGCTCGAGCAGCGCCACCCCGGCCATCAGCGCGATGCTGGCCGCTGCGGCGAGCGCGGCGATGACGAGGAGATGAACGCCGAGCTCGATCAGCGGTTGCGGCAGCGGCGCATGGATCAGCGATTCGGGCCTGGCCAAGATGGTCCGCGTCACCATGCTGGCGAGGATCGCGCTGACCAGGACCGGGGCCAGCGAATTGATAGTATAGGCGCCGAGAATCGCCTCCATTGCGTAGAACGCGCCGGCGAGCGGCGCATCGAACGCGCCGGCGATCGCCCCGGCCGCGCCGCAGCCGACGAGGAGCCGCATATCGGCGCGCCGCGCCCCGAGCGCACGGCCGAACAACGAAGAAAACGCGCTGCAAAGCTGAGTATAGGCGGCTTCGAGCCCGACCGACGCGCCGAAGCCGTTCGAAACCAAGGTCTGCGCCACAATATAGAGCGAGCCTGGGGCCGAGAGCCGGCCGCCGCGCAACGCGTTCGCCTCGACCGCGTCGGCCAGTTGGCCGCGAAAGCGGTCGCCGGCCCAGAGCGTCAGGCCGAGCAAGGCGAGCCCGCCCAGCATCGGCGCGGCGATCGTGCGCCAAGCGTCCGGGGAGCGCGTGAGGCTCAGCGACGCTTCATGCGGAATTGCGAACAGAACTTCGTGCAGTCGCTGCGCCGCCTCGTTCAGCGCCGAGACCAGCAAGCCGCTTGCGATCCCGATGATCACCGCCGCGACGAGCAAACCGCTTTCGCGGGTGCGCACGAAGGCGCGCATCCAGGAAGGCAAGGCGCGGTCGAGGCGGCTCGCCGAGGGCGCAGCGGCTTCGGGGCGCGGCGGCGGCTCGAAAAGCTTCTCGCTCGGGCGCGCCGCCTCGGCAGTTTCGCTTTGACGGCCTGGCTCTGCCATGCGAGGGGTCCGGAATCGATTGATCTCCAATAGCAAGGAGCGGCGATGGCCGTCCATTTCTCCGCCGCCGAAATGGCGGCGCGCAAGCGGCGCCTCCTCGCCGAAATGGCGGCGCAGAAGCTCGACGGGCTGCTGCTCTTCGCCCAGGAGAGCATGTATTGGCTGACCGGCTACGACACGTTCGGCTTCTGCTTCTTCCAATGCCTCTATGTCGGCGCCGACGGCCGGACCGCGTTGCTGACACGCTCGGCTGATCTGCGCCAGGCGCAGCGCACGTCGAACATCGAGGATATCCGCATCTGGAAAGACGGCATCGCCGCCGACCCGACCCGCGACCTCCGCGCCATGCTCGACGACATCGGCGCGCGCGGCCGGCTCGGCGTCGAATATGACAGTTACGGCCTGACCCATTTCAACGGCCGCCGGCTCGAGGCCGCCCTCGCCGGCCGGGCGGAGCTGGTCGACGTGTCGCGGCTCGTCCCGGCGCTGCGCGCGACGAAATCGCCCGAGGAGCTGGTCTTTGTCCGCGAGGCGGCGCGGCTTTCCGATCTCGCCGATCGCGCCGCGATCGAGCAAGTCGCGCCTGGCGCCGACGAGGGCGCGATTCTCGCCGCCATGCACAACGCGATTTTCGCCGCGGGCGGCGATTATCCGGCCAACGAGTTCATCATCGGCTCAGGCGGCGACGCGCTGCTCTGCCGCTACAAAACCGGCCGCCGCAAGCTCGAGTCGAACGATCAGATCACGCTCGAATTCGCCGGGGTCTATCGCCATTACCACGCGGCGATCATGCGCACCCATATCGTCGGCGCGCCAAAGCCGCTGCATCGGGCTTATCACGAAGCGGCCAAGGCCGCGCTGCTCGCTTGCGAGGCCGAGCTCAAGCCAGGCCGCGCGGCCGGCGACGTCTACGCCGCCCACGCCCGCTTCTTCGACGCGCATGGCCTATCGCGCCACCGCCTCAACGCCTGCGGCTATTCGCTCGGCGCGAAATTCACGCCATCCTGGATGGATCCGCCGATGTTCTATGAGGGGAACGATTTCGTCATCGGCGAGGGCCAGGTTTATTTCGCTCACATGATCTTAATGGACAGCGACAGCGAAACCGCGCTCTGCCTCGGCCGCACCTATCTGATCGGCCCGACGGGCGCGGCCCCGCTCAACGCCGCCGACCTGGACCTCGTCGTCAAATCGGGCTAGCTGTTCTCGTCGATAACAATCCGCCGGGGAGCAACCCCAGAGCGGGAGGCGAAGTCAAGGATGATTGCAATCAGCCAACGCCTGTCGGGGGCGGCGGCCGCGCGTCTCGCGGCGATTGTCGGTTTGGCCGCGTTCGCGCTCGCCGGCTGTGTCGAGACGACGGCGGAGCTGACGCCGACCGGCGACGCCGGGCATCTCCACCTCGTCCGCCGGCCCGATGTCAGCCTCGCCGGCGCAACCGTCGCCTTCGTCTCGGTCGACGGCCCGCCGGCCGAGATCGCCGCGAATTTCATGAAGGATTTGGCGCGCGAGGCCGCGGCGCAGGACATCGTCGTCGCCGACGCCAAGAAGGCGCGCTATTTCGTCCGCGGCTATCTCTCGGCCTATCCGACCCAGGACGGCGCGGCGGTCGAATTTGTCTGGGACATTTTCACCAGGGATAAGGCGCGCGCCCAGCGCCTCAGCGATTATCTGGTCGTGAAGGGCCAGGGAAGCGACGCCTGGGCGATCGCCGGTGCCGCGGCCTTGTCGAGCGTCGCGGCCAAGAGCGCCGACGACCTCGCGGCCTTCCTCTCCAACACGCCGGAGGCCGTCGCCGCGGCGTCGTCGCCGGCGGCCGATCGCGCCATGTCGGCGCTCGAGGCGGCCGCCAAGCCGCTCGCTTACGCGCCGGAATAAGAGCGGGCCGGGCGGATTTCCCGGGCGCGGCGAAACCGGCCAGCGGCCGCGTCTACAAAGCTGGTCGTCCAAACCAAACGCTTGGCGCCCGGGCACGAATTTCGTTGAAGTGCGGCAAGCGGACCCGGCCTTCCGCTGAAAGCGCCGCTCGGCCGCAGGGCGATGCGGGCCGGTGAATCACGCGAGCAGCGGGCTCGACAAGTCCGGCAACGGGACCACGGTTGACCTAGTCCACCGCCTCAGGCTGCGCCGCGGCTGGCGCGTCGATCCCAGCCTTGTCGCTGACGCTCAGCACCGCGCCCTCCAGCTCCGCCGGGGCCGGAGGCTCGTAGATGGCCTCGAGCATCTCGAACATTTCCGGGGTCACCTCCATGACGAAAGTCTCGCCCTTGGCGGCGTTCCGGCCGGCGACGCGGGCGCGGCGGACCTCCTGCGGCGCGTCGACGAAGTGCCATTGCGGCGACAGGCCCTTCTCCTCGGCGATCTGGCGGATGCGCTCCCGGTCGGCCCGGCGCATCGCGCCGACGTCGAGGACCACCGAGGCCCCGGCGGCGAGCACGTCGGCGGCGGTCGACCAGATCAGCTGATTGCAGCGGCCGAGGCGCTCCAGCATCCAGGCGAATTCGATGGGACCCTGGAGGTCGGGGCCGAACAGGCGCGCGCCCCACTCGTCGAGTACGAAGGGGACGGCGTTCTCGCGGCGGGCAAGCGCGTGGGCGTAGGTGGTCTTCCCCGCGGCGCAGGGCCCGAAAATGACGTTGAGCGTGGCTGGCATGGCGCCCCCTTCCTCCCTTGACGTTCGGGAGCCCGGTGGCGGCAATGCTCCCCTGGTCATGCAACGCGCTCAGCTTGATCTTCGTTCCTCTACGCGCCCTTGGGGTGGCCAACGGGCAGTCCGCTGTGGGTCGAAGGCAGTCATAGCGACGGCCACACCCGGGGCGCCAATCGTTGGGTTTGCGCCACGAGCTAGAGTCGGTCGTCTCCGCCCCACCGCCAGCGCGGCGGCTCGCCTTTCAGCCAACAAATGGCGACGAGCGCGACAGCGAGAACGGCCACGTAGACCAGGTAAGCGGCGAGGACTTTTCTCTGCGGGAGCAGGAACGCTCCCGCGGCGACCAGTCCAACGAAGGCGGCCAGGACTGCCCAGCCTTGCCACGTCGCCGGCAAGCCCCATCCCCAGCCGTAACGTTTTGCCAGGAACCAATAGCGAGGATGGGTCCGGCGCCATGGCTGGCTCCTTCAGGCCGGAGCGGCCGCGGCGCTTACTCGACCCAAACGATGACCCGAGTGAGGCGGCGCGGATGGCGCCGCGCTCGCTGAGCGCGCTGACCCGGCCAACGGCCGCGTCTACGGGCCGACGTCTCGCTTCCCTTCATCAAATCGACACAACCGCGTGGATCGGCGCGTCTGTTCTGTTGTTCCGGGCCGGAGCGGCTGCTAAGACCCGCGCGCCGGCGCAAGAGGATGGCGATGATCGGGGCGATGAAAATTCTGGCGGGCAACTCCAATCCGCCGCTGGCCGAAGCGATCGCCGCCTATATCGGCGAGCCGCTGACCAAGCTGCACGCCCGCCGCTTCGCCGATCTCGAGATTTTCGTCGAAATCCTCGAAAATGTGCGCGGCCGCGACACGTTCATCATCCAGTCGACGTCTTATCCGACCAACGACAATCTGATGGAGCTGCTGATCATGATCGACGCGCTGCGGCGCGCGTCGGCGCAGCGCATCACCGCGGTCATTCCCTATTTCGGCTATGCCCGGCAGGA
>JAJPHH010000004.1 GCA_021325385.1 Alphaproteobacteria bacterium
CTCTCCTCGATGTTCCTGCTCGGCAAGAACGATCACCGCATCGCCGACGATTTTCGCAACGAATTGCACGATTCCGACGGGCTGCTCATCCATAGCGGCTCGGGCGAATGGATCTGGCGGCCCTTGAGCAATCCGGTCGAGCCGGCCATGTCGGTCTTTCTCGACAAGGACATTCACGGCTTCGGACTTTTGCAGCGCGACCGCAATTTCGAAGACTACAACGATATCGACCTCGCCTACGAACTGAGGCCGAGCTACTGGGTCGAGCCGCACGAGAATTGGGGCGAGGGCCGCATCGAGCTGCTCGAACTGCCGACCACCGACGAGAGCAACGACAACATCGTCGCCTCTTGGGTTCCGAAAGACCCGGTCGAGGCCGGCCGCACTTTGAGCTACGCCTATCGGATCACGGCGCTGCTCAACGACGCGCGCCTGACGCCTGGCGGGCGTGCGGTCGCGACGTACCGCACGCATCCGCGCGCGCTCGGCTCGTCCGAGCCGCTGGCCCCGGGCTCGACACGGTTCATCATCGACTTCTCTGGCGGCGACCTCGCCTATTACCAGGCCGACCCCTCCCTGGTCCAAGTGGTGCCGTCGGCCTCGAACGGAAAGATCACCCGCTCCTTCCTGACCGCCAATCCGCATATCCAGGGCTTTCGCGCCGGGGTCGACGTGCAGATCGAACCGGGCCAATCCTCCGACCTGCGGGCTTTCTTGAAAGCGGGCAATCGCGCGCTGACCGAGACCTGGACTTTTCCCTGGCGAGCGTAACCGGCGCGAAATAGGAAGAGACAGAAGCCGCTACGCCATCGGCGCGGTCTTCAGCACTGGAAGCTTCTTCTTTCGCCGCCCCGCCTTCGCCTGCTTTTTCGCCGGGTCGGCTTCTTCCAACTCTCGTTCCGCCATCTCCCAATGGAGCTTGGCCTGGTCTTCCGGCCGGCCGACCTCCTCCCAAATCTGATGGGCGATTGCGCGGATGCGCGCTTCGTTCTTTTTCATATCGCTTTCCAAACTGACGGCGCACCTCGTCCCGATCTCTTCAGTGGTTTTGATCGGGGTCTCGCCGCCAAAGCCGGCCCGATCTCTCCCGCCGGGCGTGTTCCCTTGAATGATCGCTCTCGCGCCGCCTCCAATGCGCTCAGCTTCGCCTTGGAAGTACGAATGCCGAGGAGCGTCATGCCCGCGTTGCGCAAGAGGTTCGCCGGAGAAGGGCTGCTTACGAGATCAACGCAAAATCGCGGGTCTTTGCCGGAGACCGACGCCGGAGCGCGATGAGCGTCGTTCGGGTCGGAGAGGGCCATGGCGAGATCTCAAGACCGTGTTCAGAAACGCCATTCCTGGCCGAGAAGTTCCAACGACCCTTCCGATCAGAGCCGCCGCCCCGGCGCACGAAAGCCGGGCCGGTCGCGCGGGCTCCGCGCTGAAAGCGACTTATCCCGCCAGCGCCTGGCTGAGATCGCGCCACAAATCCTCGACGTCTTCGACGCCGACCGAGAGGCGGAGCAGGTCCGGCGGACAAGGCGAGCCTGGCCCTTCGATCGAGGCGCGGTGCTCGATCAGCGACTCGACGCCGCCGAGCGAGGTGGCGCGCTTCCAAAGGCTCACCCGCGCTGCGGCGGCGATGGCGGCCGCTTCGCCGCCGGCGGCTCGGATCGACAGCATGCCGCCGAAGCCGCCGCTCATCTGGCGATGGGCGAGATCATGGCCTCGATGGTTCGGCAAGCCGGGATAGAGAACCTCGACGACGCCCGCGTGGCCGGAGAGCCGTCTAGCCAACTCCGCCGCGTTCTCCGAAGCGGCGCGGACGCGCAGATGAAGGGTGCGCATGCCGCGGATCAAAAGGAAGGCTTCGAATGGTCCTAGGATCAAGCCATGCGCCGCGCGGATTCGCCTTGCGCGAGCGCTGAGCGCGTCTTCGGCGGCGAAGGCCAGCGCGCCGGCGATCACGTCGGAATGGCCGTTGAGATATTTCGTCGCCGAATGCATGACGATGTCGGCGCCCAGCGTCAGCGGCCGGGTCAGGACCGGCGTCGCGCAAGTCGAATCGACCGCGAGCTTCGCGCCCGCGCGATGGGCGATTGCGGCCGCGCCGGCAATGTCGCTGATCGACCAGAGCGGATTGGACGGCGTCTCCAGCCAGACGAGCTTGGTGCGGCCCGGCTTCATCGCGGCGGCGATTTCGTTCAAATCCTCCGTCGCGACGAGATCGACGGAAAGGCCGAGCGCAGGCGCCTCGTTGACGAGCCAATTGCGCAGCGACCAGTACATGACTTTCGGCGCGACGATATGCGCGCCCGGCCCGAGAGCGAGGCAGAGCGCCACCGCGGCGGAGACGCCCGAGCCGAACAGGAGCGCGGAGGCGCCCTCCTCCAGCGCGGCGATCACCGCCTCGCCCTCGCGCGCCGTCTCGTTGTCCGGCCGGCCGTAAATGTTGCCGCTGCGATAGAGATTGTCGGGATCGCGGATGAAAGTCGTCGCGACATGCAACGGCGGCACGATGGCGCGCGTCGCCTCGTCGATCTTGCCCAAAGCCTGCGCGGCGAGCGTGCTTAAGCGCCAAGCGGGCTTGTCTGTGCTCATCGCGGCTCCAATCAGACCGGTTGCCCGGCGAGCAGGCGCGGCGCGGCGCCGCGCTCGCCGGCCGCCTCTTCGATCAGCAAGCGCTTGAGTCCGGGCGCTCGGTCGACGAGGCGCAGGCCGAAATCGCGCAAGGCGCGCAAAGGCGGCAGGTCGTTCGAGAACAGCCGGTTCATGGCGTCCATGCCGAGGCCGCTCGCCGCGACATCGAAGCGGCGCGCCCGTTCGTACCTTTCGAGCGCGTCGGCGGCGCCAGGATCGAGGCCGAGCCGCATCTGGCCGACGACGATCTCCGCCAGCGCGGCGACGTCGCGCAGGCCGAGATTGATCCCCTGCCCGGCTAGGGGATGGATCACATGAGCGGCGTCGCCGACCAGCGCCAGCCGCTCGGCGACGAAACGCCGCGCGATGCGATAGGCCAGAGGGATCGCGATCGGCTTGGAGGCGATTTCGATCTCGCCGAGCTTGAGCGTGAAGCGCGCTTCGAGCTGGCGCTTGAAGTCCTCCGGCGGGAGCGCGAGCAGCGCCTCGGCCTCGGCGCGCGGCTCGTTCCAGACGATGCTGGAGCGCCGCGCCGGCAGCGGCAGGATGGCGAAAGGCCCGGCGGGGAGGAAATGCTGCTCGGCGCGGCCGTTATGGTCGCGCTCATGGGCGATCGTCGCGACAATGCCGGATTGACCATAGTCCCAGCCGATCGTGGCGATGTCGGCGCGATCGCGCAGCTTGGAGCGGCCGCCATCGGCGGCGACGAGGAGGCGCGCGCGGGGCGCGGCGACGCCAACGGTTGCTTCGATCGTGTAGCGCAGCAAGGCGAAGCTCGACACGGAACGCTTCGCGCATTCGACGCCGAGCTCGCGCGCGCGCTGATAGAGGGCGGCGGTCAGATCGTCGCTCATCGCCATGTAAGCGAGCGGCTCGTCGCGCCGCTCGCGGAACCGCAATTGCGTCGGCCGCACGGCGTCATGCGCATTGCCGTCCATGATCGCCATCTCGCGGATGGCCTCCGCCTTCGGCGCGACCGCCGCCCAAACGCCAATTCGCTCCAGTAACCGCCGCGGGCCGGCGGCGATGGCGTAAGCGCGATCGCGGCCCTCGCTCTCGCCGAGCTTGGGATCGGCGACCAGGACCTTCACGCCGGCGCCGAGCGCGTCCCTCAAGCAACAGGCCAGCGCCAAGCCGGCGATCCCGCCGCCGGCGATGATGACGTCGAAGGCCTGGTTCGAAAGGCGTGGCGAGTCGGGCATTATTGCTCGCAAATCAGGGCTTGTGTATAATTTAGCTTATTCTTACACATTGGCGACCGATGCGCACCAATATCGATATCGACGACCGCCTCCTCGCCCAAGCAATGAAAGCGACTGGCCTCAAGACGAAGAAGGCCGCGGTCGAAGAAGCGCTCCGGCGACTGGTTCGGCATTATCGGCAGAGCCGGGCCATCAAAGGCATGATTGGGCTCGGCTGGGAAGGCGATTTAGACGCAATGCGGGAGGGCCGGCGGCAAGACCCGTCCTCATGATCGTCGTCGACACCTCCGTTTGGATCGCGAATCTGCGCAACGCCGAGACGCGAGCGGTCCGGATCCTGCGGGAGATCGACGACACGGACGCAATCCTCGTGGGCGATCTTATTCTCCTAGAAGTGCTCCAGGGCGCGCGGGACGACGAGCATGCTACGCGTATCGAGCGAAGTCTGCGGCAGTTCAAGATCGAACCGATGCTTGACGACAAGCTCGCCGTGCGCGCGGCGCGCAATTACCGCGCCCTGCGCGAACGCGGCGTCACTCTTCGCAAGACGATTGACGTCATCATTGGGACCTTTTGCCTGGAGCGAGGCCATGAACTTCTCCACGACGACCGCGACTTCGATGCAATGGCCCGACACCTGAACTTGCGCGCCTTATGAAAAGACCGCGCAGCGCCGCCGGCGATCATCGGCCAAAGCAAGTTGTCAGCGCAGCCGCTCCGGAATCTCGCGCACCGCGCCGCGCGCCGCGCTGGTCGTCAGCGCCGCGTAGGCCTTCAGCGCCGTCGAGACCGCCCGCTTGCGCTCCTTGGCCGGCTTCCAGGCGGTCTTGCCCTTCGCCTCCATGGCGGCGCGGCGCTTGGCGAGCTCTGCGTCCGAGACGGCGAGGTTGATCGTCCGGTTGGGGATGTCGATCTCGATCCGGTCGCCTTCTTCGACGAGGCCGATCGCGCCGCCCTCGGCGGCTTCCGGCGAGACATGGCCGATCGACAGGCCGGACGTGCCGCCCGAGAAGCGGCCGTCGGTGATCAGCGCGCAGGCCTTGCCGAGGCCCTTCGACTTCAGGTAGCTCGTCGGGTACAGCATTTCCTGCATGCCCGGCCCGCCGCGCGGGCCTTCGTAGCGGATGACGACGACGTCGCCCGCGACAACCTTGCCGCCGAGAATGCCGGCGACCGCGTCGTCCTGGCTTTCGAAAATCTTCGCCGGGCCGGAAAATTTCAGGATGCTCGTATCGACGCCGGCCGTCTTCACGATGCAGCCGTCCTCGGCGATGTTGCCGTGGAGAACCGCCAGACCGCCATCCTTCAGGAAGGCGTGCTCGACATCGCGGATCACGCCCTTTGCGCGATCCTCGTCGAGCGCTTCGTACCTTGCCGACTGGCTGAAGGCGACCTGGGTCGGCACGCCGCCCGGCGCGGCCTGGAAGAATTGGCGCACCGAGGGCTGAACGCCGCGCTTGATGTCGTTGCGCTCGAGCGCCGCGCCCATGCTCTCGGCATGGACCGTCGGCGTGTCGCGATTGATCAGGCCGGCGCGGTCGAGCTCGCCGAGAATGCCCATGATGCCGCCGGCGCGGTGGACGTCTTCGATATGCACGTCCGGCACGGACGGCGCGACCTTGCAGAGCACCGGCACGCGGCGCGACAGCCGGTCGATGTCGCGCATGGTGAAATCGACGCCGGCTTCGTACGCGGCGGCGAGCAGATGCAGCACGGTGTTGGTCGAGCCGCCCATCGAAATGTCGAGCGTCATCGCGTTCTCGAACGCGGCGAAATTGGCGATGCTGCGCGGCAGCACGCTCGAATCGTCCTGCTCGTAATAGCGGCGGGCGAGATCGACGACGAGATGGCCGGCCTCGACGAAGAGCCGTTTGCGGTCGCTATGGGTCGCGACGATCGTGCCGTTGCCGGGCAGCGATAGGCCGAGCGCCTCAGTGAGGCAGTTCATCGAATTGGCGGTGAACATGCCCGAGCAGGAGCCGCAGGTGGGGCAAGCGGAGCGTTCGATCACCTTCAGGTCGGCTTCGCTCACCGCGCTATCGGCGGCGGCGACCATGGCGTCGATCAGGTCGACCTTCTTCGCCTTGCCCGCGAGCACGACCTTGCCCGCCTCCATCGGCCCGCCCGAGACGAAAACCGCCGGGACGTTGAGGCGCAGGGCCGCCATCAGCATGCCGGGCGTGATCTTGTCGCAATTGGAGATGCAGACCAGCGCGTCGGCGCAATGGGCGTTGACCATGAACTCGACGGCGTCGGCGATCAATTCGCGCGACGGCAGCGAATAGAGCATGCCGTCATGGCCCATGGCGATGCCGTCGTCGACGGCGATCGTGTTGAACTCCTTGGCGACGCCGCC
>JAJPHH010000006.1 GCA_021325385.1 Alphaproteobacteria bacterium
CGGCCGGCTTCGCCGGCCACCTTCTCCCGCAAGGGGAGAAGGTATTGCGCTCTTCCGCAACGCGCGCGCCCGGTCGACCTCTCCGCTCGGCCCCGATGGGCCAGCGCTCCAAACCTTAACGGCCTGCGCGTATCCGCAGCGGCGCGCTCCTACCTTCTCCCTTTACTGGAGGAGGCGGCCGGGTTCGCCAGCGCAGCGCGGATGCGTTCAACCGCGATCGCCGGCGAGGCGATCACGAGTTCATTCGGCAGGCGCAATATCCGAAAGCCCTGTCCGCCAAGCCAGGCGTCTCGCTCTTCGTCCTTGGCCTGCTGCTCGGCCGAGGCGTGGCTCGGGCCATCCGCTTCGCCGACCAGCCGCCGTTCGAAGCAGACGAAGTCGACGATGAAGTCTCCGATCGGCGTTTGCCGGCGGAACTTCGCGCCGTCGCATCGGCGGTCCCGCAGGGCCCGCCAGAGAATTGTTTCGGCTTGAACCGCATTTGCGCGCTGTCGCCGAGCGAAACGCTTCAGCAGATCGGGAGGAATGTCGGAGGACATGAACCCCTTCGCGAGTTGCAGAGTCGGGCTCAAATCGTCCCGGCTTTCATTCGGCTGCCGGCGTCGAATTCGATCTCGCCACGCGGCGGCAGACTACATTGATGACCTTCGGTAAGCGCAATCCCATCGTCGGGAACGCCAAGCCGGCTGCGCCGCGCGGAGAGTTTGTCAGGACGCGAAGCGTCGGCTTCCTGCGCCCGTAGCCAGAATCCCAACCGCGGCGGCGAGATTGTCGCCTCACAATGAAAACCTTGGCGGCCGCTGAGGGGGCGTTCAGGCTGTGCCAAGCTTGAAATGCGGCGGTTCTCTGATTCCCGCTTTCGCGGGAATGACACGGCGGAAAGTTGCTCCCGTCGCCGTACTGGGTCTTTCTAAAAATCAGAATCTGTGTTAATCTGTCTTTCCGGTCGACTCCCGACAAGGAGTCGGATCGCGCGGCCGCCTCCGGGAAGACGCGGAATCCGTCCCAGATTTCCGATTTGACGCTGCTCTTTCGGAGAAGATCAGGCGGATCAAAAGCTTAGGACGAGAAGGGCGCTGCGGGCGACGTCCGGATGGAGGAAAATCGGCCTTTTGGGAAGAAAAAAGGAAGCCGAAGGAAGGAAAAGGGAAGCCAAAGGAAGGAGGAAATTTCCCCTTGAGGCCCGCCGGACCACGCCTGTCCTTCTTGCTCCCCGAAGGTCGCAGAGTAGGGGCGCGGCGGCGCCGCGGCGCGAACGCTTTCCGGGAGGTTCAGAGCCCGGGCGGGCTTCGCAAGGCTCTCCCTAGATCTGCCTCTCGATCGTCGCCTTATCGATCGCCGACCAGACTTGCGCGATTTTTCCGTCTCGAAATTCATAGAAGACGTTCTCGGCGAAACGAACCCTGCGCCCGTTGACGTCGAGGCCGAGGAACTTTCCCTTTGGCGAACAATCGAAGGCGAGCCGGCTCGCTATAAAGGGCGGGTCGGCGATCAGCAATTCGATGTTGAAGCGGAGGTCCGGGATTTCGTCGACGTCCCTTTCGAGCATCTGGCGGTAGCCCGACAGCCCGAGCGGTCGCCCGTTATGGCGCGCGTCGTCGCCAACGAATTGCTGCAAATTCGGCCAGTTCCGCTGGTTCAGGCAAGCAATATAGCCGCGATAGAGGTCGGCGAGCTCGGCTTTGGTCACGGCGATTGCTCCTTTCGTTCCCCCTTGAAATCCGTTCATCGCCTCTCGCGTACTGCCGATGTCGAAATCGCCTCGCCTCGCGCGTCAATGGTCTGCAGGCGGCAAGCGCCGGAGCGAAGGAGGCAAGATATGAATCATTCGAACCGACAGGCGATCCAAAGCGCATACGAGGCCTTCGGCCGCGGCGACGTCAACGCGCTCTTCGACCTTTTGGCCGACGATGTCCATTGGCATGCGTCCGCGCCCGGGCCGGCGGCCGGCGACTATGTCGGCAAGGGCGAGGTCATGAGCTTTTTCGGCAAGATGGCCGAAGCCTATGGCGACACGTTCCGGCTCGAAGCGATCGACATTCTCGCCAGCGAAAGCCGCGTCGTGGTCCTGACGCAGGAGCGCGCCGAGCACAAGGGGCGGCCGCTCGCCTTTCGATCGGCCCATGTCTACGAGTTCGAGCACCGGAAATGCGTGCGCTTCCTCAGCTTCCAGGACGATGCGTTTGTCGATTTCTGGCGACCCGCCGCGGCCTGAGCCGCGGGTCGCGGTCAAGGCGTCCGAAAGCGCAGCCTTAGCTCTCGCTCGGCCCGCGCATCAGCTTCAGCGCTGCTTCGACGCGACGCCAGGCTTGCGCCGCCTCTTTCTCGTCGCGTTGCTCGCAGGCGAAGGCGCGCTGCGCCGCTTCGGCGACGGCGCGGCCGCCATGCGCGTCCAGAAGTTGACGCGCATATTCGCTAATCAAGGTCTCTTCGAGCATGGTCTCTGGCATGGCCATCGCCGACCTCCTCGTTGTCACGCTGCGCCGCCGCTGGCGCGGCGCGGCGTAGGAGTTGAGCGGAAAATCGCGGCGATGTTGCGTCGCCGGCGCGAATTGCCGGCGGCAGGGTCGGTCGCCAGGGTGGCGCGATGAGGCGGATGGCGGCCGCCTGCCTTCGGCTGTCCTGCCGATCGCTCGGACAGTTCCTCGCAAATGTTTGCCGCCGCCGCTTGCCCTCACGCCGTAAGTCGCCCAATTTCGCGGCATGATTCCAGCCTCGGCCTCCGTTGCGGCGATCGCTCCTTATGCGCCGGACGGCGCCTACGCTTTCCGACGCCTGGGGATGTCGCTCCTGGTCGCGACCGTCGCCGGCGCCGGCATGTGGGCGGTGGTCGTGGTCTTGCCGAAGGCGCAGGCTGAATTCGCCGTCGATCGCGCCGCCGCCTCGACGCCTTACACGCTGATGATGCTTGGCTTCGCTTTCGGCACGATCGCGCTTGGCCGGCTTGTCGACCGCGCCGGGATCGCCGCGCCGCTCGTCGTCGCCGGCCTCACGATCGGCGGCGGCTTCGCGGCCGCCGGCCTCGCCCCAAGCCTGGTCTTGTTTTCCGCCGCGCATATTTTGATCGGGATCGGCACAGGCGCCGGCTTCGCGCCGATGATGGCCGACGTCTCGCATTGGTTCGTCAAACGGCGCGGCGTGGCCGTGGTGACCGTCGCCTCCGGCAATTACCTCGCCGGCGCGATTTGGCCGCTGGCGATGAACGCGTCGATGCCGCTGATCGGCTGGCGGTGGACCTATGTCGCGCTCGGCCTGGTGGTTTTGGCGACGATTTTGCCGAGCGCGGCCCTGCTGCGCCGGCGGCCGTCGCGCGAGACGATCGAAGCGGCCGAGCAGGCGACCGACATCGCGCGCGCCGATTCCGGCGTGTCGCCGCGCCTGCTGATGGGCTTGCTCACGCTCGCAGGCTTTTCCTGCTGCGCGGCCATGGCCATGCCGCAGGTCCATATCGTCGCCTATTGCGGCGATCTCGGCTATGGCGAGGCGCGCGGCGCGGAAATGCTGTCGCTGATGCTGGCTTTGGGCGTCGTCTCGCGCGTCGGCTCCGGCTTCGTCGCGGACGCGGTCGGCGGCGCGGCGACGCTGCTCATCGGCTCGTTCATGCAATGCGTCGCGCTGCTGCTCTATCTCTATTTCGACGGACTTTATTCGCTTTATGCCGTCTCCGCCATTTTCGGCCTGTTCCAGGGCGGCATCGTGCCGATGTACGCGGTGATCATTCGGGAATTGCTGCCGCCACGGCAAGCGGGCGCCAAGATCAGCCTGGTTGTCGCGGCGACGATTTTCGGCATGGCGTTCGGCGGTTATGTCTCCGGCGTCATTTTCGATCTCACCGCATCCTATAAGCTGGCCTTTCTCAACGGCGTCGTCTGGAACGCGGTCAATCTCGCCGCGGTCGGCTGGCTTTATTGGCGTCGGCGGAAAGCGTCGCCTATGCCGCAGGCGCTGCCTGCGGCATAGGCGGCCATCGCTGCGGGAGCGACGCTACTTTCCCTCGATCAGGCGGCGCGCGTCCTCCCGCAACGCCTTGCGGCTGTCGTCGCGCGAATAGAGCATGTGCCCGCCGGGATAGACTTTCAGGGCGAGCCGGCCCGGCGGGCCATAATCCGGGATTTGATCGAGAACGAGCTGCGTCCCAAGGTACGGCGTTTGGATGTCGGTGAGGCCATGGGCGACAAGCACTCTGAAATTGGAGTCGAGCGCCAACATGTTTTTGAGCGCGCCGACCGATTCCGGCGGCGATAAGCTCGATCCCCAATTCCAGGCGCGACTGACGGCGCTGTTCAAAAGCTCGTAGCGATCGTCGGTCTTCCAGTTCAAGCGGCCGTTATAAAGATCTGTGGCGGCGCTGGTGAAAGGCGCGATGAAGCCGTCGGTCACCGGATCGGGCCAATTGTCGAAATAGCTGGTCGGCGAAGGATCGTAAGTGGCGATCGTCGCGTCGTAGAAGGCCGTGACCTTGCCTTGCGAACGGTCGAATTCGCGCTGGAAGGCGGTCTTGCCGACGCGCCCGCCGAGCCGCCTGACGAGGTCGGGATCGAGACCGGTCAGCTCGCTGACGCGCTCGACGATGCGCGCGACTGCGGCCTTGTCGTTCGGTCCGCGCAAAAGGTCGAGCAGGTAGTCGCCTCTGGCGTATTGCTCGGCATCGGCGACATCCGCCCGCGTCACAATTCCTTTTCGCTCGCGGAACGCCGCGGCGTAAGAGGGCAGCCGCGTCATCACCGAGAGGATGTCGTTGCTGTGGAAGTCGAGAACCGGCGAGAGCAGCACAAGGCCATTGACGCCGACGCCTTGCTTGGTGGCCAATTCCTCGGCCAGGCGCGGGCCGCGAAAGCCGCCATAGCTCTCGCCGAGGATGAATTTCGGCGATTGCGATCGGTCGCGCGCGACGAGCCAGCGCCGGATCGCGGCGGCGAGCGCCTCGATGTCGCCGTCGATCGTCCAGAAGCGCTTTCGCGCATCTTCGTTCGTCGCGACGACTTTGCTGTAGCCGGTGGCGGGCGGATCGATGAAGACGAGGTCGGTGAAATCGAGCCACGTGTCGTCGTTGTCGAGGAGCGCGGGCGGCGAAGAAGCGCGCAGCCCGTTCATCGGCAATCGCCACGGTCCGACTGCGCCGAACTGCAGCCAGGCGGAAGCGGCGCCAGGACCGCCATTGAACACGAACGTCACTGGCCGCGACCGCGGATCGACGCCGTCGAGCTCATAGGCGGTCGTCACGATGTCGGCCTGCGGCGCGCCCTTCTCGTCGGCGAGGCGAATGACGTTGACGCTCGCCTTGAAGTTGAGGACGCGACCGGAAAGATTGAGCGTATGCGCGCTCGTCGCGTCGGCGGGCAGGCGTTTGGCTTCGGCGGATTTCGCCATAGCTGCGCTGGCCGCGGGCGCATTGTCCGGCGGCTGCTCCGCGGCGGCGGCCGCGCTCGCCGTCAAGCTAAGGGCGAGCGCGAAAGGTCGCAGCACAGCAGCCATCAGTATCTCCTTCATCGCCCGGTCCTCGTCGCCGCCTGCGAGCGTGACTTGCGAGGGCCCACTAGGCTCGCGACCTTATCACGCGCGATCGTCGCATGATCGAGGCGACGACCCCGTGAAGCCGCGGGCGCCGATCGAAACCTCGGCCAAGGCCCGCCGAACCTTTACCCAAATAGTTGAAAACACTTGTCTTACCGCTTGATCGCCGAGAAGTGATCGAACCCGTCGTCGAGCCCAGATGAACCTTTCGGGATCGCTGCCCATTTATGACGCGGAGCCTTATCGGAGATAGGTCAATGCTCGCTCGTCTTGCGTGCGCCGCCTCGACGCTCGGCTTATTGCTCGCCTCTGGCGCCGCGCCCGCCGTCGCCTACGAAGCCGGCAGCATGGAGGCGCGCGCCGTCATTCAGCGCCAGCTTGACGCGTTTAAGCACAATGACGCTGACAGCGCTTTCGCGCTCGCCTCGCCAAGCCTGAAAGAGACCTACGCGAATCCAAAGAATTTCCTGGACTCGGTTCGCTCGGGCGAAACGCCGTTCTTCAAACGCCGGATCATTGAATACCATGACTTCGTAACGGCCGGAGACGACGCGGCGCAGAGCCTGGTCCTCGTCGATGAGGACAGCAATGTGTGGACCGTCGTCTACAAGCTGGCGCGCCAGCCCGACGGGTCTTGGTTGGTCGACGGGGTCGTGCTGGTCAAATCTGGCGCGGTGGACGCTTAACCTTTAACGCGCGGCCCAGCCCAACCGCCTCGAGCCGCAGCGCTTCGTCCCGACGGCGACCGCTGTGCTTCGGCGGCGAGCCTTTCGGCGAAAAGGGCCTTGCTCTCACGCCACGTGCTCTCCCGGTAAGCAGCGTCTCTGTTGCCGCCAGCGCGGACCCTCGCCAGCCCTCGGCAGGCGCGATATTCCGAGCCCGCCGGCCAAATCTTGCGCCGCGCGTGCTGGGCAGCGACATCAGCCGCCCGCTCGTACCGCCTGCAGCGCCCGCTTAACGCACTGGGCGCAACGATGGCGCAGGCTTGCCTGACGCCGAGCCGCCTGCGATCATTGCTCGGTTGATCTCGCCTCCGGCCGCCGGAGGAGGGCGTCGATCCGACCGGAGAAGGAGAATCCCCCTTCATGGCCGAAGCCTTGCGGCGGCCGGCTGCGGCGCTTTTCAGCGCGCCCGCAATTCGAGCCGTCATCTATCAAGCGCTGCTCGTCCTGGTTCTGGTCGCTCTCGTTTTCGCGGCCGCCCGCAACGCCTATATCAACATGGAGGCGCGCGGCATCCCGCTCGGCTTCGGCTTTTGGGACCAGACAGCCGGGTTTGATATCAACCAGAGGCTCATTGCTTATTCGGCCCTCTCAACCTATGGCCGCGCCTTCTGGGTCGGATTGCTCAATACAGCCCTGGTCGCCGGTTTGGGCGTCGCCTTGGCGACGCCGCTCGGCTTTCTCGTCGGGGTTGCGCGTCTCTCGCCCAATTGGATCCTCTCCCGGACGGCGATGGCCTATGTCGAGCTTATGCGCAACACGCCGCTGCTGCTGCAATTGTTGTTCTGGTACAACGCGGTGCTGAAGACTTTGCCCGGCCCGCGCCAGTCGATCGCGTTATGGGATGTGATTTTTCTCAACAATCGTGGCCTCTATCTGCCCAATCCTACGTTTGATCCAGGCGCGATTTGGGTGCTCGCGGCGTTTGTCTTCGGGATCGCCGTGAGCGTCGTTCTTGGCTTCTGGGCGCGGGCGCGCCAGGCGAGGACCGGCGCCCAAACGCCGGTCTTTCGCATTGCGCTCGGGCTCTCGCTCGGCGCGCCACTTCTTGCCTATTTCGCCGCCGGCGAGCCGATCGGCTTCGATGTCGCCAAGCTGTCCGGCTTCAATTTGCGCGGCGGCTTGCAGCTCTATCCGGAATTCGCCGCCCTGGTCTTCGGCCTGGTCACCTATACCGCCGGCTTCATTGCCGAAATCGTCCGGGCCGGCGTGCTCGCCGTCCCGCATGGGCAAAGCGAGGCGGCCGCCGCGCTCGGCCTCAACCGCGGCAAGACCTTGCGGCTGGTCGTCGTTCCTCAGGCCATGCGGCTGATCACGCCGCCGCTCACCAGCCAGTATCTCAACATCGTCAAGAATTCCTCGCTCGCCGTTTTCATCGGCTATCCCGACCTCGTGCAGATTTTCGCCGGGACGGTGCTGAACCAGACCCAAGCGGCGGTGCAGGTGATGGCGATCACGATGGCGGTCTATCTTGCGATTTCGCTCGCCGTGTCGCTGGCCTTGAATCTCTATGGCGCGCGTATCGCGCTGAGAGAGCGCTGAGATGACGGCGGCCGCGTACGTACGGACGGCGCCGGAGGAGGTTTTGCCCGCGCCGATCTTCGAACGCGGCGCGCTCGCCTGGATGCGGCAGAACCTGTTTTCGAGCGTGTGGTCAGGGCTGCTCACGACCGCGCTTGTCGCGCTCGCCCTGTGGTTGATCCCCGATCTGATCGCCTGGGCGACCACCCGGGCGGTCTGGTCGGCGAGCGACGGCGGCCCGTGTCGGATCCATCAGGACGGCGCCTGCTGGGCCTTCATCGGCCATAAGCTCGATTATCTCCGCTACGGCTCCTATCCCGTCGCGCAGCGCTGGCGCGTCGACGCCACTGAAATCGTCGGCGCAATCCTCATTGCCTGGCTGCTATGGCCGCGCGCGCCGCGGCGCGGGCTCGGCGCGGTCTTGTTCTTCGTGGTCTATCCAATCCTCGCCTTCATCCTGTTGCGCGGCTCGCAATGGCTCGGCTTGCCTATCATTGATACGGCGCTCTGGGGCGGCGTCTTCGTTTCGCTGCTGACCGCGCTGGTCGGCATCGTCTTCTCGCTGCCGCTGGGCGTGCTGCTGGCGCTCGGCCGCCGCTCCGGCCTGCCGATCGTCAAGGTCGCCAGCGTCGTCTTTATCGAGACTATGCGCGGCGTGCCATTCATCACGGTTCTGTTCATGGCGAACAACATGCTGCCGCTGTTCCTGCCCGAGGCCTGGGCGCCGGATCGCCTGCTCAGGCCGCTGGTCGGCACGGCCTTGTTCGCTGCGGCCTATCTCGCCGAAGAGGTGCGCGGCGGCCTGCAATTGATCCCGAAGGGCCAATTCGAAGCGGCGCAGGCGCTCGGCCTCAATTATCGGCTGATGATGGGTCTGATCATCCTGCCCCAGGCGCTGACCTTGGTCATACCGGGCGTCGTCAATAATTTCATCGGTCTGTTCAAGGATACGACGCTGATCTCGGCGGTGGGCACGCTCGACTTCCTCGAAACCATTCAAAACGCCGCCAAGGATCCGGTCTGGATCGGCCCGACCATCGCTCCGACCGGCTACGCCTTCGCCGCTTTGTTCTATTTTGCTTTTTGTTTCGGCATGTCGCGCTATTCGCTGGCGATGGAGCGCCGGCTGGCGGCGGGGCGGCGACGATGACGAGCGGAGCGGATGCGGCGGCTTCCTACGCTTCAGCCGCGGCGGTCGAAATGATCGGCGTGCATAAGTGGTACGGCGCGTTCCATGTGCTGCGCAACATCGATCTGACTGTCGGCCGCGGCGAGCGCATCGTCATTTGCGGACCGTCCGGATCGGGCAAGTCGACGCTCATCCGCTGCGTCAATCGATTGGAGGAGCACCAGCGCGGCCGGATCATCGTTGACGGGATCGAATTGACGCAGGACCTCAAGCGCATCGAGGACGTGCGGCGCGACGTCGGTATGGTGTTTCAATCCTTCAATCTTTTTCCTCATCTGACAATTTTGGAAAACTGCACGCTGGCGCCGATCTGGGTCAAACGCATGCCGAGAAAGGACGCCGAGGGCCTGGCGATGAAACTGCTCGAGCGGGTCAAGATTCCCGAACAAGCCAACAAATATCCCGGTCAGCTTTCCGGCGGGCAGCAGCAGCGCGTGGCGATCGCCAGGGCTTTGTGCATGAGCCCTAAAATCATGCTGTTCGATGAGCCGACCTCCGCCCTCGATCCGGAAATGGTCAAGGAGGTTTTGGACACGATGGTCGGGCTCGCGCAGGACGGCATGACGATGATCGTCGTCACGCACGAAATGGGCTTCGCGCGTCAGGTCGCGGACCGCGTCGTATTCATGGACAATGGCGAAATCGTCGAGATCGCCGCGCCGGCCGAATTTTTCAGCAACCCGCGCCACGAACGCACGAAGCTGTTCCTGAGCCAGATCCTGCGCTGATCGCGGCTGCGTGAAACCAACCGCTCTGATCGGCGTCGCCGAGGGCCGACCGTCGTCGCATTGTTGGCCTGGTCGGCCTATAATACGATTTTAAACCAGGAGGCGGAAATGACTCTCATCGCGTCGCGGCGCTTGGTCATCGGTATGGCCGTTATGAGCAGCCTTGCATTGACGGGTTTGGCGCAAGCCGCGCCGGTTTCCTTTACTGTCGATCTTACTGGCGGCGCGCAGGTTCCGCCGGTAAACACGCCTGGCTCCGGGAAGGCGAATCTGACCTGGGACCCGGCCAGCAGGACCGTGACCTGGTCGATCTCTTTCGAGGGGCTTTCCAGCCCCGCGACTATGGCCCATTTCCATGGCCCCGCGGCGGCGGGAGCGAACGCGTCGGTCACTCTCTGGCTGAGCAAGAAGGGTGAGCCGGTCGTGAGCCCAATCAAGGGCGAGGCGACTTTGACGCCGGAGCAGGTCTCGCAATTCGAAGCCGGTCAATGGTACGTCAACGTCCATACCAAAGATCACCCTGCCGGCGAGATTCGCGGCCAGGTCGTTCCGCCTAAGAGCTGAGATCATAGAAAGCGGACGAGCAACGCGGTCGCGAGCGCGCTACAGGCGAGAAGAATTGCGGCGCGACCCAGCCCGACCAGGCGCGGGGCGCGCGCATTCGCCGGCGCGTGTGCGCGGCCGGTGATCATGGGCGTGACCAGATCGGCGCCTTTGGCGGCGTAAAGGACGATCGCCAGCGCGTGCAGGGCGATCGCGGCAAGTAATGCGTCCCAAATGAATTCGTCGTGCAGAGCCGCGATGGCGTTGGCGAGGCTGGCAGGGACGAACTCCGTCAACGGTCCCTCGTCGGCGATGTCGTTGTCGACGTAAAGACCCGTCAGCGTCTGCCCCAGCATCAAACCGATCAGCAGCAGCACCATCCAGCCGCCTGCGGGGTTATGGCCGATCTCGAGTTCGGGCGCGCCGCGCAGGAACCGGCGAAGGTGACGGAGCGCCGACGACGGCGCGGCGACGAAGGTCTTGAAGCGCGCGGTGTCGGCGCCCAAAAAGCCCCAGAGCAGGCGAAACAGCAGCAGGACGAGCAGGAGGTAGCCTGCCCGAGCGTGCCAGACCATCCAATTTAGCCGCCATGTCGCATAGGCCGCCGCGATCAAGGCGACCGCGAGCCAATGAAAGAGCCGGATCGGCAAATCCCAAACGAGAATGGTTTGCGTCTCGCTCCGCCTTTCCGGCGCGACGGGCGCGCTCATTTGGCGGCGCTGCGCGTGAAGATCGCGTGATAGCGCCACACGCTCGCCAGCCGATCGCGCCCCAACGGGAAGAATGAGACCGATTGGCCGGCGCGCGAACGAAGCAGGCGACGATGTCGCGGGACTCCGCTGTGGCCGACGGCGGGGAATGCGTTTGCGGCGGCGGGCGCCGCGGCGTTGGCGGGCGCGCTCGCCGTCGCGAACAACGCAAACTCGAACGCCGCCGTCATTCTCCGCAATAGCACGTCCGGCTCCATTGGGTGACGATTTGGATTTTCGATTTCGCCCCCTCAATACGTTGCGGCGTTCCGTTCCCGTGCATTCGGGCGATCCGGCGGCGACGCATTCGCGGCGGAGGCGCCTGGCTTGTTTCCCTGGCCCTTGACGGGCGCCGCCGCCGGCGTCAGGAAACTCCAGCCGGCCAAGCGTCGGCGCTCAAGAGGCGAGAATGACCGTTCTACCCAATTCCGTCGCCGCCCGCGACATCGCTTATTACTTCCATCCCGCGACCAACGCTCGTCGCCACGAGGCGATCGGCCCAATGGTGATCGAGCGGGGCGAGGGCGTGCGCGTCTTCGACGATCAGGGCAAGGATTATATCGAGGGCTTGGCCGGCTTGTGGAGCGTCGCCGTCGGTTTCGGCGAGGAGCGCCTCGCCAAAGCGGCCTACGAACAGATGCGCAGGCTGCCTTACTATCATTCCTTCTCGCACAAATCCCATCCGGCGGCGGTCGCGCTGGCCGAGCGTCTGGTGCGAATGGCCCCGGGCGACCTGTCGAAGGCGCATTTCACCTCGTCCGGCTCTGAGGCGAACGATTTCGTCATCAAGCTCATCTGGTACTACAACAACGCGCTCGGCCGGCCGCAGAAGAAGAAGTTCATCGCCCGCCAACGCGGCTATCACGGCGTTTCGATCGCCTCGGCGAGCCTGACCGGCTTGGCCAATTTCCAGCGCGATTTCGACCTGCCGCTGCCCTTCGCGCGGCATGTCGCGACGCCGCATTTCTGGCGCGGCGCGAAGCCGGGCGAGAGCGAGGAGGACTTTGCCTCCCGTCTCGCCGACGAACTGGAAGAGACGATCCTCCGCGAGGGGCCGGAGACGGTCGCGGCTTTTATCGGCGAGCCCGTCATGGGCGCCGGCGGCGTGATCCCGCCGCCCAGGACCTATTGGGAGAAGGTACAAGCTGTCTGCCGGCGTCACGATGTGCTCGTCGTCGCCGACGAGGTCATCACCGGCTTCGGCCGGACCGGGCGCATGTTCGGTTCGGAGCTTTACGGGATAGAGCCCGATGTCCTGGTTGTCTCCAAAGCGCTGACATCGTCCTATATGCCGCTCTCCGCCGTGATCTTCAGCGACCGCGTCTATCAAGCCGTCGCCGATAATTCCGCCAAGATCGGCGTCTTCGCGCATGGCTTCACCGCCAGCGGCCATCCGGTCGCGACCGCGGTCGCGTTGGAGAATCTCGACATCATTCAAGAGAAGGGTCTGGTTGCCAACGCCGCGGATTTGAGCCCGCATTTTCTGGCGCGGCTCGAGCAATTCGCTGATCATCCCTATATCGGCGAAGCGCGCGGCGTCGGCCTGATCGGCGCGCTGGAGCTCGTCGCCGACAAGCAGAGCAAGGCCGGCTTCGCCCAACCCGGCTCGGTCGGCGCAAAACTCGCCGAGCTTTGCCACGAGGAAGGCCTGATCATCCGCGCGATTGGCGAGATCATCGCCTTCTGCCCGCCGCTGATCATCACGGAAAAAGAGATCGACGAAATGTTCGATCGCTTCGGACGGGCGTTGAAGCGCCTGCCGATTGACGAAGCGAAGGCGCCGTAGCGCGATTGGTTCTATGCGGCGGAGGCCAGGCGCAGCTTGGCCGCCGGCCGCCTGCCGTCGCTCGGCCAGCGGCCGACGCGATCGCCGCGGGTATAGTCGGCGAGCGCGGCGAGGTAATCGTCGCGCGACATCGGCGTGAAGGCTTCGCCGCAGAGCGCGGCGGCGCCAGGGCCGCATTCCACCCAGGCGAAATCCCAGTCGCGCAGGCATTGCGCGAGACGCGCCAGGCCGGCCTTCGCCGCTTCAGGTCGGCGGGCGAAGACGCGTTCGAGCATGAAGACGCGGCCGACGGCGACGCCATAGCCGCCGCCGACCAGGCGCCCGGCGGCGTCGCGCGCCTCGAACGTATGGCCATAGCCGGCGTCGAACAGGTCGGCGAAAGCGGCGGCGAGGCGTTCCGGGCAGAGGCTCGCGCCGTCGCTGCGATTGGCGCTGGCCGCTAGAATCGAATCGACGTCGCGGTCAAACGTGATCGACAGCCGCGCCTGGTTGGCGGCGCCGAGAAACGGGGATCGGGCCAGCGCCGACGGCTCGGCGACGAGGCGGGCCGGCGGCGAATGCCAGGCGATCGGGCCCAGGCTGGCGCTGGGCGCAAGGCCGCGGCCATAGGCCTCGATCATGGTCGCCGGCGAAAGATCGGGCGCGAGGCCCACCAGGCCGCTCGCGCCCGGCAAGGCCCGCCGCGGATCGGGCAGCGCCGCGCTGCGCATGAATCGGTCGCGGACCATCAGATCGAGCGTCGTCGGCAGGCTGGCTTGGCGGCCGCGCAGCAGGTTGGCGAGAACGATGACGAAACGTCGGACGCCCGCCGGGACGCTCTCGCGCAAGATTTCCAGCCGTCGCCGGCGGCGCGCGGCCGGCGGCGGCGGGGGGTCGGGCTCGATCCCTTCCGAGAACAGGCTGGCGACGTCGTTGAGTTCGGCTCGCGTCAGCATGGGAGCGCTCCTCGCCGGCAGGACCGGCTCAGGGCGACTCTAGGCAGGCGGCGGTTTGGCTCGGCTCAATTCAATCGATCAAAGGCTGGTTTATTCCCGTTCACTTTTGCCGGGTTCGGGGCGCGGTTGCGACTCTCGGCGGTTTTGCCTAAGCGATTGTTTTTAGGACGGAGCCGCCATGACCGCCCAAACCCCAAAATCGGAAGCCGTCGAGGCGCTCGGCCTCGCCCATGACAAGGCGTTGATCGTCGATTTCGGCAGCCAGGTTACGCAATTGATCGCGCGCCGGGTGCGCGAAGCCGGCGTCTATTGCGAGATCGTCCCGTTCCAGAGCGCCGAACGGGCTATCGACGAATTGAAGCCCAAGGCGGTGATCCTTTCGGGCGGGCCGGCGTCGGTGCCGGAGGCGGGCTCGCCGCGCGCGCCGCAGGCGATTTTCGAATCGGGCGTGCCGGTGCTCGGCATTTGCTACGGCCAGATGACCATGGCCGAGCAGCTCGGCGGCGCGGTCGAGAGCGGCCATCATCGCGAATTCGGCCGCGCCGATCTCAAGGTCGCCGCGGCGAGCCTGCTTACCGAAGGCGTCTGGGAGGCGGGCTCCGAGCATCCGGTCTGGATGAGCCACGGCGATCGGATCACGAAATTGCCGGCGGGCTTCAAGACGGTCGGCGTTTCCGCCAATGCGCCCTATGCGCTGATCGCCGACGAGAAGCGGCGCTATTACGGCCTGATGTTTCACCCCGAAGTCGTGCACACGCCGGACGGGGCCAAGCTCATCGCCAATTTCGTCCACAAGATCGCCGGCCTGAAGAGCGATTGGACGATGGCGGCGTTTCGCGCCGAGGCGCGCGAGGCGATCCGCCGGCAGGTCGGCGGCGCGCGGGTGATCTGCGCCCTGTCGGGCGGCGTCGATTCCGCGGTTGCGGCGGTGCTGATCCACGAAGCGATCGGCGATCAACTGACCTGCGTCCTCGTCGATCACGGCTTGATGCGGCAGGGCGAGGCGGCCGAGGTCGTGCGCCTGTTCCGCAACCATTACAACATCCCGCTGGTTCACGTGCAGGCCGACGCGACGTTTCTGAAGGCGCTGCAGGGCGTCGAGGAGCCGGAGCTGAAGCGCAAGACGATCGGCAAATTGTTCATCGACGTGTTCGAAGAGGAAGCCAAGAAGATCGCCGCCGACGGCCGCGGCAAGGTCGAGTATCTCGCGCAAGGCACCTTGTACCCCGACGTGATCGAGAGCGTCTCGTTCTCCGGCGGTCCGTCGGTGACGATCAAGTCGCATCACAATGTCGGCGGCCTGCCCGAGCGGATGAACATGAAGCTTGTCGAGCCGTTGCGCGAACTCTTCAAGGACGAGGTGCGCGCGCTCGGCCGCGAGCTCGGCCTGCCCGAAGCCTTTGTCGGCCGCCACCCTTTCCCCGGGCCCGGCCTCGCCATTCGCTGCCCCGGCGCGGTGACGCAGGAAAAGCTCGACCTTCTGCGCAAGGCCGACGCGATCTATCTCGACGAGATCCGCAAGGCGAGATTGTACGACCAGATCTGGCAAGCCTTCGCCGTGCTGCTCCCCGTGCGCACTGTCGGCGTGATGGGCGACGGCCGCACCTACGACCATGTCTGCGCGCTGCGCGCCGTGACCTCCTCCGACGGCATGACCGCGGATTTCTTCCCCTTCGACATGGCCTTCCTCGGCCGCGCCGCGACGCGGATCATCAACGAGGTGAGGGGGATCAACCGTGTGGTCTACGACGTGACGAGCAAGCCGCCGGGGACGATCGAGTGGGAGTGAGGGGGAGTACTGTGGAGTAAAAAGGGGATAACACAGCGAATCAATGGCGAGGTCGTCTCAGCAATAGCAGTCGATAGTTCTCGCATTACCTTGGAACGCCGTCAGTGCCGACTCTTACTCTCCCTCAATCAACCCAATTGTGGAACGTCCGCTTCTGACGCTGACCAGGCTGGACGTTGGCGAAGCCGTGACCACCAAGCGAGCAGGTGAGGATATGCGGTGAGTGAAATATCGGCCTGTTCTGAATAGATCAGATATGCGCCCACCGTCAGATCAGCCACGCTGATCTGCTCGCCATGACGACCGGTTCGGCAGATTGAGGGCGTTCGGCCGGTAAGGGCTGAACAGGACGTCAAGATTGGGTACATGGGATATCTCAAGGTCGTGAGAGTCAATTGATTAGAGCGCGTCAATCCAGGCGGTGACCGCAGCGTTCAAATCGTCCCTGCGGTCCTGCATGATCCAGTGGCCTGTATGGAACCAGACGTCGACCTTCGACTTCGAGTGCGAGAACCACGGCCGCATGCGGTCGGCCTGAGCGGGATCGCGGCATAGGTGATAGAAGGGTACCGTCAAGCTTCGGCAGAATTTCGCGCTCGCCTCGCCGACGCCAACCTGATCGGCGCCGAAAAAGAGCGGACCGAAGGACTCGCGCACGACGTGCGGCGGCATCCCCTGGACGCGCCTCGCGTGCCAGCACTTCAATCCCGCATCGGTCGTGGGGTCGTAGACGAGCTGGAACAGAGCTGGGACCACCAGGCCAGGATCGGCGACCTTCAGATCATGCTCCGTCTTGCCGAAGAGCTGAGCCGCATCGCTCGAAAAGCCGAGCGAGCCGTCGACGGACACGACGGCGCTGACCAGGTCTGGCCGCTTGGCGGCGAGACGGGCGGCGATCTGTCCACCCATCGAATGCCCTATGATGATGAACTTCTGGCTGGGGTATTTGGTCGAGATCAGCGCTTCGATGTCGGCAACGTAATCGTCTGGCATATAGCCGCCGGACGGCATGACCTCCGACCTGCCGTGCCCGCGCAAATCGGCGGCGACGACACGGTACTTGCTCTCAAACAGCGGCAGCTGCCAGCTCCAATCGTGGGAATCGCAAGTCCAGCCGTGGAGAAGCATGACGTTCTTGCCCGTGCCGGCCTCCGTCAGGAAGAGTTTCGCTGTGGACCTGGTCGCAGCGTGCGCCAAGCCGTGCCCCCGTGTGATCGCCACCGCCGCAGCGCCGGCTCCCGCCAGCACGTCGCGGCGGGAAAAATCATGCTGATTCGTTTTCATTCCTGATCTTCCGTATTCAGTGGGCCCTGGCTCGGTTCTCCGGATCGGCTCGGTGATCCAGCACCCGAGTTTAGGGCCATTCGCTTGGCACTTAGGTATACGGTAAGCGCTGTTTTGAACCCACCTTCCGTTAGGCGGGCTTGTCGTCGATAGTCGGAGCATGAGGAGCTTCGACATATGACGATGCCAACTGACGATCATATGTCTAAGCCCGGAGCTGGCCCGGCGCGGCGGATTGAGGTCTTCACAGGCGCGGGCCGCCGGCGCGAATGGAGCGCCGAGCAGAAGGCCGCGATCTTGGCAGAAAGCTACGAGGGGACGAGCAGCGTTTGCGATGTCGCCCGGCGGCATGGATTGACGCCCACGCAGCTCTTCACATGGCGACGCGCTGCTCGCCGTCAGGCGGCTGCCGCTGCGGATCAAAACCCGGAGTTCGTCCCGGCGGTCGTCGAGGCGCCGATATCCCGGCCAAAGGAAGAGCAGACCCCGGTCGAGGCCTCGCCCCTGATCGGCTTCGATCTGGATGGGGCGAGCGTCTGGGTCTGCCCTGGCGCGGACGCTGGCATGGTGACGGCGATCATCGACGCATTGAAGGCGTCGAAGTGATCGGACCTTCCGGCGCTGTTCGGGTGATGGTGGCGACTAAGCCCGTGGATTTTCGCAAAGGAGCAGAGGGCCTGGCGGCGCTAGTAGCTCTGCACAGAGGATATGACAGGTTGAAGCCTGGGTAGAATCTCCGGGTCGACACGAAGTTTGATGCTTCGGGGAGCGCCGGGAGTGCGACTGATTAACCCCCGGCCTTCGAGGGTCAGCACCATCTGATGGACGGTCGGCGGGGTGACAGCGAAGAAGCGTTGAATATCTGCTTCGGCGGGCGGCTTGCCGATGACAAGGGTATAGGCGTGAATGAAGGCCAGATACTGGCCTTGCTTGTCGGTGAAGCTGGGGGTCACGGAGTCCACGCCACATAGATTGATTCAACTGGGCCTCGAATCACAAGGAGGCCCTGATGAATATTCGTTACCGCGTCGATCTGACGGCCGAGGAGCGCGGGCAACTGAGGCAGATGCTGAGCGCCGGCAAAAGTGCGGCCAGGAAACTGAAGCGGGCGCAAATCCTGTTGGGCGCCGATTCCGGCGCCAGCGACGAGGAAATCGAGCGGACCATCGGGGCGAGCGGGTCGACGATCTATCGCACCAAGCGCCGTTTCGTCGAATGCAGTCTTGAAGCCGCCCTGAGCGAGGGACCGCGTCCCGGCGCGGAACGCAAGCTTACCGGCAAAGAGGAAGCGCTTTTGATCGCGACCGCCTGCTCCAAGCCGCCGGCCGGTCGCGGCCGTTGGACGCTGGAGCTTCTGGCGGGGGAGATGGTCAAGCTGACGGATCATGAAGACATCTCCCGCGAGACGATCCGCCGCAGGCTCGTCGAGAACGACCTCAAGCCTTGGCGCAGGGAGATGTGGTGCGTTCCCGAGGTCGACGCCGAGTATGTGGCTCGGATGGAGGACGTGCTCGA
>JAJPHH010000078.1 GCA_021325385.1 Alphaproteobacteria bacterium
AAATCGCCGCGCCTTGCAAGCCGAGCGCCTCGCGCGCGCCGGCGAGGCCAGGGTCGTTCAGCGCCGCGAACAGCGCGACCCTAACCGCGGCCGCAAGCGATCGGCCGAGATCGGCGGCGATCACGAAGGGCAGGCCGGGCGCGGAGGGCGTGCGGGCGATGACGGCGAGGTCGTCAAAAACCTCCGGTCGCCCTCGGCTGAGCAGGCCGTAGGTGACGCAATCAATCGCGGCGATGTCGGCTATTCCTGTCGCGACCGCTTCGAGGCTGGCGGCGTGCGCGCCGGTGACGACGATCTCGCCGAAAAATGGCCGGCCCCGGGCAAGCGGCGCAATGAGGGCGCGGAACAAGTTCATGCCCGAATTGCTGTCGCGCCCATTGAGCGCGGCTCGCGCCCCTTCGAAGCCGGCAAGGTTGCGGCCGCGGCTCTTCGCGTTGACGACAACGAAGCTGCAATAGTTCGGCCCGTCGCAACCTTCGAAAGAATAGATCGGCGTCGCGAGCAGCCCGACCCGGCCAGGCAAAGCGGTGACGAACGGATAGCCGCAGGTCTGGCCGAAGAGCAGGCCGGGATGGGTCCAGATCTCGCCTGGGGGCGTCGGATCGAGCGCGGCCGGCGCGTCAATCCCGGCGGCGCGAAGGTAGGAAGCGATCGCCGACCATAAGCGCTGATTGGCCTCCGCGATAAAGGGAAAATCGTACATTCCCAAGGAGGCGACGAACCCTGCCATTGAAAAACCGCTCCAAACCGCCGACCTTGCAAGCGGTGAAATGCGAGGCGCGGCCTCGACGCCTTCTCCCCCTTCCGCGTCGCTCCGGGGACGGACTGGGTTCGCCGACCGCCGCGCCGATTCGCCCGCGCTACGCCGCCCTTCTCTCTTCCCCGCCCTGCAGCGGATGCAGCGTCTGGTCGTGCGGCCTGAGCAGATATCGGCGCAGGACGTCGAAATAGGTCACGTAGAGCAACCTGCCATTACGCTCGATAAGCGCCTCGCGATTGGTCGCGTACCAGCGAGGCAGCTTGTACCATGGCATGGCGGGCCGCATATGGTGCGCGACGTGGAGGTTGTTGAAGAGAAAGAGCGATCCGAGCAGCCAGGAGCGCTCGACGATCGCAGTCCGCCGTTCGACCTGGCTTTCGGCGCGATGCTCGGCGAAGGAGCGCACCAACGCCAACGCCGTGCCGGGATAGGCGAAGCACAGCACGTATTGGACGATCGACATTTTGCAGAAGACGACGACCCAGACGAGCACGACCGCCAACTCGGCGAGATGCAGAGCGACGTCGCGCAGCGCGCGCGCTTCGCCGTGCGCCAGCCGCGCCATCTCGCGCTTCCACAGCATTGCGGCTGACCAGGCCGGCCCGAAGATGATCCGGCCGAGCAGCGTCGATTGGAGGCGGACGAAAAACCTCCCGGTTTCTCCAAGCGCGTACCAATCCTCCTGCCGCCAATAGTACGATTCAGGGTCGTCGAGCGGATCGGTCAGGCGCTCGTCGTTATGGTGGGTCAGATGGGTATGGCGATAATCCTCGAAAGGCAGCCACAGCGCCAAGGGCCAAACGCCGATCAGCGTATTCACCCACCGTACGCTCGTCGGGTGGCCGTGGATGATCTCGTGCTGCAGGCTCATATGCCAGGCGACGGTCCAAGCCGCGACCGGAATGAGCGCCCAGAGCGGCAGCCGATCGTGAAAGAAAGTCGCTGCAAACCAGAGGCTGTAGATGACGCTGGCGAGACCGAGGGTCGGCCACTCGACGGGCGGCCGCTTTTGCGGAAAATCGACGATTTCCATCGTTTTAAAAAAAAGTCCCCAGACCGCCGCTAGAGAATCACCCGGCGGAGAGTCGCGCAATGGGGAAGATATTGATTGGGCAGCGAAAATTTCGGTTCCGCCGCATAATTGCCATATGCTGGAGCCTACCAGCGGATCAAAGCGGCGCCCCAGGTGAAGCCTCCGCCCATGGCTTCGATCATGACGAGGTCGCCTTGTCTGATCCGCCCGTCGCGGCAGGCGATGTCGAGGGCGAGCGGGATCGAGGCGGCCGAGGTGTTGCCGTGCCTGTCGACCGTCTTGACCACTTTTTCAGGCGCAATGCCGAGCTTCTCGGCCGAGGCGTCGATGATGCGGCGATTGGCCTGGTGGGGCACGAACCAGTCGATATCCGCGGCGGTGACTTCGGCGGCGGCGAAAGCAGCCTTGATCACGTCGGTGACCATGCCGACCGCATGGCGGAAGACTTCTCGCCCCTCCATCCGCAAATGGCCGACGGTCTGAGTCGAGGACGGCCCGCCGTCGACATAGAGCTTGGTGCGATGCGCGCCGTCCGAACGCAATTGCGAGGTGATGACGCCGCGCGCTTGAAGCCCGCCTTCGCTCTCTTGCGCCTCGAGCACGATCGCGCCGGCGCCGTCGCCGAACAGAACGCAAGTCGTCCGGTCCTTCCAATCAAGGATGCGCGAGAACGTCTCCGCGCCGATCACCAACGCCCGCTTATGCGAGCCGGAGGTCAGGAACTTGTCAGCCGTGGCCACCGCGAAGACGAAGCCTGAGCAGACCGCCTGCAGGTCGAAAGCAGCCCCGTGATGCATGCCGAGATTGGCTTGAACCTGGGTCGCGGCGGAGGGAAAGGTATAGTCCGGCGTCGACGTCGCGAGGACGATGAGATCGATCTCGGCCGCGGTCAAGCCCGCGTCGGCGAGCGCGGCCTCAGCCGCCTTGGTCGCGAGCATCGAGGTCGTCTCGCCTTCGGCGGCGATGTGGCGCTCGCGAATGCCGCTGCGCTGCTGGATCCATTCATCGCTCGTCTCGACCATGGTCGAGAGTTCTTCGTTGGTCATTACCCGCGCCGGCAAATAAGAGCCGGTTCCGCGCACCAGCGAGCGAAGCGTTCGTGTCGGCCCCGTCAAAATCTTAACCTTTGCGTTGGGCGATCAAGATTCGGCCGCAACGACCGGCGCGACCTGGGCGCGCGATTCGTTGGCCTGGGCGATCATGTCGCGAGTTTTGCCGAGCAATTCGTGGCGGACCATGTCGTAGCCGACTTCGATCGCGCCGGCATAGCCTTCGGCGTTCGCGCCGCCATGGCTCTTGATGACGACCCCGTCCAGCCCGAGAAAGACGCCGCCATTGACCTTGCTGGGATCGAGCTTGTCGCGCAGAGCCTCAAAGGCGCCGCGTGCGAAGAAATAGCCGATCTGCGCAAAGAAACTGTTACGCATCGCGTCGCGGATATATTGCGCGATCTGCCGGGCCGTGCCTTCGGCTGTCTTGAGGGCGATGTTGCCGGTAAAGCCTTCGGTGACGATGACGTCGACCGTGCCCTTGCCGAGATCGTCGCCCTCGACGAAGCCGCGATAATCGAGATTGGGGAAATTCGCCTCGCGCAGCGCGCGGCCGGCGGCCTTCACTTCTTCCAGGCCTTTGATCTCTTCGACGCCGACATTGAGAAGGCCGACGGTCGGCCGCTCGATGTCGAAGACGATCCGCGCCATGGCCGACCCCATGACGGCGAGGTCGATCAGATGCTGCGCGTCGGCGCCGATCGTCGCGCCGACGTCGAGCACGATGGATTCGCCGCGCAGGGTCGGCCACATCGCGGCGATGGCCGGCCGGTCGATCTGCGGCATGGTCCTCAAGCAGATTTTCGCCATCGCCATCAGCGCGCCGGTATTGCCGGCGGAGACGGCGACGTCGGCCTCGCCTTTCTTGACCGCGTCGAGCGACAGCCACATCGAGGAGGATCGCCGCCCCGCCCGCAGCGCTTGGCTCGGCTTGTCGGTCATCTTGACCGCGACGTCGGTATGGACGACACGCGACTTGCGCTTCAAATTGGCGTCCGCCTCGATCAGCGGCCGGATCAGCTTCTCGTCGCCGAAAAACACGTAGCTGACGTCGGGCCGCCGGGTCAGCGCGATCGAGGCGGCCGGCACGACCACTTTCGGACCGAAGTCGCCGCCCATAGCGTCCAGCGCTATGCGAACATCCTTCGTCATGCCAGCGACCACTCCGACCACGCCTGTTGGAAGCGCCCCCGCCCCTGAGCGGCGCGGACAATAGCCGCTCCGGCGCGCAACGCAAATCTCGGCCTTCCAGGCCTCAATCGTGATTTTTCCGCGACGCCAGCGCGCTGAACGGCGAGTCCGAACGCCGCTCGTCGCCTGAGGCCGGCGGCTCGAAGGCGACGCCGGGCTTGCGCGGATAGGGATTGAGATTGAGCGTCAGAAATTCCGAGGCGACCGCGCCAAGATCGATGACGCCGTCGACGATCGGATCGGGCTCGTCCTCCTCTCCGACCACCACCTCCTCCGTTTCGCCGGTTGGCTGCGGCGCCGCGTTCGGCGGCGCGAAACGCAGGTCGATCGGGGCCGAGATCGAAGCTTCGAACGGCTCCAGCGTTACGACGCAGGTCTGCGTGATCTCGGCGTCGAGATCGCCGTGGACCACGACGTTTCCGCCTGCGCCCTGTCTGAGGCTGAAGGTCGCGGCGAATGCGTTGATCGCCGGCAGATCGTTGAACGCCGCCAAGGCGGCGCGCTCGCCGGCGTCGGCTTTAATGCGCGTCGTCAGCCCGTCGCGCGGGATCGTCTCGACTCGGATCGTTCTGGAGAAGGGCGGAGGCGTCATGGCTCTGGCGCTGTAGGGTCCGGAAAGAGGATGCGGCCGGCGGCGAAATCCTCGACGCCTTGCGCATCAAGCGCGGCGACGCAGGCGCGCATATAACGCGCCAAGCCCGGCGCGGCTGGCGCTTCGGCGACGGTCTCGACGCCATAAACGTTACGCGCGAGCGCCTGTTCGAGCCGATCGTCCGCAGCGTCCGCGAGCCCTTCCGCATAAGCCTTATTGCGACCGTAGAAAGCCTCGGCCATTTTCTTCATTCTTTTCGGGACAGAAGTGTCGCTCACCCCCATTTCGCGCAACGCGTCGTCGAAATGGGTAAAGACGCAATCGGCCAAGTCCTGGGCGATGTCCGCGCCCAAGCCGGATATGGCGCTCAACCGACGCAGAACAAGCCCCGCATGCAGCGCGATCATCTCGAAACGGCCGTCCAGCGTGTCGGGCGCGCGAAAATCGACATAGAGCGCCGGCCGCCGCGCCGCGGCCACGATCTCGCCGTGAAGTTGCTCGATCAGATTGCGGTTGGCGCGCTTCGCCCGCCATGTCGCAAGGATCATGTCCGCCGCCTTGCTTTTGAGGAGCGCCTT
>JAJPHH010000097.1 GCA_021325385.1 Alphaproteobacteria bacterium
AGGCGTCATTCGCCAAGCCCACGCCGCAGAGAAGCCGACGCGCAACCGGAAGCGATGCCGGTCGATTCAAAACGCCAAGGTGACCGCGAATGGTTAACAAATTCTGATTCTCCGCTGCAAGCCCGCCGCTCCAAAAATGTCGATTCGGCTCGCAATTTATTGAATTTGCAGCACGAGTCGTCATGTCACGTGCTAATCATTCACTTTAAGTTTATCCGCTAACTGATTCAGCGGACTCATCAAGATTCGGAAGCCGTTCGGCCCAAGACCGCAGCCGGTCGACATCGTCTTCAGCAGTGATTGTTAACGATCCGAGTAAACGAACCCCTAACGCGAGCGACCAAATCACGCCGTTTGATCGCCCTCGGACCGGGAAAATGCGAATCAGGTCCGCGTCGTAAAGAAAGGAGCAACCTTCGTCAGGCATCGTCCCGACGTCTCGCGGAACAAGAAGCCGATCGCCCTAACCGATCGGGCTTAAAGTCAGCGTCGTGGAGTTGGTTCTGATGAAGTCGCGAGACACGCTCATTCGCTTGAAGCGCTTCCAGGTCGAAGAGAAGCGCCGCCGGGTGCGGCAGATCGAGATGATGATGGCCGAGTTCGCGCGCATGACGGCCGATCTCGATCGCGAAATCGCCATCGAGGAGAAGCGCGCCGGCATTTCCGATCCCAGCCATTTCGCCTATCCGACCTATGCGCGCGCCGCGATGACCCGTCGCGACAACCTCAAAAGCTCCGTCGCCGAGCTTGCCGGCCAGCTCGAAGAGGCGAAGGCTGCGCTGGATGAGGCGCAGGCCGAGCTCTCGAAATTCGAGACGCTCGAGGGCCGCGAAAAGGCGGCTGAGCGGCCGGCGGAGATGGCGGCGAGGGTGTAGCGGGGGCCGGAATCGTTGCGTTTGGCGGCGCTGCGCCCGCGAACAGGTCGGGTCTAGTGGCGCGTCGCCAAGCGACGGAAGATCGTGATGCCTCGAAATCTGTGATTGGTGGATTTCCACATCCCGATCACTGCTTCGGGCGCGAATACGTCCTTCCGATACATTGGCAAGACTTGGTCCAGCCAGACGACATGCGCGTCAGGCGACAAGCGCTGTAGGGCGCGCATGACGAGATTGCGCTTGACCATCGATGTTCCGTATCGTTCGCAGTCCTCGATGCTGTAGGGAGGGTCAGCCAGAACCAAGTCGTATTTTTCGAGGGGGACCGATTTCAGGCTTTGAGCGTCGTCTATATAGGTGGGCTTCAGGTCCGGATTGATGTCGACCGTGTCCCCTGGAAATACGGACAGGTCGACTTTTCCACTGAACAGATGAAGAGTTCTCTCCTTATCAGGGAAGAGAGCTTTGATGCGACGAAGATAACCGGCCGGATACCCGCCGTAGTAGGACGACTTGACTCGGTAGTCGTTCCCCATAATCCATGTTCCGACAACACGGTTATCCCCTGCGATGAATAAGCTGAGGGGGAACCCGGTCTCGCGGACGTAATTGTCGATGCGATTTTGCCAGTCCATTTTCTACGCCTCTTGATTTATGAAGACGCTACTGCTCGTAACATCAGTTGTACACAGCGATTAGTACATGACTGCTATGCGGCCAGTACATAGCTCATGTCGCTCTAGAGGTGATGTTCCAAGCGGTTTCGCGATTAATCGGCGCGCCATCACGGCATAGGCATCCGTACTGCCCCTTGTTCGACGCCGCCCGCAGGGCGAGTCGAACCTCCCCGAGCGGGAGCGAGGGGCGACGCCCCTCGTCCCGACACGTCCAGAAGGCCGCCGCGCGCAGCCGGGGTCAAGGGAAGCGCGCAGCAACCCGGAGCCACGCACAGGCGCGCGTGAGCGCGCCGAGCATGGCGAGGATTGCGAGCACTGGACATTGACGCCGGCGAGCACGGCGGCATTCGTGCTATGCATTATTGCTCGTTTCTCGTTGGCTACGCCACGGCCCTAAAACGCTTTCGCCTGGCACTCGGCCGCAGGTAATGCGCTTGATTGAGCAACGCACATGCCGCCGCGCGCAGCCGGCCTCAAGGTCCGCTCCTCGCAATCCTCGCCATGCTCTGCGCGCTGACGCGCGCTTGCGCGTGGCTCCGGGTTGCTCCGGTGCTCCCTTGACCCCGGCTGTGCGCGGCGGCCTTCTGAAAGGGTCGGGGCGAGGGGCGTCCGCCCCTCGCTCCGCTCGGGAGTTCGACTTGCCCTGCGGGCGGCGTCGAACAAGGGGCGGCATGGATGGCGCGAACTGTGGCTCCCGGGGCGCGAGTATTTGATCTAAGATGATCGCGTCGGTCTTCCCTCAACGGAATTCGCGACGCGTCGGGAATAAACGCCCCCTCCTTCGAGTCTCTCCTTTGACCGGCGCTTGGCCGGCAAGGAGACGAAGCCATGAGCAGGGACGAAGGTAGAGGCGTCGACCGCCGCCAGGCGCTCGAATGCATGATCTGGGCGGGAACCGGCGTGCTGTGGACGGTCGCGGGCGGCGTGCCGAAATCGGCTTTGCTCGGCACGGCGCAAGCCGCCGAATCCGGCTTCGCTTTCCTCCAGATTTCCGACAGCCATGTCGGTTTCGACAAGCCGGCCAACCCGAACGCGCTGGGCACGCTGAACGAGGCGATCGACAAGATCGTCGCCTTGCCGGCCAAGCCCGCTTTCATGATCCATACCGGCGACATCTCGCATCTGTCGAAGCCGAAGCAGTTCGACGACGCGGACCAGACGATCGGCCGCGCCAAGCTCGACGTGCACTACGTGCCGGGCGAGCACGATCTGATCGACGAGGACAACGGCAAGGCCTATCTCGAGCGCTACGGCAAAAACGCCAAAGGCGCCGGCTGGTACTCGTTCGACCAGCAGGGCGTGCATTTCATCGGCCTCGTCAACGTCGTCAACCTCAAGGCCGGCGGCATGGGCAATCTCGGGCCGGAGCAGCTCGCCTGGCTCGCCGACGATCTGAAGGACAAGAGCGCCTCGACGCCGATCGTCGTCTTCGCCCATATCCCGCTCTGGACGGTGGCGCCGGAATGGGGCTGGGGCACGGACGATTCGGCGCAAGCGCTGGCGTTGCTGAAGCGCTTCGGCTCGGTCACGGTGCTCAACGGCCACATCCACCAGCTGATGCAGAAGGTCGAAGGCCAGGTGAGCTTCTACACCGCCCGCTCGACCGCTTTTCCGCAGCCCAAGCCCGGCGCGGCGCCCTCGCCCGGGCCGATGACGGTGCCGGCCGGCGAGTTGCGGAAATATCTCGGCGTGCGGTCCGTCGTCTATCACCCGACCGGCGAGCCGCTCGCGGTCACCGACGCCGCGTTGGCCGGCTGACGAGCGCGCGATGAGAACCCTCGCCAAACCTTCCGCGCTCAAGGGCGCGATCAATGCGGCGGCGCTGACCGCCGCCCTCCTCGTCGCTCCCGTCGCCTCGGCGCTCGACGACAGCAAGGTGACGATCGACAATTTCGCGTTCACGCCGAACGTCATCACGGTCAAGCCCGGCGCGGTCGTCACGTTCGAGAATCATGACGACATTCCTCATTCGATCGTCGATGCGGCAGGCAAGTTCCACTCGAAGGCGCTCGATACGAACGACACGTTTCAGGTGACCTTCGACCAGCCCGGGGAGTATAATTATTACTGCGGCCTTCACTCGCATATGCGAGGCAAGGTCATCGTCGCGCCGTGAGCCGATCAGGGGGCTTGTGACCAGCGAGCGAGCGAGGAGACGGTTCGCCGAGGTGGCGCTGCCCCATCTCGACGACGCTTATTGCCTCGCCCGCTGGCTGACCGGCAATCCCGCCGACGCCGAGGACGTGGTCCAGGAGGCCTGCCTCAAGGCGCTGACGGCGATGGATGCGGCGCTGATCGAGCAGCCGCGCGCCTGGCTGCTCGCCGTCGTACGCAACACGGCGTTCACCTGGCTGAAGAAGAACCGGCCGAACGCCGTGGTGCTGACCGACGATTCGGAGCTGATCGAGATTGCGGCGGCGAAAACGGCGGACGGCGCCGGACCGAATCCGGAGGAGGCGCTGATCGCCGCGGCCGAAGACGCCGCGCTGGAGGCGGCCATCGCCGGCCTGCCGCATCTCTACCGGGAAGTCGTCGTGATGCGCGATATGAACGGCCTCGCTTATCGCGACATCGCGGCGGCGATCGGCGCGCCGATCGGCACCGTCATGTCGCGCCTGGCGCGCGGCCGGGCGGCGCTGATCGCCAAGCTCGGGAGCAAGCGATGACCGCGAGCGAGGACATGACGCTCCTTGTCAACGCCGCTTTGGACGGCGAGCTCGACGCAGCCGGCATGCTCGATCTCGAAAAGAAGCTCGCCGCCGATCCTGCTTTGGCGGCCGAATATCGCCGCCTCGCCGCCTTGCGCGCCAGAATGGCGCGGCTCGATCGCGGCGACGCGCCGGCTGCGCTGCGCGGCCGCATCCTCGCTCTGGCGCAGGCGCCGGCGCCGCAAACCCGGCTGCGGCGGGCGCAACTATGGGGCGCGCCGGCTCGCGCCGCAGCGGCCTCGCTGCTGCTCGGCGTCGTTTTGGGCGCCGGCGGCGTCGGGCTCTTCACCGCAGCCTCGACAAGCGACCAGGTCGATCGCGAAATCGTCGCCTCGTTCGTACGCGGCCGTCTTTCCGGCCAGCCTGTCGACGTCGCGACCTCTGATCGGCATCAGGTGAAGCCCTGGTTCGCGGGCAAGGTTTCAGAGGCGACGACGGTCGTCGACCTCAAGGCGGAAGGCTTTCCGCTGGTCGGCGGCCGGCTCGACATGGTCAAGGGCGAGCCGGCGGCGACGCTGGTCTATCAGCGGCGCGAGCATTCCATCGCGCTCACCGAATTGCCCAATCCGGTCGGCGCCGCCAGCGAGACGCGGCGCGAGACGCGCGACGGCTACACGCTGCTCGAATGGAGCGACAAGAGCCGCCGTTACATCGCCGTCTCGGATCTGCCGCCGGCCGAGCTCGACGCCTTTGTCGCCGCCTTCCGCAACGCCGCCGCCGCCGAGCGCGAGGAGCCGGCGAAGCCGTAGCCGCGCTTGCGCCGTTGTCATTCCCGCGCAAGCGGGAATCCAGCGCGGTCTTTCCTGCGGGCGCGGAGGTTTCCTGGATTCCCTGAGTTCACAAACGAAGTGCAACACCTTCTCCGGGGGGTGTTGCAATGGAAAAGGGGTATCGGCAGCTTTCATTGGAGGAGCGATGCGAGATTGCC
>JAJPHH010000031.1 GCA_021325385.1 Alphaproteobacteria bacterium
GCCAACGAGAAGGGCACGTTCCTCGGCTCGATGGCGCAGAACTACGCCCAGCCGCCGGCGATCGGCAGCGGCGCCTATCACGACGTGGTGACCAAGTTCTTCCACGGCGAGATCAAGTCCTCCGACGCCGCGGTGACGGAGCTGGTCAAGGCGATCAACAACGCCAAGTGACGCGAAAAAACCCTCCCCCGCTCGCGCGGGGGAGGGTTCTTGGCTAGAAAGGGCCGGGAACATGCGAGGGTTCGTGACATGACGGTCAGCGGCGTTGCGCCAATCGCCCGAACTGCGACGCGCCGGCCGCGCGCGCTGCGCGGCTACCTGCAAGGGGTCCTGCCGAAGCTGGTCCTCGCGCCGTCCTTCATCCTGGTCCTGATCTTCGTCTACGGGTTCAATCTGTGGACGCTGTTCTTGTCCTTCACCAATTCGAAGGCCTTCGCGACCACCAACATCGTCGGCTTCCTGAACTACAAGCGGCTCTGGGACTGGACCTTCGAAACCGATCCGCCGTCGAGCTGGTACACGGCGATCGTCAATATGGGCCTGTTCGGCGGGCTCTATGTCGTCTTTTGCCTGTTTCTCGGCCTGACCCTGGCGATCCTGCTCGATCAGAAGATCAGAGGCGAAGGAATCTTGCGCCCGATCTATCTCTATCCGCTCGCCCTCTCCTTCATCGTGACCGGCACCGCCTGGAAATTGTTCCTCGACCCGCGCATCGGGCTCGAGAAGGCGGTCCACGATTGGGGCTGGACGAGCTTCCATTTCGACTGGGTCGTCAATCCCAGCATGATGATCTATTGCGTCGCGATCGCCGGCGTCTGGCAGACTTCGGGCTTCGTCATGGCGATGTTCCTCGCCGGATTGCGCGGCGTCGACGGCGAGATCATCAAGGCGGCGCAGATCGACGGCGCCTCGACCTTCGCCACGTACCGGCGCATCATCATCCCGATCATGCGCCCGGTGTTCTTCTCGGCGATTATCATCCTCACCCATATGGCGATCAAGTCGTATGACTTGGTCCTGTCGGTCACCGGCAAGAATCCCGGCGGCGCGGCCGAGCTGCCTTCGACCTTCATGTATTCTTATACGTTCACCCGCAATCAGATGGCGGTCGGCTCGACCAGCGCGGTGATCATGCTGATGACCATCGCCGCCATCATGGTTCCCTGTCTTTATTCCGAATTGCGGGAGAAGGGACGATGACCGCCGCCGCCGACCTCATCACCGCGACGCCGCGGCGCGAGCGGGCGCGCCATTCGCTGACGACGCGCGTCGTCATCTACGGCCTGTTGATCTTCTTCGCCTTCGTTTATCTCATCCCGCTCGTCGTGATGGTGATGACCTCGTTGAAGCCGCTCGACGAGGTGACCGGCGGCAACATGTTCGCTCTGCCGCACGAATTGACCTTCGCGCCATGGATCGACGCCTGGGGTAAAGCGCGGATCGGCGTCTCCGAGACAACCGGCATAGCCGGCTATTTCTGGAACTCGATCAAGATGGTCGTGCCGGCGGTGATCATTTCGACGCTGCTCGGCGCGCTCAACGGCTATGTCCTGACCAAATGGCGTTTTCCCGGCCATAAGCTGGTCTTCGGGATGATGCTGTTTGCTTGCTTCATCCCGTTCCAATCCGTGATCATCCCGATGGCGGTGATCCTCGGCTGGTTCGGCCAGTTCGGCAACACGCTCTCCGACCTGACCGGCTTCTCCTTCGGCTTCGGCAATCCGACGGTCAATCTGGTCTTCGTCCATACGGTCTACGGCCTCGGCTTCACCACCTTGTTCTTCCGCAACTATTACGAGGCCTTCCCGACGGAGCTGGTGAAGGCGGCGCAGATCGACGGCGCCAGCTTCTTCCAGATTTTCCGGCGCATCCTGTTGCCGAATTCGGCGCCGATCATCATCGTCACCGTCATCTACCAGTTCACGAATATCTGGAACGACTTCCTGTTCGGCTCGACCTTCGCCGCCGGCGATTCCTCGCCGATGACGGTCGCCTTGAACAATATCGTCAACACCTCGACGGGCATCGTCGAATACAACGTCAATATGGCGGCGGCGATCATCGCGGCCGCGCCCACCCTCTTCGTCTATATCGTCGGCGGCCGCTATTTCGTGCGCGGCCTGATGGCCGGCGCGGTCAAAGGATAGAGCCATGGCCTTCCTCGAAATCGATTCCTTGCGCAAGCGCTTCGGCTCGCTGGAAATTCTCAAGGGCATCGATCTGACGCTCGACAAGGGCGGCTTCCTCGTCCTGGTCGGCCCATCCGGCTGCGGCAAGTCGACTTTGCTCAACACGATCGCCGGGCTCGAGACGATCTCGTCGGGCGAGATTCGCATCGACGGCGACGTGATCAACGATCTGCACCCGTCGAAGCGCGACATCGCCATGGTGTTCCAATCCTACGCGCTCTATCCGAACATGACGGTCGCGCAGAACATGGCCTTCGGCATGGAGATGCGCGGCGTGCCGAAGCAGGAGCGCGACAAGGCCGTCGCCGAGGTCGCCAAGACGTTGCAGATCGAGCATCTCTTGAAGCGCCGGCCCAGCCAGCTTTCCGGCGGCCAGCGCCAGCGCGTCGCCATGGGCCGGGCGCTGGTGCGCCAGCCGCGCGTGTTTCTCTTCGACGAGCCGCTCTCCAATCTCGACGCCAAGCTGCGCGTCGACATGCGCGTCGAAATCAAGCGGCTGCACAGCCAGACCGGAACGACGATCGTCTATGTCACGCATGACCAGATCGAAGCGATGACGCTCGCGACCCGCATCGCGGTGTTGAAAGACGGCGAATTGCAGCAGGTCGGCTCGCCCTACGAAGTCTACAATTCGCCGGCCAATCTTTTCGTCGCCGACTTCATGGGCTCGCCGTCGATGAACCTCATCGAGGCGAAAATCGCTCGGACGAACGGCGCCGCTTCGATCGTCCTGGAGAGGCCCGGCGCCGAGCCGATCGTCATGCCGGCGCCGGTCAGCGCCGACGCGACCAAGCTGCGCGACGGCGGGGCTGTGATTTTCGGCATCCGGCCCGAGGCGGTGAGCGATCCCGAAAGCGCCGACCGCAACTCGAAGCATATCGCGACGTTCCCGTGCCGCGTCGATCTGGTCGAGCCGGCCGGCTCCGACACGTTTGTGGTGACCACGATCGCCGGCAAGGAAGTCACCGCCCGCATGCGCGCCGACGCCGACGTGCGGCCGGGGCAGAATGTTTCCTTCGCCTTCAACCTCGACAAGGCGGTCCTCTTCGACCCGGCTTCGACGCAACGGATCTAGCGGACCAAGCCGACCGGAGACGACGCGCCGAGCGGCGCGTTACGCAATAATGCGAGATAGGGATGAGCGCCCAGCAGGACGTGGACGTGGTCGTAATCGGCTCAGGCATGGGCGGCGCGAGTTTCGCGGCGGGCCTTGCGCCGTCCGGCGCGCGCATCGTCATTCTCGAGCGCGGCGAACGGATCGCAAATTGCGCCGAGGCGCGCGATCCGCGCGCGATCTTTCAGCGCGGCCATTTCCGCCCGCAGGAATTCTGGTACGACGGCGCAGGTCAGCCGTTCAACCCGGGCAATTACTACTATGTCGGCGGCAACACCAAGCTCTATGGCGCCGTCCTGTTCCGCTACCGCGCCGAAGACTTCCGGCCGATCGAATATGCGGAAGGCGCAACGCCCGGCTGGCCGTTTCCTTACGAAGAGCTGGAGCCTTGGTATTGCCGCGCCGAAGCGCTTTACCAGGCGCGCGGCGCGCTTGGCGAAGATCCGACCGAGCCTCCGCATTCGACGCCCTATCTTTTTCCCCCGGTTCCGGACGAGCCGGCGATCGCCGAGTTGCGCCAAAAGCTGAAGCGCGTCGGCCTCCATCCCTTTTCGCTGCCGCTCGGCGTCGACATCGAGATGTGGCTGAAGGGCGGCCAGACCCCTTGGGACGCGTTCCCCGACACGAATTGCGGCAAGATGGACGCGGAGACCTGCGGCCTCGCCGCGGCGCTCAAATACGAGAACGTCTCCCTGGAGACCGGCGCGCGCGTCATCCGTCTCGAGACCGACCCCGCCGGCAAGCGGATCGAAAGCGTCGTCTACCAGAAGAATGGCGAGACGCTGAAGCTTTCGCCGAAAGCGATCGTGCTCGCCGCCGGCGCGGTCAATTCGGCGCTGCTTCTGCTCGCTTCGGCCAATGGCGCGATGCCGAACGGCCTCGCCAACCGCTCCGATCAGGTCGGCCGCCATTTCATGAATCATAACCTATCGTTCGCGCTGGCGTTTCACCCGTTCCGACGGAACGACTCCGTCTATCAGAAGACAATCGGCGTCAACGATTTCTACCTCAGCGACGGGCGCGGCGGGCCGCCGCTCGGCAATGTGCAGATGGTCGGCAAAATCTCCGGACCGATCCTCAAGTCCGAACTGCCCCGCGCGCCGGAAGCGGCGCTCGGCGCCCTGGCTCGGCGGACATTCGACTTTCTGTTCATGAGCGAGGATCTGCCCTCGCCGGAGAGCCGGGTGCGGCTCGACGGCTCGCGCGTCGTGCTCGATTGGCGGCGCTCCAACATCGCTGCGCAGAACGGGCTGCTGAAGCGAATGCGCGAGCTTCTCAAGGAGGCCGGCTTCCCGATCGTGCTGATCAAGCATTACGACCGGCGCACGCCCTCCCATCAATGCGGCACGGTGCGGATGGGCGGCGATCCGGCGAGGGCGGCGGTCGATCCGGAATGCCGCGCGTTCGACCATCCCAATCTCTTCATTGTCGACGCCAGCGTTCTGCCGACCTCCGGCGCGGTCAATCCTTCGCTCACCGTCGCCGCGCTCGCTTTGCGCGCCGCCGAGCGCGTGCGCCAGGAGTTGACGCGATGAGCGGCCGGCCCGTCGCGCTCGTCACCGGGGCTCGGCGCGGCATTGGCCGCGCCTGCGGCGAAAAGCTCGCTGCGGCTGGCTTCGACATCGCCGCGACGGATCTCGCTCTCGAGCCGCAATGCGAAGAAGCGCGCGCCGCCTTCGCCAAAGCCGGCGCCGACGCCGCGTTCTTCGCGCATGACGTCTCCGACATCGCGTCTCACGCCAGGCTGATCGACGCGGTTCTCCAGCGCTTCGGCCGGCTCGACTGCCTGGTCAACAACGCCGGCCGCGGCGCGGTCCAGCGCAGCGATCTGCTCGGCTTGACGGCGGACAATTTCGACGCGGTGATGAACGTCAATCTGCGCGGGACGCTGTTCCTGACGCAAGCCGCAGCCAAGGCCATGCTCGAGGCCGCGTCCGGTCCTCATCCGCGCTCGATCGTCGCGATCACTTCGGTCTCTGCGGCGATGGCCTCGCCCGAACGCGCCGAATATTGCGTGTCGAAGGCCGGGCTCTCGATGGCGATGCAGAATTTCGCTTTGCGCCTTGCGCCGCATGGGATTGCAGTCTTCGAAGTGCGGCCGGGAATTATTCGCACCGACATGACGGCGCCGGTCGCGGGCCGGTACGACGAGGCGATCGGCTCGGGTCTTGTGCCGATGGCGCGCTGGGGCGAGCCGGAGGACGTCGGCGAGGCGGTGGCGGGACTCGCCTCGGGGCGCTTCGCCTTCGCGACAGGTACCGTGATTTCCGTGGATGGCGGCCTTTCCGTGCCGAGGCTTTGATGATCGTACCGCCATCGCGAGGAGCGCAGCCGCGAAGCCGATGCAGTCGGAGGGCTGACACCCACGAGCGCCTTGCTTTGCGCAAGGACGCGATGAGCAAACACGAAAACGACCAGCAATGACCAAGGCGTTCGACTACATCATCGTCGGCGGCGGCTCGGCGGGCTGCGTGCTCGCCAACCGCCTCAGCGAGGACAAGGACGTCTCCGTCCTGCTGCTCGAAGCTGGCGGGCGCGACTGGCATCCCTTCTACCGCATGCCGGCCGGCTTCGCCAAAATGACCAAGGGCATCGGCTCCTGGGGCTGGCATACGGTTCCGCAGAAACACATGCGGGACCGCGTGCTGCGCTTCACGCAAGCCAAGGTGCTGGGCGGCGGCTCGACCATCAACGCGCAGATCTACACCCGCGGCAATCCGTCCGATTACGACGGCTGGCTCAATGAGTACGGCTGCAAGGGCTGGAGCTATCGCGAGGTTCTCGCCTATTTCAAGCGCGCCGAGGACAATCAGCGCTTCGTCAACGACTATCATTCCTATGGCGGCCCGCTCGGCGTCTCCATGCCGATTTCGCCGCTGCCGATCTGCGACGCTTATTTTCGCGCCGCGCAGGAAATGGGCATTCCCTATAACGACGACGTCAACGGGGCCCGGCAGGAGGGCGTCGGCTTCTACCAACTCACTCAGCGCAATGCGCAGCGCTCGTCCGCCTCCAGCGCTTACCTTGCGCCGGTCCGCGATCGCGCGAATCTGGCGGTCCGCACCGGCGTTACGACGACCCGCATCCTTCTCGAGAAGGGCCGCGCGGTCGGAGTCGAGGTCGTCGAACACGGCGCCGCCGCCGCCATCCGCGCCGAACGCGAAGTCTTGATCGCCTCCGGCGCCTTTGGCTCGCCCAAGCTGCTGATGCAATCCGGAATCGGCCCCGCCGACCATTTGAAATCCGTCGGAATCGCCGTGGCGCACGACCTGCCAGGCGTCGGCGGCAATCTGCAGGATCACCTCGATTTGTTCGTGATCGCCGAATGCACCGGCGAGCACACCTACGACAATGTCGCCAAATGGCATCGCTCGGCCTGGGCCGGCTTGCAATATCTGCTCTTCAAGACCGGGCCGGTCGCCTCGAGCCTGTTCGAGACCGGCGGCTTCTGGTACGCGGATCAATCGGCCGGCTGGCCCGACATTCAGCTCCATCTCGGCCTCGGCTCGGGGATCGAGGCGGGCGTCGCCCGGATGCGCAATCCCGGCGTGACCCTGAACTCCGCCTTCTTGCGCCCGCATTCGCGCGGGACGGTGCGCCTCGCCAGCGCCGATCCCCTGGCCGCGCCGCTGATCGACCCGAACTACTGGGCCGAGCCTTACGACCGGAAAATGTCGATCGAAGGTTTAAAGCTCGCCCGCGAGATCATGCGGCAGAAGGCGCTGAAGCCGTTCATCTTGGCCGAGCGATTGCCGGGCCCGGAAAGGGCGAGCGACGACGATCTCTTCGATTATGGCTGCGCCCACGCCAAGACCGACCATCATCCGGTCGGCACCTGCCGAATGGGCCATGACGACCTGGCGGTGGTGACGCCGGAACTCAAAGTGCGCGGCGTCGAGGCGCTGCGCGTCTGCGACGCGTCTGTCATGCCGCGGATCGTCTCATCGAACACCAACGCGCCCACGATCATGGTCGGCGAGAAAGCCTCCGATCTGGTTCGCGGCCGCGAGCCGTTGCCGGCCGTCGTGTTCTCGACAAACCAGCGCGTCGGCGCCTGACGCGCCTCCCTTCTCCCCGCTGCGCGGGGAGCAGGGACGGCGCCCGGAAAATCAGACAATTGCTTGAAGTCTCGGCGGCAATCGTGTCATGCTAGCGTGCTCGGTTCAGGCGATGGCCAGAAGGCCATCAATTCAGGGAGGAAAACATGACGACGAGACGCGATCTCATTCGCGGCGCGGCCGCAGGCGCCGGCGCGGCCAGCCTTTTCGGCGGTTTGGGCGTCAATCCGTTCATCGCCGCCGCGATGGCCAAAGAGGCGGGCAAGGCGACGCGGCCGCTCAAGGCGGCCTTCTCCAACGCCGGCCTGCAGGCGACCTGGTGCGCGCAAGGCAAACAGGCGGCCGAATATTGGGGCAAGCTCTTCAATGTCGAGGTCACCTGGTTCGACGGCCAGCTCGACGCGGTCAAGCAGCGCTCGGCGATCGACAACATGGCCTCGCAGAAATGGGACTTTGTCGCGATCCAGGCCTTCGGCATCGGCACGCTGACCGCGCCGGTCAACAAGATGATCGACGCCGGCATTCCGGTCATCGACATGGACACGCTGATCGCGCCGCTCGATCAGATCAACGTCCTCTCCTTCCTCGCGCCCGACAATGAATTCATGGGCGCTTCCGTCACCCAGGCGCTGGTCAATGCGATCAATGGCGAAGGCACGATCGTGATGACCCAGGGCGCGCTGGGCCATACCGGCGCCCAAGGCCGCGCCCGCGGCTTCAAGTCGGTCGTGTCGAAATTCCCGAAAGTCCAGGTGCTCGACGAGCAGCCGGCGGACTGGGACGTGACCAAGGTCGCCCGCATCTGGGAGACGCTGCTGACCAAATATCCGAAAATCGACGCGGCCTTCTTCCACAACGACGACATGGCGCTTGCGGCTTACAAGGTCATGCAGGCAAAGGGCCGCACCGAGACCAAGATCGGCGGCGTCGACGCCATGCCGCCGGCGATCAAGGCGGTGCAGGACGGCCAGATGTACGCGACCGTCCGCAACCCGTCCTGCCGCATCCATGGCGGCGCCATCATCGCCGGCGTCTCGGCCGTCATCAACGGCGCCAAGACCGGAACCGACATCCCGAAGAACATCGTCACCGACGGGCCGGTCGTCACCAAGGCGAACGCCGACGGTATGTTGTGGATGGAGGATCAGTTCCTGATCTGAGGTTTTCTCAACGAATGCCGTCATTGCGAGGAGCGAAGCGACGAAACAATCCAGGGACCGCGGCGGCTCCTGGACTGCTTCGCCTCGCTCGCAATGACGGCCTGCTCTTTACTTCCGGCATTCGGACCTTCTGATTCATGCCGCCGGCGCTGCTTGAACTCTCCGGCATCTCGAAATCGTTCGGCGGCGTGCAGGCTTTACGCGCCGTCGATTTTGTGCTCAAGCCCGGCGAGATCCACGGCCTTGTCGGCGAGAATGGCGCCGGCAAGTCGACCCTGATGAAAATCATCGCCGGCGTTCACGCCGATTATGACGGCGTGATGCGGGTCGACGGCCGCGAGGTCCATTTCCGCTCGTCGCGGGACGCGCTCGCCGCCGGCATCGGCATGGTCCATCAGGAGCTTTCCGTCGCGCCGGAGCTGACCGTCGCCGAAAACGTCTTTCTCGGCATGCAGCCGGTCAACCGGCTCGGGATCGTCGACTGGCGCAAGATGGCGCGGCAGGCGACGGAGCAATTGAAAAATCTCGGCCTAAATATCGACCCGGCCGCGCGCCTCGGCGATTTTCCGATCGGCGTGCAGCAGCTCGTCGAACTCTCGCGCGTGCTGTTCTCGGGCGCGCGCATCATCATCCTCGACGAGCCGACCTCGGCTCTGTCGCCGCCGGAAATCGAGCGGCTGTTCGGCGTCCTGCTGCGGCTCAAGCAGAGCGGCCGCAGCCTCATTTTCATCTCGCATTTTCTCGAGGACATCCTCAAAATCTCGGACGAGATCACGATCTTTCGCAATGGCCGCAAGGTCGCGACGACGGCGGTGTCGGCGGCGATCGACAAGGCTTGGATCATCGAGCGGATGATCGGCGCGGGGCGGGAGGAGCTCGAGGAAAGCTATCTCGGCGAGATCAAACTCGTCGGCAAGCCGACCGCTCCGGTCGTCCTGGAGGCCAAAGGGCTGACCTACGGCTCGGCCTATCGCGACATCACCTTCGCCGCGCGCGGCGGCGAGGTTCTCGGCGTCTATGGCTTCATGGGCTGCGGCCAACTCGAACTGGCGCGCACGCTGTTCGGCAAGCTGAAGCCGGACCGTGGCGCGCTCGCCATCGGCGGCGCGCCGGTCCGGCTCGCCAATACAAGCGCCGCGCGGAAGGCCGGCGTCGCCTATGTCGCCGAGAGCCGCCGCTCGATGCTGTTCGGCGAAGAGCCGGTTTACAAGAACGTCTCGATCGCCGTCCTGGACCGGCTGTCGCGCTTTCTCCTCAAGCCCGATCGCGAGCGCGCGATCGCCGCCGAGCAAGTCAAAGCGCTCGACATCCGCCCGCCCAGCGTCGAATTGCGCCTTGGCGGGCTTTCCGGCGGCAATCAGCAGAAGGTCGCCCTCGCCAAGTGGCTGACGCACCCGCCGCGCCTTCTGCTGCTGGCCGAGCCGACGCGGGGCATGGATGTGGGGGCCAAGGAGGACGTCGTCAAAATCGTCCGCGCCTTGCGCGATCAAGGCATCGCGATCATCGTCTTCTCGACCGAGCCGGAAACGGTTCTGTCGCTGGCCGATCGCGTGCTGGTGATGCGCAAAGGGGCGATCGCCCGAGAATTCGCCGACGAAGCGATCAGCAAGGATCGCTTGCTGGCGGCGGCTTGATTTAGCGAGGAGCAATGGACGCGCCCGAGGCCCATGTCGTCGCCGCTGAAAGGGGCTTTCGCGCCGGCGATTTCCTGCGCAATCAATTGCGCAATATTGCGCCCTTCATCACCTTGCTCGCCCTCGTCGCGTTCTTCAGCATCGCCAGCCCCTCGTTTGCGACGCTCGACAATCTGGTCAACATCCTCCAGCAGGTCTCCGTCACCGGAATCATCGCGGTCGGCCTGACCTTCGTCATCTTGACCGCGGAGATCGATCTCTCCGTCGGCGCCATGGCCAACGCGACCGCGATCGTTTTGACGTTCTTCACGGCGCAGCCCGATTACGTGAATATCGCCAACATTCCGACCCCCGGCGCGGTCGCGATCGTCTTGGCGCTGCTCGCGTGCTTCGGGCTCGGCATGACGACCGCTTTCGGCGTCACGAAGATCGGCATTCCCTCCTTCATCATGACGCTGGCGATGATGCAGATCGGCGCGGGCATATCCGCAGTTCTCGTCCGCGGCCAGATCGCTTACACGGTGCCGTCGCTGATCCAGACGCTCGGCTCGAAATCGATTCTCCATGTTCCGTGGATCATCATCGTCGCGGCTCTGTTTCTGCTCGTCGCGCATTTGGTCCTGACCTATACGCGCTTCGGCCGTTACGTCTACATGGTCGGCGGCAATCGCGAGGCGGCGGAATATTCCGGCGTCAACACCAAGCTGATCGTCGGCGCGGTGATGGTGATTTCCGC
>JAJPHH010000073.1 GCA_021325385.1 Alphaproteobacteria bacterium
GGGAGTTTGAATGCGCGCGGTTCTCGACGTCATCCTGATTGCGCTGCAGCTTTACGCCTATGTGATCATCGCCACGGCGATCCTCTCCTGGCTGATCGCTTTCAACGTCGTCAACATCCGCAACGATTTCGTCCGCTCGATCTGGATGCTGCTCAACAATCTGACCGAGCCGGTCTTAAGGCCGATTCGCCGGGCCATGCCCAATCTCGGCGCGATCGACATTTCGCCGGTCATCCTGCTGCTTCTCGTCATGCTGTTCGAGCGGGTCATCGTCTATTACATCTATCCCTATGTCTTTTAAGGCCGGACCTTCAGGCGCGTTCGCCGCGACGGCAAAAGGCCTGAGCGTCGTCGTCCGGCTGACGCCGCGGGCCGGTCGCGACGCCTTGCAAGGCCTGGCGACGCTCGACGACGGCGTCGAAGCGGTGAAAGCCGCGGTGCGCGCCGCGCCCGAAGGCGGCGCGGCGAACGCGGCCTTGATCCGCCTCGTCGCGAAGAGCGTCGGCGTCGCCGCCTCGCGCGTCCGGCTGGAGCGCGGCGCCGCTTCTCGTCTGAAGCGGCTCGTCATCGAAGGCGGCGGGCTCGAAATGGCCGAGCGATTGCGCCGGGCGGATTGAACCAAAACTTTCTCGCGGCGGGTCGTCGCTCCCGTCCTGATTGAGGGGCCATTTCATGGCGAGCGGTTCAGCCAAGACGGCTTCAGGCCGCTTCTTCGAGGACTTCCGTCTCGGCGAGCGGCTGCGCCACGCGACGCCGCGCAGCGTCAGCGAGGGCGACGTTTCGCTCTATGCGGCGATTTTCGGCCCGCGCTTCGCCGTCCAATCGTCAAATCCCTTCGCCGCCGCGATCGGCTATCCGCGGAGCCCGATCGACGACTTGCTCGCCTTTCACCTCGTCTTCGGCAAGACCGTGGCCGACGTTTCGCTCAATGCGATCGCCAATCTCGGCTACGCCGATTGCCGGTTTTTAAAACCCGTCTATCCCGGCGACACGCTCAGCGCGTCGTCCGAAGTCATCGGCCTGAAGGAGAACTCCAATCGCCAGAGCGGCGTCGTCTATGTACGCTCGCAGGGCTTCAATCAGCAGGGCGACGTCGTGCTCGACTATATCCGCTGGGTGATCGTCAAAAAGCGCGACCCTGACGCGCCGGCGCCGGCGCCCGCCGTTCCGGACCTGCCGCAAGCGGTCGGAATCGAGGCGCTCGGCGCCGCCTGCCCGCCAATCGACCGCGGCGGCTACGAACTGGCCCTCGCCGGCTCTCCCCACCTCTGGGGCGATTACGAAATCGGCGAGAAGATCGACCATGTCGACGGCGTCACGGTCGAAGAGGCCGAGCACCAGATCGCGACGCGGCTCTTCCAGAACAACGCCAAGGTCCATTTCAATCTGTTCAGCGAGGCGCAGGGCCGCTTCGGCCGCCGCCTGATCTATGGCGGCCACGTCATCTCGCTGGCGCGGAGCTTGAGCTTCAACGGCCTCGCCAACGCCTTCGCCATCGCCGCCATCAATTCCGGCCGGCACGCCGCGCCGCTCTTCGCCGGCGACACGGTCTTCGCCTGGAGCGAAGTGCTGGCGCGGCAGGAACTGCCGGGGCGTGAGGATATCGGCGCGCTGCGGCTGAGGACCGTGGCGACGAAGAACCGGCCTTGCGGAGATTTTCCCGACCGCGCGGGAGAGGGGTATGACCCCGCCATGATTCTCGATCTGGACTATTGGGCGCTCGCGGTACGGTAGAGCGCGCAACTATATACTTGACTTAGCTGAGGCCGGGACGTAGATTTGGCGACGTTAAAGGACGCCGCCGACGATCTGCGATCTGACAAACCCGATCTTCACTGACGAAGAAAAGGCCATTGCGCACATGGAGGCCGACCGGTGGCCCGATGGCGCTTGCTGCCCTCATTGCGGCTCTCTTGATGTCCACAAAATGGGCGGCAAGACACAAGCTGGCATGTTCCTTTGCAAAGATTGCCGGGACAAGTTCACCGTCCGAACCGGGACCGTTTTCGAACGCTCGCATATCCCGCTCCATAAGTGGTTGCTCGCGACCCATCTGATCGCCGCCAGCAAGAAGGGGATGAGTGCCCTTCAACTCTCGCGGATACTCGGCATTACCTACAAGTCGGCTTGGTTCATGACGCATCGCATCCGCGAGGCCATGACGCCGACCAAGATTGATCCCATCGGCGGACAAAACAAAGGTGTCGAGACTGACGAAACGCTGATCGGCGGCAAAGCTAAGAACCGCGCCTTCGCCAAGAAGGAGCCGAAGAAGCACACCGTCCTAACGATGGTCGATCGCGACGGCGACAGCCATTCGTTCCACATCGCCAATGTGCAGGCCGATATACTTCGCGCGGCGATGAACCGCGCTATCGACCGCAAGTCGCATTTGATGACTGACGAGCTGGCGTCCTACAGCCCGCTCGGCGAAGAGTACGCGAACCATTCGACCGTCAATCACTCGGCTGATGAGTATGTTCGGCTCGGCGGATATATCCACATCAATACGGCCGAATGCCGGTTCAGCCTTATGAAGCGCGCCGTCTTCGGTACGCATCAATCGGTGAGCGAAGCCACCGCGCTACCTGCGGAGTGGGATTCAAATGGAACATCCGGAAAATGAAGGACGGGGAACGTGCGGCGCTCGCGCTGAAAGGCGCGGAAGGTAAGCGCCTCACGTATCGTCAGCCTCACTAGCTAAACCTAAGACAGCGAAGCAAAAGACTCTTGCGTTCCTGCGATGGAGAAAGCGGCGTGACGAGCGAAACCGATAGGCCAATATCCGATCATGAGGTCGGAATGATGGACGCTATCACGACGATCTTAGATGTCCTTTTGTCTCTCGGTGTTCAGCCATCAGTTTTTGAAGAATCTCTTCGATACCAGCGCGACGCTCAGCGCGCGGCGGGGCGCCCAAGCGCTGCTGCTGTTTTGGACATACTTGTCGATTTCGTAAGCGATCCAGAGCGGCAACGGCAGCGACAAGTTTTGGAACGACTTCACTCGGAACCACCAAAGGGAACGGCTTAAGGACTATAACCGGCGGCCGGATCGTGGGAATCAATCCTCGTCTCCGCTTTTTTTGGGCGCCCGCGTTTATTAGGCGGATTCGCGTCTTTGTTCTTGGCGGGCTTGTGGTGCTTTGGGGGAGTCGCGAGCATCCGTTTCAGCGCGGCTTCGCGGCGCTCGACTGTTTCGCTTTCGCTATAGTCATCATTCGATTCGCGCCTATCGCGAGGAAAGGTCATGGCCGCAAACCTCACACAAGAACAGGCAAATGCGTTCGCAGAAATATTCCAAGACCCTCAATTCAAAGACCCCAAGAAACTAATGGATGTGTTGCATGGCGTTGGGGTCATGGTCTGCCTAGGTCTCTTTCATATGGCGTTTTCGCGCTTGGACATAGCAACGGATTTCGCCATTGGGAAGTTTTTGAGCGTCACGCCGGAAGAAGCTCACCTCATCACGGCCGGCATGATGTTTGGCAGAAAGGCGAGACTACTGGCGGGCCTGATTTCGCGCAGCGATCACCCTCGCAAAGCAGCGATCTTATCAGAGTTCAACGCAATTAGAGGGAACAACAAGAGAGAGATTTTGCTGCATGGACATATCTATCAGCAAAATGAAGAAGATCGAACGGTATCATTTATTGAGAGATCAGTTAGCGGAGAATTCAAAGCGACTGTCCACACCTTCGGTTTGAGGGACATCGCGAACTAGACCGCTACGTTTTTCGGCACAGTTCGGGCTTTCACAAAAGAACTCGGCGTCTCTGACAACGAGCTAAACGCGTTTGCAAAGGCAGCGTTGAGTCTCAATCGCAAATCAAAAACTTCTCCTGGCAAACCCATCGACAACAGCGAGTCGTTGTCCGCCCATCAATCATAGTAGGCAGCTTCCAAGGCTTCCTTCACTTCTGCGGGCGCGCCAGCCGATTTAGCGAGTTCTTCGCAGTCTGCGGGCGGCTCTTTAACATCGGCCCATCGGCTAACTCAGGTATATAGTTGCCATAGAGCGCGATCCAGGTCCGAGCTTCAGATGGCTTCGCCTCGGCTCCTCGCGGTGACTTTCAGGAAGCCTCGGCTGGGCGCAGGGAGCGGCTCAGCGGCCGCTCACGGCGCGTTCAGCGCCGCCATGCGCTCGCGCGCGTCGGCGAGGCCCGCCGCGAGCGCTTGCGAGTAATAATCGCGGGCGCGGGCGGCGTCGCCTCTGATGCCGAGCGCGCCGATGCGGGCGAGCGTCACGGGATCATAGGTTTCGCCGAGCGCCAGGAGCGCGCGGGCGTCGCCGGCCTCGGCGGCGCGCTGCAGATAGGCCCGGGCGCCGGCGATGTCGCCTTCGGCGAGCGCGACCAAGCCTTGGGCGCAGAGCCGGCGCGCCGCTTCGTTCGCGGCCGGCGGACCGGAGGACGGCGCGACCAGACCGCGGGCGGCGCCGAGTTCAGGCGTCGCGGCCGGCTGCGCAGACGCGTTGGCGCGCAGCGCCAACGCCAATTTTGACAAAGCGGGATCGTTTTGCGTCGCCGGCGGCGTCCCTGCGACAATCGTTGTGGTCGCCGCTGTCGGCGCCGGGGCCGGCGCGGCCGGCGGCGCCGCCGTGGCCAGCTTGACCGGCGTCGTCCGCAGCACGAAGACCGGCTTTTCGACGGCGATTCTGCCGCCGGCCAGCGATCTGTCGAATTGCGTCCAGAACGTGAAGCCGAGCGCGACGGCGAGCGCCGCCGCGCTCGCGCCCGCGCCGATCTTGATCATATGGGTCATGCTGGGACTCCCCATCATTGCCCAGCCCCGCTCAAGCGAATCAGACTTTGATACAATCGATCCGAATCGGCGCTGCTCGGGCCGCCATTCGCCGCATCGGCCGCTTGCGCGAGGGCGCGGAATGTTTCGTAATCGGCGTTGGCGGCGCCGGCGTTCTGATCAAGCCAGGCCTGGGCGGGGGCGAAACGCGGCGCCTGCTCGATGCGAGCGGCGAGATTCACCTCGCGCCAACTGGCGTCTTTCGACTTGTCGAGCAACTGATCGAAATTGGCCAGGAACCGGTCGGCTGCGGCTGCGACCGGCTGGGCGCGATCCGATGCGGCGGCGCCAATCGCCAACAGCGCGACAGGGGCAGAGAGCGTGTCGATCTTCTCTCCGGGCGCAACCAATTTCGGCCAGTCCTGCGCGCTCGCCCGGCCGGGCGCGTAATAGGCGCTCAAGGACGGCGCATAGGGAATGGCGACGAGATGGAAGCGGCCGTCGTCGCCGAACGCCTTCAGCGCGTCTGAATTCTTGCCGCCGATGACGAGCACGGCGTCGACCCTGCCGTCTTTGAGGCGCTGCAGCGCTTCGTTCAGCGGATAGTTCGTCCAATTCGCCGCGATGTTGAGCCGCGAGAAAATCAGCCCGGCGCTGGCCGCCGCGGCGCCGTCCGCGGCGCCGACATTCACCCTGCGGCCGGCCAATTGGCGAATGTCGGCGATCGAGCGCGCCGCGACCAGCTCGATCTCTTCGCTCGGCAGCCGCGCCACATAGGGCGCGCGCTGGCGCAAATCCGCGGCCAGGACCGGGTCGGCGAGCGCATCGAGCGGGACGAGCGCAAAATCGGCGGTCTCGGCGCTGATCGCTTTCGCCAGGGCGGCGCGCGACACCGCGCCGGCGGCTGCTTTGACCTGACCTTCGTCGCCGCTCATCACGCCGGCAAGTTCGCCAGCCAATCGCAGCGCCGTAGCGTCGCCGCTATCGGCGAGGATCGACAGCGCGCGCGGAGCTTCCGGCTTAGCCGGAGCGACGGCCGGGGCTGCGGCTTGGGGCGGCGCGGCGGCGGTCCGGCCTGGCCGCGGATGAGCTTCGCTTCGCGCGCCGGTCCGCCAAGCGCCATGCCACAGAACCAGGCGGCCGTTACGCATGATCGGCTTTGGATAGCGCACCATCACGCGATAGCCGCCGCCATGACGCACGACCGCGTGTTGCGGCTCCTCGCCAGATTTATCGGGCTGGGCGGCGTCTTGGGCGAAAACCGGTCCGCTCAGGACCAAAGCGAAAGCAAGGACGAACGCCCGCCGGACGCAGGCGCGTCCTGGCCGGGTGAGTGGGGCTGGCCGCGGTCCCCTTTGCCGCTGCGCGAGAGAGCTCAAGAGCGCTCGTCCCGCCGCATGCAATCGCGGAACTCTACTCATCATCGCGTTAGCAATCCTTTGAAAATACGTCCACTTCAAGGCGATCGCCGCCGGCGAAGCGGCGGGCGTAACCGAAAATTAGGAAAGTTCCGCCGCGCCCTAAAGTTTTGGGCCGCCGACGGCGCCGCAATATATTGATATGATTGGCTTATGCGCCCGTCAATTGCTGCGCGAAGGCGGCGTCGAGCGCCGCCGGGGCGATCTCGATCGCCCGCGGCTCTCCGAGCCAAACCAGAAAGGCCCGGATCGGCCGGTCTGGATAGAGCGGCGTCAATGCGGCGCGATAGAGCGCGAGCTGGGCGACATAATCGGCCGGCGGCGGCGCGCCGGCGGTGGGCGCGCCGCTTTTGAAATCGGCGATCGCGACATGGTCGGCAAGGTGAGCGAGGCGGTCGATCCGGCCGGCGAAAGACGCGGGCGGCGCGCCGGCCCGGGGAAATTCGGCTGCGATCGCGACTTCCGCCCGCGAGCCGGGGCCGAACAGGCCGGCCAAGGCCGGCTCGTCGAGAACCGCCAGGACGCGGCTGAGGATCGCCTCCTGCTCCGCCTCGCCGAGACCGAGGCCGCGGCTCGAAAGGTAGCGCCGTCCCGCCGCCAGCCGGCGCTCTGGCGCGACCTCGGGCAAATATTGCAGCAGAGCGTGACTGAGGCGGCCGGCTTCGCGCCGGCTTTCCGGCGCTGGTGCGCCGGCATGAGCGCGGCCGGCGGGCGCGGCGCTGAGCGCGACCGGGGCGGGCGCCGCCGGCGCAGGCGCGGCGAGCCAGGCGGGCGGGATCGTCTCCGCCGGCGGCTCGGGCGCCTCGCCGGGCGCGGGCTCGTTCGCCCCCTCGCCGAGCCGCAAGATCGTCTCCTCGCCGCCCCAGGGCGCCGGCGCCTCGGTGAGCGCGCCGCTCAGGCCGGCGAGGATCATCTCGCGCCAGCAATCTTCGGCCGGCCCCTTGACGCCGTGATAGCCGGCGATGATCAGCCGCTCGGCGGCGCGGGTCATCGCGACGTAAAGCAGGCGCCGGTGCTCGCCGCGCGCCGCCTCGCGTCGCTCGTCGCGCGCCGCGGCGATTGCGGCCGGGTCGTCCGCTTTGCGCGGCGACCAGACGACGAAAGGCGGATCGACCTCGGCCCGCGCGCCCCGCAAGGCGAGCAAGCCGCCTTCCTCTCGCCCGCCCGCCGAGCATGTGTCGGGTAGAAAAACGACCGGCGCCTCGAGGCCCTTGGCGGCGTGGACCGTCATCACCCGAACCGCTTCGCCGCTTTCCTCCATGTCTCGCTTGATCGAAACGTCGGCGGCCTCGACCTCGGCGAGGAAGGCGACCAGCGAAGGCGGGCTGCGCCGCTCGAAGGCGAGCGCCAAGGACAAGAATTCCTCGATCGCGTCTCCCGCTTCCGGCCCGAGCCGGCCGAGCAGAGCGCGCCTGCCGCCCTCCTCGCCGAGCAGCCGGGCGTAAAAATCATAGGGCGAGAGCGCCCGGGCGCGCCCGCGCCAGGTCGCGAGCCGAAGCGCCGCGGCGCGGTATTTTTCCTCGTCCCTTTCGGCGAGCGCGGCGGCCAGCGTTCCTTTGCGCTCGGGCGCGAGCGCGATCAGATCATCGTCGTCGAAGCCGAAGAGCGGCGATTTCAGCGCCGCGGCGAGCGACAGATCATCGTCGGCGAACAGCGCCGCCTTGCCGGCGGCGACCAGGTCCATCACGGCGATATGGTCGGCGAGCAGCAGGCGATCCGCGCCGAGCGTTTTGACATTGGCGTCCTTCAACGCGCGGATCATCGCTTCGAAGAAGGCGTTGCGCGTGCGCACCAGGATCAGCACGTCGCCGGGGCGGATCGGCCGCGGCTTGCCCGTGTCGCGGTCGTGCACGCGCGCCGTCGCGCCGGGCTTCAGCCAATCGGCGACGATTCCGGCGATGCGGCGCGCGAGCAGGACCGGCGGGTCGCGGCTCGCCGGCGCGTCGAGCGGCAAGCGCCAATCCGATTCCAGAGCCTCCTTCTCGCCGCCGATCGGCGCCCAGACCTCGACCAAGCCCGGCAGGGAGGCGCGAAAGGCCGTATGCGGCGGCGGCGCTTCATTGTCGGCGGTGAGCCCGCGCCACGTTTTCTCGATCGAGAAGACGCCGTCGACGCTGTCGAGCACGATCTTGGCCGAACGGTACGAAAGCGTCAGCGAGACCGGCGCGAACGGCCTGCCGGCGTCTTCGTGGCGGCGCTGGAGAAGGCGACGCATTTCGGCGAACATATCCGGCGCGGCGCCTTGGAACGAGAAGATCGACTGCTTGTCGTCGCCGACCGCGAAGAAGGTGCGCGCCGTCTCGCGCGCGCTCCGGCCCGAAGTGAAGTCCTCGGCGATCTTCTTCAGGATCTCCCATTGCTCGCGCGACGTGTCCTGCGCTTCGTCGACGAGGATGTGGTCGATGCCGGAATCGAGCTTGAACAGAACCCAGGCCGCGTCGGCGCGGCTCAACAGCGCGTTGGCGCGTTCGATCAGGTCGTCGAAATCGAGCAGGCCGCGCTCGGCCTTGAGCCGCGCATAGGCGGCGAGAACTCGCTCGGCGACGACGATCAGCGCCAGGCTGCGCTCGGCGCAGCGCGCCGCTTTCAGCTTCTCGCGCAACGCGACGACGCGCGCCTGCTCGCGGCGCAGCAGATCGTTGAGATGCGGGTATTTCTTTTCGAGGCTCTTGGTGACGAGCCTGCCGCTTTCGCCGCCGCGCGGCTTGTCGTCGAGAGTGAAGAAAAGGGTGAAATAATCGGCGAGCGCGTTCAGGCGATCGGCCGCGAGGGCCGAATCGCGCAACGCCGCGCCCCGGTCTTGATCCGTGACTGCGCCTTGCTGGAGCTGCGCCGCGATCTGGAGCTTCGCCGAGCGGTCGCCTAAACCGGCGAGGATGGCCTCTTCGATCGCCGCGACCGTTTCGTCCGGCGCGAGGCCGAGCCGGTCGCGCAGGGCGTCGCCATAGGCTGCGACCCCGCCCCAATGCGCGACCGCTTCCGCGATCTTGCCGCGCAGCCCGAGCGCCTGGCCGAGCAAGGCGTCGAGCCCCTCGCGGCCGGTCTCGACCGCCAGCGCCCGCAATGTCGCCGCGCCAGCCTCGTCGCGGGCGAGTTCGACGAGCGCCTTCTCGCGCGCAGCGTCGAGCAAGGCTTGCGCTTCGCGCTCTTCGACGACGCGGAAGCCGGCCGCGACATTGGCCTCGAACGGAAACATCCTGAGCAGGCGGCCGCAAAAGCCGTGGATCGTCTCGATCTTCAAGCCGCCGGGCGATTCGATCGTGCGCGCGAACAGCCGCCGCGCCAAGGCCAGGCGCGCCGGATCGGGCGGCGGCGCGCCGGCTTTCATGATCGCCTCGGCCAGTGCGTCGTCGTCGATGCTGGTCCACTCCGCCAGCGTCTTGAACACGCGGCCGGCCATGTTCGCCGCCGCGCTCTTGGTGAAGGTGATGCAGAGGATGCGCGACGGCGGCGCGCCTTCCAGAAGCAGCCTCAGCACGCGCTGGACCAGAACATGGGTCTTGCCCGAGCCGGCATTGGCGGTGACCCAGGCCGAGGAATTAGGGTCGGAGGCGCGGGCCTGCGGATTGGCCGGCGCGGCTTTGAGCGGCTCGTTCATCGGCGCGTTCATGAGCCGGCCCCGTTGTCGGCGAGCCCGCCCGAGGCCGACCATTCCTTCACCCGCGCGAGATGATCGTAGACGCCGAAGGCGCCGACGAATTTCGGGTACGGCCGCGGCAGATAGGGCGTCGACTCGTCGCGAAACTGATCGAGCATCGCGATCAGAGCGGCGTAATGCTCTTCGGCCACGTCGGCCAACGTCTCGTCGTCCTTGAAATTGAGGTCTCGCCGCTCGCCGCCTTTGCCGCCGCCGAGCTTGAGGTACGTCGCGCCCATCGGGGCCTGCCGCGGCGCGTTGGCGAAGCCGCCGCGCGCCAGCATCGCCGCTTCGAGCGTCAATTGCGGCGCAAAGCCGACTCGCGCTTCGTTGATCCCCGGCAGGGCGCCCGTCTTATAGTCGATGAGGAACACGGCGCCCCATTGCGTCTCCTCGATCCGGTCGGCGATTGCGGTGAGCGTGAATTCCGAGCCGTCGCCGAGCGGGACGACGAGCGAGCCCGGCTCTTCCGACAAGATGCGCAAGGTATGCTCGCGGCGCTCGCGATCGAAGCTCAGGAAAAATTCGAGCCCCTGCTCGATGCGCGGCCAATTCAGCAGGCGGAAATTCGCGTCTTCGAGCAAGGCGGCGAATTTCGCTCGGGCGACGGCGAAGAGACGGTCGCGCGCATTGGCCGGCGGCGGCCCAGCCGGGTAGGCTTTGGTGAATTCGTTCAACGCCGCGTGCCATTCGACGCCGATCTCGCGAAAACCCGCCGGCTGCGCGATCGGATCGAGCGGCTTGAGCTTGAGAATGCGCTCGGCGTAGATCGCGTAAGGATCGCGGCGCAAGGTTTCGATACGGGTGACGCTGAGCTTGGTCGGCCGCAATTTCAGCGGCGGCTTCGGACGTGGCCGCTCGGCGCGTAGGACGGCGCCCGGCCGGTCGACGGCGCGCGCCCAGCTCAAATAGATTTCGCCGCGCTGCAGCGCTGCGCCGAACGCCGCCTCGCCGGCGGCCGCGGCGAGGCGTTGCAGGAAGCGGGAAGCGACCGTCGGCGCGCCGCCGCGCTTTTTCGCGCGCGAGAGAATGGCCTTCGGCGCGCCGAGCGCGGCGACGAAGTCATGCGCGGTCTGGCCGATGCGCCGCTCCGGCGGCGACAGGCCCAGCTCGGCCCGCATCGGCCGGTTGAGGAACGCGTCGGTCTCGGCCGAAGGCGGCCACACCGTTTCGTCGAGACCCGCGATCAGCGCGACGTCGAATGACAGCAGGCGCGCCTCGAGCAGCCCCAAAATTTGCAAGCGGCTGTGCGGCTTCGCCGCGTCCGGCGCCGGCGTCTCCCCGGCGACCTGCTCGAACAGCGCCCGATAATCCGCCGCGCTCATGGCGAAGTCCTCGGGCGCCGCCGCGCGCCATTCGTCGAGCAAGCCGGCCAGCGTCGCGCCGTCGGCCGTCGCGGTCAGGCGATCGGCGCCGCCCTCGTCCAAACAGAAGGCCGCAAGCGCTCGGCGATGCGCGTCGATATGGGCTGCGAGCGGCGCCTCGTCGCTCAACGCCGCGAGCGGCGCCAGGGCCTTCAGCGCGTCGTTCAGCAACGCCTCGGCTTCGCGCCAGTGGCGTTCGCCGAGGCGCGCGCCCGCGCCGTCTTTGCGCGCCCGCGCCGCCGCGAACAGCCGCTGCGGATCGGCGAGCCGCGTCGCCGGCAGGACGCCGCGCAGCGCGCCAAGTTCGAGCGCCCGCGCCGCCGCGTCGAGCGCGGCGCGCGGCCGGCCGAGCCGAGCCATCGGATGATGGAGCAAGGCGGCGAAATCGAGTGGCTCGCGTTGCGCGGCGGCGAGGACGAGCCGGCCGAAAACGCCGGCAGGACTGTCGCTCAGGCTTCGCCCGGCCGAGACGTCCGGCGCGACGCCCCAACGCGCGAGTTCCGCCAGGACGCGGCGCGTCAGGCCGAGATCGGGCGAGATCAGCGCGGCTCTCTTGTCCGGCGTCTCCAGCGCTTCGCGCATGGCGACGGCGAGCGCGAGCGCTTCTTCGGCTTCGTCGGCCGCCTCGATGACGGCGAGGCCGGCGAGACCCCGGCTGACCTTGTCCTCGGCGAGCGCGTCGTCGCGGCGGCGCCAAAGCTCGGTCGAATCGGCCGGCCGCAACGCCTCGCTGATCAGGCGCGCCCGCGCCGCGAGCGGCGGCGCGACCCCGCCGATCTCGCGTACGTCCGTCCGCGCGGCGCCGATCTCGTCGAGCAGGCGCCAGAGCCCGGCTTGCGGATGGGTCGCGATCGCCTGTCCGCCGATCATCCGCCAGGATTCGTCGTCCAGCGTCAGATCGAGATCGGGCAGGACGACCGCGCCTTGCGGCGCGCGGGCGACGGCGGCGATCAGCTTGGCGGTGGCCCGCCGCGCGCCGGTCGAGCCGGCGACGATGACGGGCCCGCCGAACCGCCCCGCTTCAAGACGCGCGATTTCGTGCTCGACCAGCAAGGCGCCGCGCGCAGCCTCGTCGATCAAGCCGCGCTCGGCGAGATGTTTCGGCCAATATTCGGCGGCGATTTTGAGGAAATCGAGCGTGATCCGCCAATAGGCGTCGAATTCGCCGGGGGCGAGCGTCTCCAATCGCCGCCAGGGAACGCCTTCGATCGTCATGTCGTCGATCAGGCCGGCGAGATCGCCGGCCAGGGCGAAGGCCTGGGCCGGGCTCGCCACGACCAGCGGCGCTTCGCGCTCGTCGAAGCGCGGCGCGCCGCTTTCGTCGACCGGCGCAATCGCGCCCTTGAGGGCGCGGCCCCAGGCTTGCGCAAGCCGGGCGAGGACCATGCGCCGCTCGAGCGCCGAGACCGCCGGCGGCGCCTCGCCGGCGTCGTCAGGCTCTTCGAACAATCGGCTGTCCTGCGTCGGTTCGAACGCGCCCAGCGGCGCGATGCGCGGCAGGATCAGGCTTGCGCCGCCGCTCGCTTGCCGCAAGGCGTCGCCGAGCGCGCGCGCCGCGCGCCGCGTCGGCACGTAGATCGTCGCGCTGGCCAGCGCGAATGGCCCGCCATCGCTGGGGAAGCCCTCGATGAGCCGCCCGTCGAGCAGCGCTCGCGCGAAGCTCGAAAGGAACGGCGCGCCGGCAGGGATCGAGAAGAGGCGAAGATCGGGCAGGGGAGCCTCGCGGCGAAAGCTGCGACGAGCGGCCTGTTGTGAGCCGCGAATCGGCGAATGGCAAGGGCGCAAGCGGGGCTGTGGAGAAGCTGGCTGCGGCTGACGCGCCCGAGCGCGATGGGAGGAGCAAATACGGTATGGGCGCGGCGACGCCGGCGAAACGATTGCGCGCCCGGAGCAACATCCGTGCTGGCGCAAAGTGGGCGCGATTTCGCCCGGCGCGCTCCGGTCGGCACGTTGGCCGGGCACAGGGCATGCCGCGTTCGTCTCGTTCTTGGCGCGGCGACGTCGCACCTTTTCAAGAAACTTTCGGCCGCAGGCATTTTGGAGAGGCCATGGAGCGCATCAGCGCGGTCTTCGATCGTGGCGCCGCATAAGGCGGCCGTCGTCCGGTCCCGTCGGGTCGGCAAGAATACTTTGCGACTTAAGGTCACAAGCTCACGGGCCATCACGCCGTCGTGAAGTTCAGGAACCGCGCCGGCCAGACAATTGTTTGCTTGGGTATGAAAGACGGTCTCATTCTAGCGGCGTCATTCCTGGGTGGATTTGCTTACGTGGTCATGCACTTCGTCTGAACGACCTGCGGACCAGGCGCGCGGCGGACTTAGCCGTTGCACAAGATAAGCTCGCCGCCATGCCGAGATTGTGCACGACTCTCTCGGTCGCGTTATCAATGAACTTAGAAGTCGAGCGGTCATCAGTACGACGCGCGGCGGAATGGTAGCCGACGATAGGGACGGATTGCGCCTTCACGGCGCTTTTTGCTGAGCCGTCAGGCAATTTCAGCGAGCGTGAATTATATTAGAGGTCACGTGTCCCCGGCAAAGCCGGGGGGCTTCAGGATTTTAGCCGCTCGAACGGCGGAAGGGGTCGCTCGGTCCGCGCTCAACCCGCCATGGCCGCCCCGCCGGCTTGCCACCGCGCGTCGGCTCCGCCAAAACTGCTGCATGACCAAGCGCCCCCTTTTCTTCGTCAGGCTGGCGCGCGGGGCGGCGTGGCTTGGTCTTGCGCTGCTCTGCCTCTTCGTCGTTCTCGTCGCGCTCTATGCTTTCGTCCCGCCGGTCTCGACGCTGATGCTCGCGCGGCTCGTCCAAGGCAAGAGCTACGCGCGTACCTATGTCCCGCTCGAAGACGTCGCGCCGACGGTTCTGGAGGCGGTGATCGCCTCCGAAGACGGCGGCTTCTGCTGGAACGACGGCGTCGATTGGGGCGCGCTGCGCGAGGTGCTCAGCCAAGCCGGCAAAAGCGGCCCGAGCCGCGGCGCTTCGACGATCACCATGCAGGTCGCGAGGAATCTTTTCCTCTGGCCGGGACGCATGGCTATCCGCAAGGGAATCGAGATCGCCATCGCGCTGGTTCTCGACAAGGTCTGGCCCAAGCGGCGCATCATGGAAATCTACCTCAACATCGCCGAATGGGGCGACGGGCTCTATGGCGTCGAGGCCGCGGCGGAGCGCTATTTCCACAAGAAGGCGAGCCAGCTCGGCCTCGGCGAAGCGGCGCTGCTCGCCACCGCGCTGCCCAATCCGATCAAGCGCAATCCGGCGCATCCGAGCGCGCTGCAACGACGCCTCGCCGCGAGCCTGGTGGAGCGAGCCCGGCTCGATGGCGAGCGGACGGCGTGCTTGCGGCGGTGACCCTGGCGCGCCGTTCAGGGCAAGGCGCGAAGCGACGAAGAAACCAGCGATCCTTCGCCGCGTACTAACGAATCGCATCGAGGCAAGCCGCCCGGGAGGCTGGGGCGAACGGTCCCGGTCGCGCCGCGTTGCGCGGGGCCGGCAAATGCGCTTCAACTCGGCCAGCGCCCTGCCTCAGAGACCGCCATGCGCCTGCCTTGCGATTCGACGCTGCTCGTCATCGACGTGCAAGAAGCGATCGACGACGCTTCGTGGGGGCCGCGCAACAATGACGGCGCGGAGGGGGCGATCGCGGCGCTGATCGCCGCCTGGCGTTCGGAAGCGCTGCCGATCGTCCATATCCGCCACGATTCGCTCGATCCGCGCTCTCCCTATCGGCCCGGCGCGCCCGGCCATCGCTTCAAGGCGCTGGCGCAGCCGCTCGCCGAGGAGCGCATCATCGCCAAGCACGCCAACAGCGCCTTTATCGGCACGCGGCTCGAAGAGGCGCTCGACGAGATCGGCGCAACGACGCTCGTCGTCTGCGGCGCGCTGACCCCTAACTCGGTCGAAGCCACGGTGCGCCATGCCGGCAATCTCGGCTACCGCGTCTTCGTCGTCGCCGACGCGTGCTGGGCGGTCGACAAGCTCGACCTCGACGGCCGGCTCTGGCCGGCCGCAGACGTGCACGCGCTGTCGCTGGCTCACATGCACGGCGAATACGCTCAGGTGGTCGACAGCGCGACGACGCTGCGCGCCGCAGCGCTGGCCAATGCGCGGCGACGCATGAAGGGGCGCTAGACTAGCGTCCTCTCGCCGTTCGGCGGGCAGCGGGCGGGACCGATCGCCTTCGACCGGCAGTTCTCCTCCGTACCTCTCCGCCTCGGCGGCAGGCCGTCATTCTTGTCCGTCCGCCGGCCAGCCCAGCTTTTGCGACAGCCGCGCCATCTTGTCCGGGTTGCGGATCACGTAGATCGCGGTGATCCGCTCGCCGTCGCTCTCCAACGTGAACGCGGTCAACGGATCGCCCATGGCGCTGCTGAGCAGCGCCGGTCGGCCGTTGATCTCCGTCGCCCTCCATTTCAGCGTGTCGTAGAACTCGAACTTCTCCGCCAATCCGATGATGAACCGGATCACCTTGTCGGCCCCGTAAATCGGATTGAGCGCTGCGCGCACCCGTCCGCCGCCATCCGTATAGGCGATCGCTTCAGGCGCGAACAAAGCAGCGAGCTGCTTGGCGTCGGCCGCGGCGCTCGCCTTCGCGAAGCGGGCGAGCAGGTCGCGCTGCTGGTCGTTGGAGGCGGAAAAGCGCGGCCGGTCGACTTTCACGCGCTCGCGCGCCCGGCTCACCAGCTTGCGGCAGGCTGCTGCGGTTTTAGCGAGCGTTGCGGCGATCTCGTCGTAATCGAAATCGAACGCGTCGTGCAGGATCAAGGCGGCGCGCTCCTCGGGCGACAGCCGCTCGAGCACATGCATCAGCGCGAGCGACAGATCGGAGGCGAGCTCGGCATGTTCGGCCGGCGCGTCGGCGGCGAAGATGCGCGTATCCTCGGGCAGGATCGGCTCGGGCAGCCACGGACCGACATAGGATTCGCGCCGGGCGCGCGCCGCGCGCAGCGCATCGAGCGCGAGCCTGACCGTCGCGGTCGACAGCCAGGCGCGCGGATCGCGGATGTCCTCCGTCTCGGCCGTGCGCCAGCGCAGCCAGGCTTCTTGCACGACGTCCTCGGCCGCGGCCATCTCGCCCAGCATTCGATAGGCGATGTTGAGCAGCCGCGGCCGATGCCGCTCGAATATGGCGACGTCGCCCTTCATGCGGCTTTCTTTACCGCAATCGGCTCGTTGGCGACCACCAGCTTCTGGCAGGCCGCGCCATGACCGAGACCGCGCTTGACCGCCGGATAGACGCGCGTTCCGGCGACGACGAAGGCGAGCGAGACGAGGCCGCGCTTGCCGTACCTCTTTTCCGCTTGCGCGGAAAGCTCGACCGCTTCGGGCGCGTTGGTCGCGACCGCTTGGCCATAGCGGAAGCCGAAGGCCGCTTCAGGCCCGGCGGCGGCGAGATCGCCGCGCGCCAAGGCGGCGAGAATCTTGGGATCGACGCCGGCTTTCAGCGCCAGGTCGATGCAGAGCTGCGAGCAAGGGCCGCAATCTTCGCTCATCGCCGCTGCGAGCCCGGCCGCGACCCACGTTTCGAGCGGGACGCCGTCGCGATGCTTGGCCATGGTTTGGAACAGGCCGAATTTCAGAAAGGCGGGCAGGGAAGCGTCGAGCACTTCATGCCCATAGGTCGCGTCATAACCGAACTCGCGCTCCATCGCGGCGAGCTTCTTGTGCAGATAGGACTTGATCATGAGTCGCTCCTTCATTGAGCGTCGCCCGCCAGACGGCGAGCGCAACGCCGAGAAAGCCGATCAGGACGACGCCGACGACTTGCGTCGCCGCGTTGATGACGTCGGCGGGAAAGCCGTCCGCGATCCATCCTAAGATGTGAAACAGCGCGTGGAGGGCGGGCCAGGCCGCGCCGGCAAGCGCAAAGGCCGCGGCGCCGCGACGCTCGCTGAAGCCGGCGAGCATGAAGGCGCCGCTGGCGACATAGGCGAGGGCGATGTCGATGACGAAATGATGGTTGAACGGCCCGGTCGCGACGACGCCCGGCACGGTCTCATACCAAAGATGCGGCGCAGCGAGCATGAGCAGGCCGTTGCCGAGGTTCAGCAGACCGAAAAGGCCCAACAGGATTCGCGGGAGCATGAAAAGTCTCCGTCTGTCACTCCCGCGCGAGCGGGAATCCAGGAAAAGCCGCGCCGGCAGGAAAGGCGGGCACTGGATTCCCGCTTTCGCGGGAATGACAATCAAGCGGGTTGCTGGCCGCTTCGTCACATAAGACGCGGCAGCCTCGAGTTTTGTGACCGCTTTAGAACGCGTTTCCGCCTCGCTTCGCGAGGAAGATGGAATTCTCCGCCGCCGCATGGAAGATTGTGGGCAAAACGCCGGTCAGGAGAAAACGTGGACGCGGACGTGATCATTGTCGGCGCCGGCCTGGCGGGGCTGGTCGCGGCTTGCGAACTGGCCGAAGCCAAGAAGCGGGTCGTCATCGTCGAGCAGGAGGGAGAGAACTCGCTCGGCGGCCAGTCTTTCTGGTCGCTGGGCGGCCTGTTCTTCGTCGATTCCCCCGAGCAGCGGCGGATGCGCATCCGCGATTCCTACGATCTGGCGTTCGAAGACTGGATGGGGACCGCCGGCTTCGACCGCGACGAGGATCATTGGCCGAGGCGTTGGGCCGAGGCCTATCTCGGCTTCGCCGCCGGCGAGAAGCGCGCCTGGCTGCGCGAGCGCGGGCTGCGCTTCTTTCCCGTGGTCGGTTGGGCCGAGCGCGGCGGCCACAATGCGATCGGCCATGGCAATTCCGTGCCGCGCTTTCATCTCACATGGGGCACCGGGCCGGGCGTGCTCGAGCCGTTCGCCGAGCGGGCGCTGGAGGCGGCGCGACAGGGGCTGATCGCCTTCAAGTTCCGCCATCGCGTCAACGAGATCACGCGGAGCGGCGGCGCGGTCGACGGTGTCGCCGGCGAGATTCTCGAGCCGAGCGCCGCTCTGCGCGGCCAGAAGAGCTCGCGCGTTCCGATCGGCGGCTTCGCCTTGAAGGCGCAGGTGGTGATCGTCGCTTCGGGCGGCATCGGCGGAAATCATGATCTCGTTCGCCAGAATTGGCCGAAGCGGCTCGGCGAGCCGCCCAAGCGGATGATCACCGGCGTGCCCGACCATGTCGACGGCCGCATGCTCGCGATCGCCGAGGCGGCCGGCGCCCGCCTGATCAACCGCGATCGCATGTGGCACTATGTCGAGGGCGTCAAGAATTGGGCGCCGATCTGGCCTGACCATGCGATCCGCATCCTGCCGGGCCCGTCTTCGCTCTGGCTCGACGCGCGCGGGCGGCGCTTGCCTGTACCATTCTATCCGGGATTCGATACGCTCGGCGCGCTGCAATATATAAGCAGCACCGGCTACGATCACACCTGGTTCGTCCTCACCCAGAAAATCATCGCCAAAGAGTTCGCGCTGTCCGGCTCTGAGCAGAATCCGGACTTCACCAGCAAGAGCTGGCGGCAAGTGCTGGCGCGAGTGCGGGCGGGGACGCCGGGGCCGGTGAAAGCCTTCATGGACAAGGGCGAGGATTTCATCGTCGAGCGCGAATTGCCGGATCTGGTGCGGCGGATGAACGCGCTGACCGGCGGCGAGCCGCTGCTCGATCTGGCGACGGTCGAGCGCGAGATCCGGGCCCGCGACCGGCAAATCGACAATCCGTTCGCCAAGGACATGCAGATCGTCGCGCTGCGCGGGGCGCGCGCCTATCTCGGCGACAAGCTGGTGCGCGTCGCGTCGCCGCATAAACTGCTTGATCCGGCCGCCGGGCCATTGGTCGCGGTGCGGCTCAATATTCTAACGCGCAAAACGCTGGGCGGGATCGAGACCGACCTCGACAGCCGCGCGATCGGGCCGGACGGGCAGGCGGTCCCTGGCCTTTACGCGGCCGGCGAAGCCGCCGGCTTCGGCGGCGGCGGCATGCATGGCTACCGCGCGCTGGAGGGGACGTTCCTCGGCGGGTGCATCTTCTCGGGGCGCGCGGCGGGGCGGGCGGCGGCGAGCGCGGTTTGACTCCCCTCTCCCGAAGGGAGAGGGGCGGGGGTGAGGGGTACACGCGTTGGAATACAGAAAAGGTACGTTAAAATTGTACCTCAAGGCTATGCCGGGGAACCGCTGCATCGCCCCGTCTTCGAGCGCTGTACCCCCTCACCCCTGACCCCTCTCCCTCCGGGAGAGGGGAACTTAGCCCCGGATCGGCTCGTGGCTCAACGCGGCGCGCAGGAAATAGGTCAGGCCGACCAGCGCGCCGGCGACGAAAATCACTTCCAGCGCGCGCGTGATGATCTCGCCCAATTGGAACAGGCCGCCGATCGCCCAGGCGGCGGCGGTCGCGGCGCCGAGCAATTCGGTGCCGACGAGAATGGCGACGCTGAGCAGGGTCAGCGCGTTGCGCCAATTGATGGGCGGCTGGGCAGGCAACAGGGTCTCCGCGGCTGAGCGCGGCACTATACCATCGCCGGATGAGAGGCAAGCGCGGCGACTTGACGGCGGCCGGCTGTTATGGCCCTCGAAGGCCATGACCGATACGCCGACCTTCGCCCGCGCCGCTGTCGCCGCGCCGCATCGTCTGGCCGCCGAGGCCGGGCGCGCCATCCTCGCCGAAGGCGGCAATGCGATCGAGGCGATGATAGCGATGGCGGCGGCGATCGCCGTGGTCTATCCGCATATGAACGGGATCGGCGGCGACGGGTTTTGGCTGATTGCCGAAAATCCGGAGCGCGTGCGGGCGATCGAGGGCTGCGGCTTCGCTGGCCGGAACGCGACGATCGAACATTATCGCGCTCTCGGCGGCATACCCTCGCGCGGGCCGCAAGCGGCGCTGGCCGTCCCTGGCGCGATCGGCGGCTGGAGCCTGGCGCTGGATCTTTCAGCGAGCCGCGGCGGCAAGCTGCCGCTGTCGGTTCTGCTCGATCCGGCGATCCGCCTCGCCCGCGAGGGCTATGCGGTTTCGCCCTGCGAGGCGCGCACCAGGCCGATCGGGTTCGACGACCTCAAACAGGCGCCGGGCTTCGCCGCGGCGTACCTTGTCGATGGCGAGAGTCCCGCGGCCGGCGCGCTGCGCAGGGCCCTGCGTCTGGCCGAGACGCTCGCCTATCTCGCCCATGCCGGGCTCGACGATTTCTATCGCGGCGACGTCGGCCGGGAGATCGCCGCGGACTTGCAGCGCATCGGCGCGCCCATCGTGCGGGAGGATTTGCGCGCCTATCGCGCCAATTGGCGCGAGCCGCTGTCGTTGCGCCTGGACGGGGCGACGCTTTTCAACACGCCCCCGCCGACGCAAGGGCTCGCGTCGCTGATCCTGCTCGGACTCGCCGAGCGACTGAACCTCAAGCGCGCCGACGATTTTGCGTACTTTCACGGATTGATCGAAGCCTCGCGTCGGGCCTTGGCGATTCGCGACCGCGTTTGTACCGACTTTGATCATGTGACGCAGGACCCCCTCGCTTTTCTCTCCGCCGCGGCGCTGGAGCGCGAGGCGGCGACGATCGACGCCAAGCGGGCTGCGCCCTGGCCGGCGCGGCGCGATCGGGGCGACACGACCTGGATGGGCGCGATCGACGAGACCGGCCTCGCCGTCTCCTTCATCCAATCGATCTATTGGGAATATGGCTCGGGCTGCGTTCTGCCGGCGACCGGAATTCTCGTCGGCAATCGCGGCCTCGCCTTCTCGCTCGATCCCCAGGCGCTCAATCCGCTCGCGCCGGGCCGGCGGCCGTTTCACACGCTCAATCCGGCGCTGGCCGTGTTCGACGACGGCCGCGTCGCGGCGTACGGCTCGATGGGCGGCGACGGCCAGCCGCAATTCCAGGCGCAGATTTTCACCCGCTATCGCTTCGGCCAGGACATCGCCGCCGCGCTCGCCGCGCCGCGATTTCTCGTCGGCCGCACCTGGGGCGCGCCGTCCTCGACGGTGAAGCTCGAGGGCGGCTTCGACGAGGCGGTCGGCCGCGCCCTCGAGGCCGCCGGCCATCCGATCGAATGGACAGAAGCGCCGCTCGCCGACGCGTTCGGCCATGCCGGCATGGTCGTCCGCGACGCCAAGGGCGAAGTGGCCTCCGCCCACGATCCGCGCGCCGACGGCGGTGCGGCGGGGGTGTAAGCGGCGGCGCTCTCTTCGCCGGGAGTTTCGTGTCGCTCCTCGAGCTTGGGCGCTTGGTCCGAAAGAATCCGTCCCGCGAGCATTCGTCACACAAACGTCGCAAGCCTGCCCGCGAGCCCCGCTATTGACGAGCGCCGCCGCGCTTGCTCTTAAGCCGCGCCGGCGATTTCCGCCGCGCTCGATCTCTTACCCCTTTAGGAGCAGGCGATGACGGAATGGCCGCGGCACGGGCGCATCGACGGCCCGATCGTGATGATCGGCTTCGGCTCGATCGGCAAGGGAACGCTGCCGCTGATCGAGCGCCATTTCGAATTCGACAAGAGCCGCTTCGTCGTCATCGATCCGGACGATTCCGATCGCCGCCTGCTCGACGAGCGCGGCATAAAGTTCATCCATCAGGCGATCACCAAGGAGAATTACCGGGAGGTCCTTACCAAGCATTTGACCGCCGGCGGCGGCCAGGGCTTCTGCGTCAATCTCTCGGTCGATACCTCCTCGCTCGCGATCATGGAGCATTGCCGCGAGATCGGCGCTCTCTATATCGACACCGTGGTCGAGCCTTGGCCCGGCTTCTACTTCGACAAAAACCTCGGACCGGAGACGCGCTCGAACTACGCGTTGCGCGAGACGGTGCTCGAAGCGCGCCGCAAGAAGCCGGGCGGTCCGACGGCGATTTCCTGCTGCGGGGCCAATCCGGGCATGGTGTCGTGGTTCGTCAAGCAGGCGCTGCTCAATCTCGCCCACGATGTCGGTGATAAAAGCGCCGAGCCGAAGACGCGCGAGGAATGGGGCAGGCTCGCTCAGCGCCTCGGCGTCAAAGGAATCCATATCGCCGAGCGCGACACGCAGCGGGCCAAGCAGCCGAAGCCGCGCAATTGCTTCGTCAACACCTGGTCGGTCGAAGGATTCTTGTCGGAAGGCATGCAGCCGGCCGAGCTCGGCTGGGGCACGCACGAGAAATGGACGCCGAGCAACGCCGGCTTCCACAAGACCGGCTGCGGCGCGGCCATCTATCTCAACCAGCCGGGCGCCAATACGCGCGTGCGCTCGTGGACGCCGACCGCGCTCGGGCAATTCGGCTTTCTCGTCACGCACAACGAATCGATCTCGATCGCCGACTACTTCACCTTGCGGGACGCGAGCGGCAAAGCGACGTACCGGCCGACTTGCCATTATGCGTACCATCCTTGCGACGACGCCGTGCTGTCGCTGCATGAGCTGTTCGGCCGCGCCGGAATCGTGCAGCCGCGCCATCATATTCTCGGCGAGAAGGAGATTCTCGACGGGATCGACGAGCTGGGCGTGCTGCTCTACGGTCATCAGCGCGGCGCCTATTGGTACGGCTCGCAGCTTTCGGTCGAGGAGACGCGCGACCTTGCGCCGTACCAGAACGCGACCGGGTTGCAGGTGACCTCGGCCGTGCTCGCCGGCATGGTCTGGGCGCTGGAGAACCCGAATGCCGGCATCGTCGAGGCGGACGAGATGGATTTCCGGCGCTGCCTCGAAGTGCAGACGCCGTATCTCGGTCCGGTGATCGGCGTCTATACCGATTGGACCCCGCTAAAGGATCGGCCGGGGCTGTTCCCGGAGGATATCGATGCATCCGATCCGTGGCAGTTCAGGAACGTGCTGGTGCGGTGAGAGAACACGCCGCGCGGCGGCGGCGCCGGCCGATCGCCGTCAACCCGGCATCGCGGCGCCGCCGCGCCTTGTCGCCGCTCGCCAGGAAGGGGATTCGCTCTGCGCCCGCTGCGGCGAGGCGAGCGGCCTGGCTTGGCGCCGGGCCGGCATGAGGATGGGGCGGGCGACGCCCTGCGCCGGCCAAACATCTGCGGTCGGGCCGGACCGAGCAGGGGGCATTGACAAGCTTGCGTCGAGCGTCGAAACGTCCCGCTCCGCATAAGCGCCGAGACCGTCAATGTCCCTCCAGCGTCTCCAGTCGACGATCGAACAAGCTTTCGAGGACCGCGCCTCGATCAACGCCCGGACGCAAGGCGAGGTCCGCGAGGCGGTGGACAAGGTTCTCGCGATGCTCGATTCGGGCGAAGTCCGCGTCGCCGAGAAGGGCGTGGGCGGCTGGACGGTCAATCAATGGCTCAAGAAAGCCGTGCTCTTGTCGTTCCGTCTCAATGACAGCGCACTTATCGCCGGCGGTCCGGGCGGCGCCTCTTGGTACGACAAGGTGGAATCGAAATTCGCTCATTGGAGCGCCAATCGTTTCGCCGCCGCCGGGTTTCGCGCCGTGCCGGGCGCGATCGTCCGCCATTCGGCGTTCGTGGCGCCGGGCGTGGTCTTGATGCCGTCCTTCGTCAATGTCGGCGCTTATGTCGGCGCCGGCACGATGGTCGACACCTGGGCGACGGTCGGCTCCTGCGCCCAGATCGGCAGGAACGTGCACCTTTCCGGCGGAGTCGGCATTGGCGGCGTGCTCGAACCGCTGCAGGCCAATCCGACCATCATCGAGGACAATTGCTTCATCGGCGCCCGCTCCGAGATCGTCGAAGGCGTGATCGTCGGCGAAGGCTCGGTCGTGTCGATGGGCGTGTTCATCGGCGCCTCGACCAAGATCGTCGACCGGGCTACGGGCAGGATCCATATCGGCGCGGTGCCGCCTTATTCGGTCGTCGTCTCCGGCTCGCTGCCGGGCAAGCCGTCGCCGGACGGTTCGCCCGGCCCGTCGCTCTATTGCGCGGTGATCGTCAAGACCGTCGACGCGCAGACCCGGGCCAAGACCGGCATCAACGAATTGCTGCGCGATTGATGAGCCTTTCGCCTGCGAAAGCGCGGCTGAATTTCCTCTACCGCCAGAGCGAGGGCGCGATCGGCCGGCGCGAATGGGCGCTCGCCAGCCTGCCGCCGACCTTCATCCTGATCGCGCTGACTCTGATTTGGCTCGTCATCATGCCGCGCGAGCCGCGCGATCTTTCGCGCGGCGAAAGCCTCTTCGATCTCGGCGTCGCCGCCCGCTACTTGTACCTGATCGTCTACGCCTTCATCGTACTTCTCTGCGCGGTCGCGCAATATTTCGTCAGCGCCAAGCGCTTCGCTGATCTGGGCAAGCCGCCGGCATTGGCCGGAATCGCGCCCTTCGCCGTGTTCTTGGCCGCGGCCGCCAATTGGTACGAGCCGCGCTCGGAAGGCTGGGCGCCGCATTGGACGACCTTGGCGCTCGACGCCGTCGCGGCGGGAGCGGTGGCGTGGACTATCGCCGAGCTCGGCTTCGCGAAGCGCCGCAACGGCTAGAGCGAATCGTCATTGCGAGCGAAGCGAAAGCAATCCATTCGGAAGGCTCAGCCCTATGAATGGATTGCTTCGTCGCTGCGCTCCTCGCAATGACGTAATCGTCTGAAAACAAATAAGAATTTCAGAATCTTTTCGGATTTTGCGAAATAAGGCTTGCGCTTTTACGCGGCTAACGGCATGATCAGCAACAGTGGAGATGGAGCGAGTTGAGCCGGCCGCAGCCGGGGTCCTCGCCTCTCCCAGTCTTTTCGGCCTCATCGTCATGTCCGCCGCATCATCTGCGTTCGCGCGGCGAATGCGGCGGGAATCCTCGTCCACCACCTCGGAGTTTCGCCATGCCTGCTCTCGGCAAATCGCGTCGCGCCAAAACGACCGCGCCTCCTGGCGGGAGGAAGCCGGCGCGCAGGAAGCCTGGCGCGCCTCCGAGAGAGCCGGCCGCGGCGCCGCTCGATGCTAAAGATTTCGCCCAACAGCAAATCGAACGGCTGGAATCGATGCTCGAAAGCCTCGTCGAAAAAGCTCATGACGGCGAGCTTGGCGCCGTCGACCGGGTTCTGAAAGTTCTCGACCGGCTCGATCGATATCGCGGCTATTCCCCCGCCGTCGCGCCGGGAGAAGCGGAGGAGGACGCGCGCGAGCGTATTTTAAGAAAGCTGTCCGAAGTGGACGCGCGCCGCGCCGCCGCTGAAGAAGATCAAGACGCCGCGGAGGCCGCGGATGAAGCGTCCGCCGGCGCCTGAGACGAGGCCCGCCGCTTTCCGCCACATCCGGGATCTGATGCCGCTGACGCCGAGGGAGCGGCAGCTCCAATTGGGGCGCTTGACCGCCCTGGAATGCACTGAGCTCTTCTACGATTGGAATTTTTGGGCGCGCGCCGATCAATTGCCGCCGGAGGGCGAATGGATCGCCTGGCTTATCCTTGCCGGCCGCGGCGCCGGCAAGACCCGCACCGGCGCCGAGACGGTGCGGCGTTGGGTCACGAAATACTCGCCGGTCAACCTGATCGGCGCGACCGCGGCGGACGCGCGCGACGTGATGGTGCTCGGCGAATCGGGCCTGCTCGCCTGCTGCCCGCGCGCCCAGCAGCCGACCTATGCGCGCGCCGCGCGGCGCTTGACCTGGCCGAACGGGGCGACCTCGCTGCTCTTCTCGGCCGAGGAGCCGGATCGGCTGCGCGGCGAGCAGCACGCCAAACTCTGGTGCGACGAATTGGCGGCTTGGCGCTACCCCCAAACGTACGATCAAGCGCTGCTCGGCTTGCGGCTCGGCGATCGGCCGCAAGCGGTGATCACGACCACGCCGCGGCCGATCAAGATCGTCAGGGACTTGGTCGCCGACCCGAACACCAAAGTTACGCGCGGCGTCACGTTCGACAATTCGGATTTTCTCGCCACGGCGTTCATCAGACGAATCGCCGCGCGTTACAAGAATAGCCGCATCGGCCAGCAGGAAATCTACGCCGAGATCCTCGACGAGACGCCCGGCGCGCTATGGACGCGCGAATTGCTGGAGCGCGGCCGCGTCCCGCCCGGCTCGGCGCCGCGCGAATTCCGCGAGGTGGTCGTCGCCGTCGATCCGCCGGCGACGTCGGGGAGAGAGGCCGACGAATGCGGCGTCATCGTCGCCGGCCGCGCCGAGAATGGCGGCGTCTATATCCTCGCCGATTTGAGCAGCCAGGGCGAGACGCCGGCCGGCTGGGCCGCGCGGGTAGCGGGCGCCTATCGCCGCCACCGCGCCAATCGCGTCGTCGCCGAATCGAACAATGGCGGCGAGATGGTCGCCAATGTCCTGCGCCAATGCGACGCCAATCTGCCGGTGCGGCTGGTGACGGCGACGCGCGGCAAGTATCTGAGGGCCGAGCCGGTCGCAGCGGCCTATGAGCGCGGCCTCGTCCATCATGTCGGCGTCTTCGGCAAGCTCGAGGATCAACTCTGCGCCCTGACGCCGGATTTCGACGCCCGCGCCGCCGGCTATTCGCCCGACCGCGCCGACGCTCTGGTCTGGGCGGCGACGGATTTGATCGGCGGCGGCGCGAATGCAGGGATGGTGGACTATTATCGCGAGGCGGCGAGAAGGGGGTGACAGGAGCGCGAGCGCAGCGAGAGGGATGAAGCGATCCATTCGGAGGACGGCGCTCCGTGAAGGGGCATTGTTTCCGCGCCTTATCCTGCGTGCTATCGCCGTGCTCGGCGTCAATCCCAAGCCGCTTCGCGGTCGCTCCGCTTCGCTGCGCGAGGATTGACTCCTCCGCTCGGCGATGGCGTTTTTGCTACCAAGAGCTTTGCTGATGAAACTGTCCGAAGAGGACAGTTTCATCAGCAAAGCTCTTGGTCGGTCACCCGAAGGGCCGAAGCGCAGCGGAGGAGCGGCCATAGTCCGCCCACCCAGGTACTTGGAAAAGGCTCAGGCCTTCGAGCGGACTATGGCCGCTTGACGGCGATCGGCCGGCGTGGCGCCGCGGTGTCGCTCATCGGCCCCCGCCACCGCCCTACCGCGGCGGAAACTCCCTTGCCGGCACGCCGTGCAGGACCGAGCCAAGTTTGCGGTTGAACTCCTCGGCCGTGGTCTGGGCGTTGACGGCGGAGACTTTGTCCTCGGTCGGCCGTGGACATTGGGCGACGATTCGCGGATGCCCCTGGCGCTCGAGCAGCGCCTTCAATTCCTGCTCCAGCCTCTCGCGATTGGCCTCGGCCGGAAACAGGCTGGTGATCCAGATGTCCTTGGTGCCGAGCGCCGAAGCGACGCAGAAGGTCCATAACGGGCTCGCCGCCGCAGGCGCCGCGGCGAAGGACAGGGTCAGGATGAAGAGGAAGCGACGAATCACGGCGGGTCTCGGCTCCGACGTCGAGCTTACACAAAGTCGGCAAGAAGGGAATCGGCCGGCGTACCACGCATCAACGAGGGCGACGCGCGATGAGCGATGAAGGGATGGTGCGGCCGCTGCCGCCGAGCGTGTTCGCGCGGATCGCAACCGCGGCGCGCTATGCGATCACCGGCGTCGCGCCGGCGACCTGGTTCGGGCCGTTGCAGCCGCTCCAGCCGATGGCGCCGCCGGAGGTCAAGGGGCGGCAATTCGATTATCCGTTCGGGGCGAACGTCTCCTATATGCCGCGCGCTTCGGCGGCGATCGGCTTCGCCGAATTGCGCGCCCTCGCCGACGCGCTGCCGCTGCTCAGGGCGGTGATCGAGACCCGCAAGGATCAGATCGCCGGTCTCGCCTATACGGTGCGGCCGCGCGATCCGAAGGCGGCCGCGCCGGACAGCGCCGCGCGGATCAAGGCGGCGCTCGCCTTTCTCGCCCGGCCGGACCGGCGCCATTCCTTCGCCGCCTGGCTGCGCATGCTGCTCGAAGACATGCTGGTCATCGACGCGGCGACGATCTATCCGCGCTTTTCGCGCGACGGTTCGCTTTATTCGCTCGACATCGTCGACGGCGCGACGATCTTTCCGCTGATCGGCGAGGACGGAAGGGCGCCCGATCCGCCTGATCCCGCCTATCAGCAAGTGCTGCACGGCGTGCCGGCGGCGGATTTCTCGGCCGACGAGCTCCTCTATCTGCCGCGCAACGCCCGCGTCCACAAGCTCTATGGCATGAGCCCGGTCGAGCAGATCGCGCTGACCGTGAACATCGCGCTGAGGCGCGACGTCGCGACGCTGGAATATTACCGGGTGGGCTCGGTCCCCGATTCGTTCGCGACCTTGCCCAAGGAATGGACGCTCGACCAGATCAAGCAATTCCAGGACTATTTCGACGCGCTCATGATCGGCAATTTGAGCCGGCGGCGCATGCTGAAATTCATGCCGTCGGACTTCAAGCTGCAAGAGCCGCGTCAGCCTCCGCTCAAGGACCAGTACGACGAGTGGCTGGCGCGGCTGATCTGCTACGCCTTCTCGGTGCCGGTCTCGCCCTTCGTCGGCACGGTCAACCGCGCCACCGCCGAGACCCTGCGCCTGCAGGCGACGCAGGAAGGCCTCGCGCCGATGCGCGCCTGGGTCAAGGACGCGATGGACCGAGTGATCCAGCTCTATCTCGGCGACGACGATCTGGAATTCGCCTGGGCCGGCGACGACGTGACCGATCCGCTGCAACAGGCGCAGACGCTGCAAATCCTGATCGGAAGCGGGGTGAAGACGGTCGACGAGGCGCGCGCCGA
>JAJPHH010000197.1 GCA_021325385.1 Alphaproteobacteria bacterium
AAGTACACCAATCGCGGCCTGCAATTCCTCGATCTGATCCAGGAAGGCAATATCGGCCTGATGAAGGCGGTCGATAAGTTCGAATATCGGCGCGGCTACAAGTTCTCGACCTACGCCACCTGGTGGATCCGCCAGGCGATCACCCGCAGCATTGCCGACCAGGCGCGCACCATCCGCATTCCCGTGCACATGATCGAGACGATCAACAAGATCGTCCGCACTTCGCGCCAGATGCTGCACGAGATCGGCCGCGAGCCGACGCCGGAAGAGCTCTCCGAAAAGCTCGCCATGCCGCTCGAAAAGGTGCGCAAGGTTTTAAAGATCGCCAAGGAGCCGATCTCGCTCGAAACCCCGATCGGCGACGAGGAGGATTCGCATCTCGGCGATTTCATCGAGGACAAGAACGCGATCCTGCCGATCGACGCCGCGATCCAGTCGAACCTGCGCGAGACGACGACGCGCGTGCTGGCTTCGCTCACGCCGCGCGAGGAGCGGGTCTTACGCATGCGCTTCGGCATCGGCATGAACACCGACCACACTCTGGAGGAAGTCGGCCAGCAATTCTCGGTGACCCGAGAGCGCATCCGCCAGATCGAGGCGAAGGCTTTGCGCAAGCTGAAGCATCCGAGCCGGAGCCGGAAGTTGAGGAGCTTCCTCGACAATTAGGCTGGCGTCGATGCCGACGATTTCTTTTTTCTTCGGCATCATCATCCAAATGTATTGGCGCGATCACCCGCCAGCGCATGTTCATGCCTACTACCAAGGATTCGAGGCGTTATTCTCGATTGGGAATGGCGAAATAATAGGCGGGAGCTTTCCGCCTCGCGCGTCGCGGTTGGTCAGCGATTGGATCGAGCTGCGGCGGTCGGAATTGATGGCGAACTGGGAGAGGGCTAAGCTTCGCGAGCCGTTGCAGGCGGTTCCAGGCGCGGATCAGCCGTGATCGAACTTGTCAAAGTCGTTGAACTAAAACCCGTCGGCGAGAAATCGCTGTGGCTGCGCTTCTCCGACGGCCAGGAAGGCGTTCGAGACTGCTCGGACATTCTGGCCGAGGGCGGGACTATGGTCGAGCCGCTGCGCGATCCAGAAATGTTTCGGAAGGCTTTCCTATCGTTCGGCGCGCCCAGTTGGCCGAATGGATTCGATTTAGATCCGATCAACCTCCACATGGAAATGACGGAGCGGGGTCTGTTGCGGCGAAGCGCGGCCGCCTGAGGCGGCGCGCCGGTATCGGCCGGAAAGCTGTCCCAACGCGTATTCTCATCCGCTCGTGTTTGGACAAGAGGCTGTGCTGCGCAATGGCGCGCAGCGAGTGGGATCGAGACCGAGGAATAGCGCGCGCCACAACCGGCGACCGGCAGCCTTTTGGATGTCATCGTCGCGACCGCCTGCCTGACTCCCATGTAAGAGTAGACCGTAAGCCTCCTCCATAGAGCGGTTGGACGCCCTTAAGTGGAGGAGGCCGCAAATGTCGAGCGAAGTCTCTGGGCCACGCCGTTCGTTCGGCTCCCACTATTCCCCGCGGCAGATCGTCGTCATCGTCGCCCTCCTGGTCGGCGCGCTCGCCTTGGGCGTCGGTCTGGCCGTCCTGATCGTCCGCATGGCGCCCGCCTCGACGCCGGGATTTGTCGAAGCCGCCGCGCATCGCAACGTCCTTCCTCTTCTCCCGGCCATGGCGCCCGATTCGCCGGAGCCTGCTACGCCCGCTCAGACGCCGGTCGGCGCCAGGTTCGGCTCGCGCCTGGCCTCGGCTTCGTCTGCGCCGGCGGATACGATTCAAAACGCGCCGCCGCCGGAGCGAGCCGCCCCTTCGCTGCTCCTGCGTCCGCTCGTCCCTTCGGCCCAGCCGAAGGTCGCGGTCTTGCCGCCGCCGAAGGACGCGCCTTTGCCGCCGCCGCGCCCGCTGACTCTCGCCGGCCCCACGGCTTCGCCGGCCGGCCCGTTCGACCGGCAGACCGCCGTCTACGTTCTGGCCGCGCACACTGTCTACATGCCCGACGGGACGCGGCTGGAGGCGCATTCGGGCTTGGGCGACAGGCTGGACAATCCTCGCTATGTCGACGAGCCGGATCGCGGCGCGACGCCGCCTCACCTCTATGAGCTCACGCCGCGAGAGGAGCCGTTCCACGGCGTTCAGGCCTTGCGCCTCAACCCGATCGGCGGCGAAAGCGGCGTTTTCGGTCGAGTCGGTCTCCTGGCCCATACTTACATGCTCGGCCCGCGGGGCGATTCGAACGGCTGCGTCTCGTTCAGGGATTACCAGGCGTTCCTGCAGGCTTTCCAGCGCGGCGAGGTGAAGCGCCTAGCCGTCGTCGCCAGCCTCGACTGACCGCGCCCGACAGGCGGCTCTCGAAACCTCGCTCCCGGCGGACTATATCGGCGCTGGACTTTCCGCCGCGGCGGCGGAAACGGGAAGAGTAGAGACGTTCTCGTAGCTCTTCCGGCGATTGGGGCGGGAGCGCGCCGATGGAGATCGACCACGACGAATTTCTCGCGCTGCAACGCGGGAAGGCCTGCGCCATTATCGACGTGCGCGAGCCGCATGAATTTGCCGCCGGACACATTCCCGGCGCGGTCAATCGCCCGCTCTCCCGGTTCGATCCGGGCGAGCTGCCGACGGACAAGCCCATCGTGCTCGTCTGCCAGTCCGGCGGCCGATCCGCCAAGGCGCTGCAGCGCGCCCTCGCCGCGGGCGTTCAACATGTCCGCCACTACGCGCCGGGCACGGGCGGCTGGCGCGCTCGGGGCGAACCGGTCGAGAGCGGCGGCTAGGCGGCGGTCGCCGAAGGAGCGAATCTATGGACGCTGCGCCGACCATTGTCTGTCCGCATTGCGGAACAGTGAACCGCGCCCCGCAATCGCGGCTTGATCAGGGGCAGAAGCCCGGTTGCGGCAAATGCGGTCGCCCCTTATTCGACGGCCATCCGGCGGAGCTCGGCGCGGCCGCCGATTTCGATCGGCTGATCGGCCGCACCGAAATCCCGGTCGTCGTCGATTTCTGGGCGGAGTGGTGCGGGCCCTGCCGAGCCATGGCGCCGCAATTCGCCGCCGCAGCGCAGCGGCTCGAGCCGCGCTTCCGCTTCGCCAAGCTCGACACCGAGGCCGCGCCCGACGTCGCCCAGCGTTTCGGCATCCGCGGCATCCCGACCGTGATCTTGTTCTCCCATGGCCGCGAGGTCGCCCGCCAAAGCGGGCTGATGAGCGCCGAGGCGATCGCGCAATTCGCCGAGCAAGCCGGGCGGTAGGCCGGCGGCCCGGAGATTCCCTCGCTGTCATTCCCGCGCAAGCGGTTCAAGGTCAAGCTCAGCGCCGTCATTCTCGTTTGCGCGGGAATGACAGCGGTCCTCGATCTGTTGCATGGCGCCGCTATTCCGGTTTAATGCCGCTCCCCGCTTGGCGGGGCCGGTAGCTCAATGGTTAGAGCCGGCCGCTCATAACGGTCTGGTTGCAGGTTCGAGTCCTGCCCGGCCCACCAGTGCCTCGGGGCCGCGTTCGGGACTCTGCCATTCCCCGGAATTGCGAGCGGAGCGAGACAGTCCTGGAGCCGCTGCGGCGCGGCGGGATCGCGTCATGACCGGTCGCGGGCGCGGCGGCGATAGGGGTTGCTATTCAGGTAGGCCGGCTTTGCGCAGACCTTCTATCAGCCGCTCGAAATCATCCGGATTCTTGTAGGGCAAAACCTGGCGGCGGTGCTCCAGCGAATAACTGGGATTGACGCGGAAGACCTCTCGCCATTCCGCGCGCGCTTCTTCCGGCCGGCCCAAATGGCCGAGGCAAGCCGCCAACAGCACGCGGGAAATATCGGTGTCCGGGTTGCGCGTAATCCGCCGCTTCAGAATTTCCGACGCCTTCTCGTACATGCCCAACTGGAAATAGGCTTGCGCCTGATAGTGTAGATAAAAGTCCGCGTAAGGATCCAAGGCGATCGCCCGGTTAAAACACTCGATCGCCTGATCAGACTTGCCGGCATAGTGCCGAACGAGTCCGAGCAGCAAGTGGCCCCATGCAAAGTTCGGATCAAGCGAAATCGCCTTGGCGAGCTCTGTTTCGGCTTCCTCGTGACGGCGCTTCCAAAGATAGATGCTGCCTAACGCCCAGAGCGCATAGGGATCGCGATCGTTGACCGCCACGGCGCGTTGCGCCATTTCGTATCCGCGCTCCATGGACAGCGCTGGGGACTCGGTCCAACGGTTCAAATAATCCCGCATATGCGCTACTGCGGCAAGGGCGTAAGCGGCCGGGAAATTCGGCTCCAGCGACGTGGCGCGGCCTAACATTTCGAGGGCCTTGGCGTTCTGCTCTTTGTTTTGATGGTGCCACAGCTCCCGTCCGCGCAGGAAAAAGTCATAAGCCTCTGGGTTGAGCGTTGGCTGGACCGAAAGCCGCCGGTCGCCTTCGGCAATGTTGAGCGCCAGGGCCGAGACAATCTCTTGCGTAACCTCGTCTTGAACGGCGAAAATATCCGTCAGCTCGCGGTCGAAACGTTCAGCCCAGACATGGCCGCTATTCAGCCCGTCGATCAGTTGCGCAGTGATGCGCACTCTGCCGCCAGCCTTTCGTACGCTGCCCTCGAGAACGAAGCGGACATTGAGCTTCTTGCTGACCTCGGCGACATCGACGGCCTTCCCCTTAAAGGTGAAAGACGAATTGCGGGCGATCACGAACAATCCCGAAATCTTGGACAGGGCGGTAATGATGTCTTCCGAGATTCCGTCGGCGAAATATTCCTGCTCGACGTCGCCGCTCATATTCTGGAACGGCAATACGGCGATCGAAGCTTTGTCCGGCGCGACGCGCCTTTCCGATCTCGCCTGCTCGCTCTGCGGCGCAGGCTTTGCTCGCGCAGCGCCGCCGATCTCGACCGAGTAGACACGGATCGGCTCCGCAATGTTCTTCAACGCTCTCGCGCCGAGGTCGCTCGCTGCGACGTCGAGCCGCGCCTTGACCTGGCGATAAGCGTCCTCGGAAAGGCAGATCGCCCCCGGCTTGGCCACGCCCTCCAGTCGCGCGGCGATATTGACGCCGTCGCCCATCAAGTCGCCGTCCGCCTCCTCGACTACATCGCCGATATGAATGCCGACCCGGAATTCAATCCGCCGGTCCTCGGGGAGCCCGGCATTGCGCTCGGCCATGCCGTTCTGCACTTCGATCGCGCAGCGCACGGCGTCAACGGCGCTGCGAAACTCGATGATGGCGCCGTCGCCGGTGCGCTTCACGATGCGGCCGTGGTGAATGGCGACGGTGGGGTCGATCAGATCGCTTCTGAGCGTCCGCAGCCGGGCGAGAATGCGTTCTTCATCAGCGCCGGTCAGCCGCGAATAGCCGACAATGTCGGCCACCAAAATCGCCGCCAGTTTCCGGGTTTCGCTCATCCTGCGCCCCCAAGCCGGAAAGGACAGGTTAGCACAAAGATCGCTGACGCGCCGCATGCCTGCCGCCCTTCCCGTCGGCCGGGCTTGCACGAGCGCGTCGTCGCGCGCACGCCGGCCGGCCGCTGGGGCGAGCCGGCCGACCTTGCGGGGATCGCCGTGTTCCTCACCAGCAAGACGTCGGACTTCGTCACCGGAACAGCCATACTTGGGGACGGCGGATATTCGGCGCAGGCGTGAAAATTGGCTCTATGGCAATGACGAGGTACGCCCTTGCGCCGCTGTCCTTAGGACTTGTGACCGATGAGCTCAACGGCGGCTCACGGCTTCAGCAGCGCCTTGCCAATATTCTTGCGATCCTGAATGAAATGATGCGCCGCCGACGCCTCTTCGAACGAAAAGGTGCGCGCGATTTTCGGCCGGATCGCGCCTTGCGTCCACAGCGCCTGGATCTGATCGGCCCAGCCGCGGATGCGGTCGACCTCGCCCCACATATGGCCGAGATTGACGCCGAATACGCCCTTATTGGCGTTGATCAGCGCGAGCGGATTGAATTGCAGCCATGGCGTGCCGACGAGCATCGAGGCGAGGCCCGCGAGACTGCGCGTCTTGCCGGTGGCGGCTGAGGAGACGCCGAACATGCCGAGCCGCCCGGTCGGCGCGAGCAGCCGATAGCCTTTCTTGAACGACGCGCCGCCGACCGCGTCGAGAATCAATTCGACGCCGCGGCCTTGCGTGATCTCCCGCGCCCGCTTTTCGAAATCCTCGGTACGATAGTCGATCAGATGATCGGCGCCGAGGTCGCGCAATTCAGAATGTTTCGCCGCCGACGCCGTGCCGATAACGCGCGCGCCGATATGTTTGGCGATCTGGGTCGCGGCAATGCCGACGCCGCCGCCCGCCGAATGGATCAGAACGGTCTCGCCGGCTTTCAGGCCGCCCATCACGACGATGAGCTGCCAGGCGGTGAAATAGTTGACAGGGATCGCAGCGCCCTGTTCGGCGGACATGTCGGCGGGACGAGCGAAGACCTGGCGCTCGGGTACGCAAACGACGTCCGAATAGCCGCCGAAGCGGGTCAGCGCCAGGACGGCGCGGCCGATCCAGCTTGCTTCGACGCCCGGCCCGACGGCGTCGACGACGCCAGCGACTTCATAGCCGGGCACGACCGGGATCGGCGGCAGATCGGGATAGGCGCCCATCCGGCCCATGATGTCGGCGAAATTGACGCCGGCCGCTTCGACCCGAATCCGCAATTCGCCAGCGGCGGGCTGCGGGTCGGGCGCGTCCCTGACGGCGAGAACCTCCGGCGGGCCCGCCCTGGTGATCCAGATTTGCCGCATGGCCACCGCTCCAAGCCGCGCTTCGCAAAAGGCTACGTTATCGCCGGCTTCGAGCGTCGGCCACCGGCTTATCGCAGCGCGCCGGCCACCGAGCCGACCAGCGAAAGTCCGGCGGCGAGCGCCAGGGCGATTTCCGTTTGCCGGCTCGCAGCCAGGCTGAAAATCGCCGCCATGGCGGCCGTGCCGAGCGATTGCCCAACCAGGCGGCCGGTCGATTGAATGCCCGAGGCGCCGCCGCTGCGCTCGCGGGGCGCCGAACTGATGATCAGCTTGTTGTTCGGCGATTGGAAAAAGCCGAAGCCGAGGCCGCACAAGGCCAGCCGCCAGACGATGTCGGCCGCGCTCGGCTTGTCCGGCAAGGCGGCGGTGAGCGCGAGTCCCGACGCCAGGACGAGCAGGCCGATGCTGGCGAGCTTGCCCGGCGGTCTACGGTCCGCCAGCCGGCCGGCGATCGGCGCGATCAAGGCGATGGCGAGCGGCCAGGGCGTCATGAGCAGCCCGGTCGTCGCCTCCGACCGATGCAGCGCGTCTTCGAAATAAAAAGGCAGCGCGACATAAGCGAGCGCCTGCGCCGCAAAAGAGTTGATCGACGTCGCCATCGAAAGAGCAAAAACCGGCAAGCGAAGCAAATCGATCGGCAGGAGCGGATGGCGCTGCGCGAGCTCGCGACGCGTCAGCCACATGCCGGCAATCGCGGCGACCGCGAACGCCGCGAGCGCCGTCCCGAAGCCGCCGCTCTTGCCGATCTGGTCAACGCCGACGATCAAGAGGCCGAAAGTCAGAGCATTGAGGAGGACGCTGAGAAGATCGAGGCGATGACCGGAAGCCGGCGTTCTCGGCAAAGTCCGCGCCGCGACGATCAGCGCGACGGCGCCGAGCGGCACGTTGACAAGGAAGAGCCAATGCCACGTCGCGACAGAAAGGATGGCCGCGCCGACGCTCGGCCCCGCGGCCGACGCGACGGCGACGACCAGCGCGACATTGCCGACGCCGCGGCCGAGTTGGGCTTGGGGATAGATGAAGCGCACGAGCGCGATGTTGACGCTCATGATCCCAGCGGCGCCGAACCCTTGCGCTACCCGCGCCAAGGCCAGCATCGGCAAAGATGTCGATAGCGCGCAGACGAGCGAGGCCCCAGTGAAAACGGCGAGGCCGCTCCAATAGACATGACGATAGCCAACGCTGTCGCCGAGCGAGGCGAGCGGCAGCAGCGAGATGGTGATGGCGAGCTGATAGGCGTTGACGACCCAGATCGTGTCGGCCGGCGACGCATGCAAATACTTGGCGATGGTCGGCAGCGCGACGTTGACGATGGCGCTGTCGAGCACCGCCATGGTCAAGGCGATCGCGATGGTCAGAAAGGCGAAGGCGCGTTGCGGATTGGGCAGGCCGTCGGTCATTGGGAAGAAACGCCGCCTGCCGTCATCGGGGATCAATCGCGGTCAAGCAGGCGTCTCTCGAATGAGGCATAGTCGGATGCATGGGAATGCCGGCGCCTTTGTCGAGCGCGAGCGGCGGTTCGTCGGGAGCCGGCTCGCCGGGAAAAGCGCCGTTGCGCGGCGTCGCGCCTGCTGCCGGCGCATCACCGGACGATACCGAACCTGCGAAGGAGGCGTCGCGTTCCGGTCGGAGGGGCCTATGTTCAAAGTGAAGGCGTCGACTATCGACGAGTATTTCGCTTTCGATTCGCGCCGCGAAAACGATTTGCGCTCCATCGATCGGATCATTCGCGGGAGCGCGCCTTCGTTGAAGCGATGGTTTGCGTCCGGAACGCCCGACGGACAGGCGGGCATGAAAATGTCCATGATCGGGTATGGGCAATTCACGTATCTGGTGCAATCCTCTCCGCAGCCGATCAAGTGGCCGATCGTCGGACTGGCGCTTCAGAAGAACTATATGAGCTTCTACTGCGCCGCCAAGAGAGACGGCGCCCCGTTCACGCTGGAATACGAAAATCGCCTCGGTTCCGTCTCGTTCAGCAAGACGGGCGTCATAAATTTCGAGGCGGCGGACGATTTTGACCTCGCCGCCTTGTCCGAAATGCTGCAAGCGCTCGAAGCGTATCTCGAAAGAGGCGCGCTCGTCGTCGCCTATGGGCGGCTGTCGCGCCCGCGACCGAAACATCGAGGCTGAATGACCCCTCGCCTTGCGCCGCGCGACTTGAGGGCGGGCGTGGCTCAGGCGCTCACGTTTCACGCCGCCCGGCCCCATCCCCCGCCGGTCGGCGTCTCGATGATCACCGCTTCGCCCGCTTCGAGCTTCGTCTGATCGCATCCTTCGAGCTTTTCCAGCCGCCCGTCCAGCCGCCGGACGAAATTCCGCCCAAGCTCGCCCGCTTCGCCGCCGTCGACGCCGAAATTCGGCACGCGGCGATGGCCTGAGAGGATGGCGAGGTCCATCGCCTCGCGGAAGCGCAGCACGCGACGCGTCCCGTCGCCCGCTTTCCATCGTCCCTTGCCGCCCGAGCCGCGGCGGATGTGGAAATCCTCCAGCACGACCGGAAAGCGCGATTCGAGCACTTCCGGATCGGTCAGGCGCGAATTGGTCAT
>JAJPHH010000075.1 GCA_021325385.1 Alphaproteobacteria bacterium
ATGCGCGATCCGAATTCGCTGTTCGTGGCGCAGCGCTTCCCGATCTTCAACAAGGACGTGATCTACGTCTCCAACGCGCCGCTGACCGACCTCCAGAAGGTGATGGACATTTTCAACCTGGCGGTGTCGCCGGCCGCCTCGGCCGCGTCCATTTATACCTACGTGAAATAGGGCCGCCGGCGCGTTTCGCTGAGCCGCTGTAGCGTGGCCGCGCCGCGGATAGGCCCTGCGGCTTTCCGTCCCAAGCCCTTTGCGCCGAGCCCGCGCCACGCTAAGCCTGCGCCTTCAATAGCCGACGGCAACTGGCGGGAGGAGAGATGCAGAACCTTTGGAGCGACGCCGACGCGGAGGCGATCGTCGCCTCCTATGCGAAACAGGGCGTTCCGCGCGATCTCGCCTTGCGCGTCTATACGACGCGGCTGCTCGGCGGAGAGCCGCGTCTCGTCCTGCATGGCGGCGGCAACACGTCGTGCAAGATCAAGGTCAAGGACCTTGTCGGCGAGGAATGGGACGCGCTCTGCGTCAAGGGCAGCGGCTGGGACATGGCGGTCATCGAGCCGGCCGGCCTGCCGGCGGTGAAGCTCAAGCCGCTGTTGAAGGCGCGCGCGCTGGAGCGTCTCTCGGACAAAGACATGGTCGCCCTGCAGCGCGCCAATCTGATCGATCCCGCTTCGCCCAATCCGTCGGTCGAGACGCTGCTGCACGCGTTCCTGCCGCACAAATTCGTCGACCACACCCATTCGACGGCGATCCTGTCGATCGTCGACCAGGAGGACAGCGAAACGCTGTGCCGCAAGATTTACGGCGGCAGGCTCGGCTTCGTGCCCTATGTGATGCCGGGCTTTGCGCTCGCCAAGGCGGCGGCCGAGATTTTCGGCAGAGACCCGAGCGTCGAAGGGTTGATCCTCGACAAGCATGGCGTTTTCACTTTCGGCGACGACGCGCGACAATCGTACGACCGCATGATCCGCTACGTCTCGATGGCGGAAGATTATGTGGCGAAGAATGGCAAGGCCCCCGCCAAGGTCGAGGCGAAGCCCGGCGCCCTCGCTCGGCCGATCGACGTGGCGCCGATCCTGCGCGGCGCGGTCGCCTTCGATCGCGGCGAGGGCCGCTACGACCGCTTCGTCGTCGACTTCCGCGGTACTGAGAAGATACGCGATTTTCTGTCCTATCGGGATTTGAAACGCATCGCCGAAACCGGCGTCTCGACGCCGGACCTCGTCATCCGCATCAAGAACAAGCCGCTCCTGCTCGACGCGCCGGCCGCCGGCGATCTCGCGTCCTACGCCAGGAGCGTACGCGAGTGCGTCGCCGCCTTTGTCGAGGATTACAAGGCCTATTTCGCCCAGCATGACGGCCGCGACGGCGTCAAACGGACGATGCTCGATCCGATGCCGCGGCTCGCTCTCGCGCCCGGCCTGGGCTTTTTCGGCTTCGGCCGGACGCTGAAAGACGCCAAGATCGCCTGCGACGTCGCCGAGGTCTGGATCGAGGCGGCGATGGGCGCGGAGGCGATCGGCCGTTTCCGGCCGGTGAGCGTCGCCGACCTTTTCGACATCGAATATTGGTCGCTCGAGCAGGCCAAGCTGGCCGGCGCCAAGCCGAAGCCCTTGACCGGGCAAATCATGCTCGTCACCGGCGGCGCGGGCGCGATCGGCGCGGCGACCGCCAAGCTCTTCGCCGCCAACGGCGCCCATGTCGTCGTCGCCGATCTCGACGGCGAAAGGGCCAAAGAGGTCGCCAAGGCGACCGGCGACGGCGCGATCGGCGTCGCCTGCGACGTAACGGACGCTTCGTCGGTGCGCGCGGCCTTCGACGCCGCCGTGGCGACTTATGGCGGGATCGACATCGTTGTCTCCAACGCCGGCGCGGCTTACGAAGGCGCGATCGGCGAGATCGACGAGGCGCTGTTGCGCAAGAGCTTCGAGATCAATTTCTTCGCCCATCAGCGCGTGGCGCAGAACGCGATCCGGCTGTTCAAGCTGCAGCAGACCGGCGGCGTCCTGTTGTTCAACGCGTCGAAACAAGCGGTCAATCCGGGCGCCAATTTCGGCGCCTATGGCCTGCCGAAAGCCGCAACCCTGTTCTTATCCCGCCAATACGCGCTGGAATATGGGAAGATTGGCGTCCGCTCGAACGCGGTCAACGCCGACCGCATCCGTTCCGGGATTTTGACGGACGCAATGGTCAAGAGCCGCTCGGCGGCGCGGGGCGTGTCGGAGAAAGAGTACATGTCCGGCAACTTGCTCGGTCTCGAAGTGAAGGCCGAGCACGTCGCCGAAGCCTTCCTTCATCAAGCTCTGGCCGAGCGTACGACCGCAGACGTGACGACAGTCGACGGCGGCAATATCGCCGCGGCGCTGAGGTGATGCTCCGTCATTGCGAGCGAAGCGAAGCAATCCATTCATAGGGCTGCGCTCTATGAATGGATTGCTTCGTCGCTCCGCTCCTCGCAATGACAGGGGCGTCAATACCCGTCCCGCACGCAGCGATAGCCGGAAGGCGTCGGCGCGGGCACGCTGTGGAATCCGCGCGGGCAATCGAGATTCGGGTTTCGGACGATGTCGCAGCGGCCGTCCGGCGCGCGGTAGTAATTATGGCCGCAGCCATCGAAGGCGAGCTGAACGCCGGCAAGCGGGGTCGGCGCCTGCGCCTGGACCGGCGCTGCGGCAAGGAGCGCGACAGCGGCGCTGGCGAGGAGGGCGACAAGTTGGCGGTTCAGAATGCGGGACGACATGTCTCATCCGATTTGAGGGGATGGATTGGACGACGCTCGGCGCCGGGTCAGTTTCTCTTACGGTCTACGGTTCTCTTACGGTCTATGGAGGCTCAACTTTTCGCATCGGCGGGATCGAACGACGCGGCCGCCGATCGCCGCTCGGCGAGATATTCCCGCAATCCCTTCTCGCCGCGCGGCGTGGTCCAGCGGTGGTTCCAGGCGAAAGCCGGCCGCAGCAGCGGCGCGAGCCAGCGCAGGATGGGGCGCAGCACGGTCACTTGCCAAATGATGTCGACGTGAACGCCGCCGTCGCGCGGGCTGAGCGTCGCGCTCCACAGACCGTCGAAATCGCCGACCGTCTTGACCACGACGCGCCGCGGCGGTTCGAGCGTCACCGGCTCGAGAACGAAGTTCAGCTCGTAAGGGAGAAAGCCGCGCGCCCTGACGCGGAGCTGGTCGCCGACTTTCGGCTCGCCTTCGCCGACGGCGCGATCGGCTTTGAGATAGACGCCCTTCCACCACAGCGGCAGCAATTCGCCATGCGAGAGGACGTGGTACACTTCGTCGACGCTGGCGTCGGGAATTTCCCAGCTTTCGTCAAATCGAAACACGTTGGACGACATTGCGCTCTCCCCTCAAGACCCGCCGTCGCGACCAGCGCGGCGGCGAAGCCTATTTCGTTTCCTTCATGCTCAACACGCTCGCGAAGCTGATCGCCGCCGCGGCGACGATGTAATAGCCGACGCCAGCCAGGCCGCCATGCGCCAGCAGCCATTGCGCGAAGGTCGGCGCCAGCGAGGCGCCGAGAATGCCGCCGAGATTGTAGGCGCTGGAGGCGCCGGTATAGCCGAGCGCGGTCGGGAAGAGTTCGGGCAGCAA
>JAJPHH010000130.1 GCA_021325385.1 Alphaproteobacteria bacterium
CAAGCCTTTCCGCGGCGGCGTCTCACTCGCCATGCGCCCAAGCTCGGCGATATAACAGGCCGCGACACCGCAATCGCCGCGAAAGGCCATTTCCTTCACACGCTCTTTCGCGGGAATGACAAGCCGAGGACCGACGCGATCGCATCGAGAGCTACCGCGTATCCGGTTGCGGCTCGGCGACGCCGCCGGGCGAGGCGGCGTCGATTTCGGCCGAGGGCAGGGCGGCGCGCAGGCGCTTGCGGTGGCTGATCACCAAGGCGGCGAGGGTCACGACATAGGGCGAAATATCGGTGAGCTGGTTGGGCAGGCCTTCGCCCTGGAGGCGGATGCTCAGCGCGTCGGCAAGGCCGAACAGCGCGCAGGCGCCGGCCGAATAAATGGGATTGGCGCGGCCAAGCATCACCGCCACGACCGCGATCCAGCCGCGGCCCGCGCTCATATCTTCGGCGAAGACGCTGACCGCGCCGAGCGAGAGCTGCGCGCCGGCGAGGCCGCACAGCGCGCCGGCGGCGATCACCGTCGCGATCCGGTAGCCGGCGACATTGACGCCCAGCGTCTCGGCCGCGTCGGGCTGCTCGCCGACGCCGCGCAGGCGCAGGCCGACCGGCGTACGAAACAAGATCAGGCTGATCAGAACGACCAGAGCCCAGGCGAGCCAGGTGACGACGGTCTGGCTGAAGAACCCCCAGCCGATGATCGGAATGTCGCGGATCGCCGGAATGCGAATCTTGCCGAGGCTGACGATGGCGGGATCGCTGAACACGCCGCTGACGCCGAACAGGACCCGCAGCAGGTACGCGGTCAAGCCGGAGGCGAGCAGATTCATGCCGATGCAGATGACGACGTGATCGCCGCGGAAGATCGTCGCGCCGTAAGCCAGGATCAGCGAAAAGATCATCGCCGCGACGATCGCCGCGGCGACGCCGCCGGTCGCGCTCTGCATGTAAGAGCTGGCGACCACGGCGGCGAAAGCGCCGATCAAGATCTTGCCTTCGAGGGCGACGTTGAACACGCCGACGCGCTGGCACAGCGAACCGGCGAGCGCGGCGAGCAGGATCGGCGTGATCGCCTGGACCGCCGACTGAATCAGGAAAGGCGTGATCCAATCGCTCATGCGCCGCGCCTGCCGAGGCCATGGCGAACCGCGAGGAACAGGATCACGATCGCCTGGAGGACGAGCGTCAGCACGCGCGGGATCGTCGTCTCGCGCTGCATGGCGAAACCGCCGGTCTGCAGGGCCGCAAAGAACAAGCCGGCGACGACCGTCCCGACCGGCTCGCCATTGGCGAGCAGAGCGGCCATCAGGCCGGACCAGGTATAGCTCGGAATCAACAGAGCGCCGTCGATGAAGCGGAAATCCGAGCCGAGCACGATGATCGCGCCGACGGCGCCGGCGATCGCCCCGCTCGAGAACATGGCGAGCATGGCCTGCTTTTCGAGATCGACGCCGCCATAGCCGGCGAAGCGCTTGTTGAGGCCGCGCAGGCGCAGCTCGTAGCCGACGATCGCGCGCCGGTCGAGGAAGATCGCGGCGACCGCTATGGCGACGATGATCAGCATGCCGACGTTCAGCGGCCCGGCGATGGTCAAAAGCCGCGCGCTTTCGGGAATCATCTGCGTCTGCGGCAGGCCGGTCGCTGTGTCGCGGAGCGGGAAACGGACGATGTAGGAGCAGAAGCCGATCGCGGGATAGCTCAGCAGTAGGCTCGAGACCAGCATCGGAATGCCGTGACGCGTCTCGCCCCAGGCGGCCAGCGCCGCGTAGAGGCCGGCGGCGAGCGCCGCGGCGAGAAGCGCGGCGATCGCGGCGAGCGGGCCCGGCGCGGGCAGGCACAATGCGACGATCGCGGCGACGAGGCCGCCGATCGCCATCTGGCCGTCGCCGCCAAGATTGATCATGCCGCCGCGCAATGGGATCGCCGCGGCCACGGCCATGCCGACCAGCGGCGTCGCCCAGTTCAGCGTGTCGGGCAGGGCGCCGAGGCTCAGCGAGCCGGCGAGGATCTGATAATAGGCGTCGAGCGGATTGGCCCCGGACGCAACGACGAGAACGCCGCCGACGATCGCGGCGAAGAGAATCGCGGTCGCCGCGGGCGGCGTGCGGAAGCGCCGCGCTGGGCGGGCGGCGTCGGGCGCGGTCATGGCGGATTCTCGACGCCAATCCTCCCCCGCGAAGCGGGGGAGGGGGACCGCGCGTCAGCGCGGTGGAGGGGGCCGCGGCGGGTAGGGACTATCCTGATAGGCCGGAGGCCCCCTCCACCATGCTTCGCATGGTCCCCCTCCCCCGCTTCGCGGGGGAGGATCGCCGGGCGGCCCGCAACGCTCATGCTGCGGCCGCCTGCGTCCGTCCCGCCATCAGCAGGCCGAGCGTCTCCTCGTTCGCTTCGGCCTGGGGCATATCGGCGAGAATCCGCCCCTCGTACATCACCAGAATCCGATCGCTCAGCGCGAGAATCTCGCTGAGCTCGGCCGAAATCAGCAGCACGGCGCGGCCCTTGTCGCGCTCTGCGATGAGCTGACGATGGATGAACTCGGTCGCGCCGACGTCGAGGCCGCGGGTCGGCTGCTCGGCGATCAAGACCGGCGCTTCGTGGGCGAGTTCGCGCGCGACGACGACCTTCTGCAAATTGCCGCCGGACAGCGAGCCGACCGCGGCGCGCTCGCTTTCGATCTTGACGCCAAACTTGGCGATCAGCGCCCGCGCCCGCGCCGCCGTGGCGGCAGGATCGATCAGAAAGCCGCGCGCGACCGGCGGAGCGCGCTGAAAGCCCATGGCGAGATTGTCCGCTGCGCTCGCCGCCAGAGCCGAGCCGACCAGCGCGCGATCCTCCGGCACATAAGCGATCCCGGCGGCGCGCCGCTCGGCGACGCCAGCCTCGGTCACATCCTTTCCGGCGACCCGCACCCCGCCGCTATCGGCGATTCTGAGCCCGACCAGCGCCTCGACCAATTCGCTCTGGCCATTGCCGGCGACGCCGGCGAGGCCGACGATCTCGCCGGCGCGCACGGCGAGGCTCGCTTTGTCGACCGCCGGCTTGGCGCCGCGGCCGACCGTCAAATCGATCGCCTCGAGCAGCGGCGCGCCGACCTGGGCCGGCCCCTTCTCGACGCTGAGACTGACGCTGCGGCCGGTCATGGCGCGGATGATCTCGCGCGGGCTCGTCTCCTTTGTCTGCAGCCGCTCGACGACGCGGCCGTCGCGCAGCACTGTGACGCGATCCGTGATCGCCATCACTTCGTGCAGCTTGTGCGTCACGAAGAGGATCGTCCGGCCTTCCGCGGCGAGATGGCGCATCACGTCGAAGAGGCCGTCGCGCTCCTGCGGCGTCAGCACCGCGGTCGGCTCGTCGAGGATCAAAATCGTCGCCTCGCGATAGAGCGCTTTTAAAATTTCGATGCGCTGGCGCACGCCGACCGACAGGGCGCCGACCGAGGCGTCGGGATCGACGGCGAGGCGATGGCGTCGGGCGAGATCGGCGACGCGCCGGCGCGCCGCCCGCCGGTCGATGAAAGGACCGCTTTTCGGCTCGCGGGCGTAGACGATGTTCTCCCAGACCGACAGCGAGTTGAACAATTTGAACGCCTGATGGACCATGCCCATGCCGGCGGCGATCGCGTCGAGCGCGGAGCGGAAATGCGCCTCGGCGCCGCGCAGCAGGATGCGCCCTTCGTCGGGCTGCTGCAGCCCGTAGAGGATGCTCATCAAGGTCGACTTGCCGGCGCCGTTCTCGCCCATCACGGCGTGAATCTCGCCGCGCTCGACGGCGAGATCGACATGGTCGTTGGCGAGGAGCGCGCCGTAGCGCTTGACGACGCCTTTAGCCTCGAGTTCGAGAACCGGCACCCGCTACTTCTTCGTCATCGGATCTTCGATCTTCAGCGAGCCGCCGGCGATCTCGTCGCCCAGCGCCTTCACTTTGGCGATCACGTCGGGATAGTCGGCGATGGTGCATTTCGACGCCTTCACGTCGGGCTCGAGCCCGGTCAAGGCCATACCGCCTTCCTTCAGGCCAAGCGCGGTAATCGGCTGCTGCGTTCCCGCCATGATGCCCTTGACTGCGAGCACGACAGCGACGTCCGTCTTCTTTTCGACATTGTCCATCACGACGCCCGGCGCCTGGACGCATTGATTGACGTCGACGCCGAAGGCGTTGGCGCCCGGAGCGTCCTGAACGGCCTTGAAGATGCCGCCGTTCGAGCCGGCGCCCGCGGCGAGGATGCGGTCGGCGCCGTCGGCGAGCATCGCGGCCGCGCGCTGCTGGCCGCGGGCCGGATCCTGGAACGGGTTCGAGCCGCCGACCCAAAGGGTCGGCGAAATCTTGATGTCCGGCTTGACGTGCTTGGCGCCTTCGATGAAGCCGTCCGTGTAGCGGTGCAGGAAGGGGATATCGAGCGCGCTGATCGCGCCGACCTTGCCGGTTTTCGAGGTCAAGGCGGCCTCGGCCCCGGTCAGGAAGCTCGCCTCATATTCGCGGAAGACCGAGCAATAGATATTCGGCTTCATTTTGTCGAAGGGGCAGGAATCGATCTCCAGGAATTTGGTGTTCGGATTAGCGGCGGCGACGTCCGGCAGCATATCGTTGAACTCGAAGCCGATCGCGATGACGATCTTGGCGCCCGCCTTGGCCGCGGCTTCGAGATTCTGGCGCTGCGTTGTCGGATCGTTGCTCTCGTAAGTCTTGGCCTCGCCGCCGAGCTCCTTGGCGACCTGCTCCGTGCCGGCTTTGCCGAGCTTCAGGAAATCGTCGACGCCGATCGGGTTGGGCGAGACATAGACGAAGAGCGGCTTGTCGGCCGCGACGGCCGTCGAGGCCAACAGGCCCGCTACGGCGAGACCCGCCAATCCAGTCGCGCATTTCATGCTGTTCTTCTCCCCGCTGTGGCGAGAGGGCCGACATCGACCGGCTCTCGCGCGCCGCCTCGGAGCAAATTCCATCAGAACTTGGCTAGGGGCGCAACCGGGTTCGGACGAGAGCTATCGTCGGCTCGGCCCTTGCGCGCCATGAAAAACGCCGGTCACTTTGAGCTCCTCGCGATCAGAGTCGATCTCAAAAACGATGATGTAAGGAAGATTCTTCACGACCCACTCGTATGTGCCGCGAGTTTTTCCACGACGGCCAGCATGAGGGTGTCGTCCAAGCAGTTCGGTCGCAGAAAGAATGCGTTCGACGACGGCGCTCGCTGCTTTGGGACGCTCGCGCGCGATCCAGGCAAAGATTTGGTCGAGATCGTCATAGGCGCGCTCGTCTATGACAACCTTCATGATTGGCGGTCAAAGCGGCGCCGAACCTCGTCGAGCGTAATAAACTTCCGATGGGGCGCCGCGAGCCGCCGCTCGACCTCCGCGACTTGCTCTTCCGTTAGGGTGAGCGGGCTGGCGTCCTGCCCCTCCATTTCGAGGAGCACGCGTGCGGCTTCGTCTTGGCGGCTTTCTGGCCAATGCTCGACGCGCCGCAAGACCTCATTGAGAGCTTTGCTCGTCATGTCGTAATCGTAGCACAGGGCTTTGGCAGGCGCACCATGGCGGCAGGACCTCGTCTCAATACGGCGTATCCCCGCCATCCGCATTGATCGCCTGGCCGCGGATGATCAGCGCGTCGTCGCTCAGCAAAAACGAGATCGTCCGCGCCACCTCCGCCGGCTCGATATGCCGCAGCAGCTGCGCGCTGACCAGCTTCGGGAACACCTCGTCCGGCGCCAAGCCGGCGAGCGCGCCATAGGCGACGGCGACGTCGCGGAGCATGTCGGTGGCGACGCCGCCGGGGCAGACGCAATTGACGTTGATGTCGTGCGGCGCGAGCGCGGCGGAGAGCATGCGGGTGACGCTGATCAAGGCGGCCTTGCTCGCGCTATAGGCGAGCGATTCCTTGTGGCCCTTCTTGCCGGCCTCCGACGCGACCGAGACGATCGCGCCGCGCACGCCTTTTTTGATCATCGCCTTGGCCGCGAGCCGCGCAGCTTCGTAGGCGCCGAACACGTTGATCGCGAAAATCCGCTCCCAATCGCGCCAGGGCGTCTCCAGCGGGTCGACATGGACGACGATCGCCGCGCAATTGACCAGGCCGTCGATCCGGCCGAGCCGCGCCTCGGCTTCAGCGATGGCGGCGGCGATCGATAACGGATCGGCCGCGTCGAGCGTCACGGCGGAGGCGCCGGAATCGTCGATTGCGGCGACCGCTTCATCCAGCTTGTCGCGCCTGACATCGGCGAGGACGACCCGGCCGCCTTCGGCGAGAAGCAATTCGGCTGTCGCGCGGCCGACGCCGCCCGCCGCGCCGGTGACAATGAAGCCCTTGCCGGCGTGGCGGCCGCTCGGCCGGCTTTCGCGCGACGGCAAGGGCGCGTGCGGCTCACGCGTTGAGAATTCGCCCATAAACTTCTCCAGTGTGATTCCCGCGCAAGCGGGAATCCAGGCTGAGCGAGATTTGAAGTGCGGCGGGTCCTGGATTCCCGCTTGCCAGCCCGTGAGAAAACGCGGCCATTGGCGGATTTGAAGGAATGATTTGGCGAGGCGGCGCGCATAGAGGGGGGTCAGACGAGCGCCGGGC
>JAJPHH010000035.1 GCA_021325385.1 Alphaproteobacteria bacterium
ATCGCGATCGGCACGCGGCCGAACGACGCCTTGAAGCCGACCACGTTGCACCAGGCCGAAGGGATGCGGATCGAGCCGCCGGCGTCGGTCCCTTCCGCGAAGGGAACAAACCCATCGGCGACCGCGGCGGCGCTGCCGCCGGACGAGCCGCCGGTATTCTTGCGCGCATCGAACGGGTTGCGCGACGGGCCGAAAAGATAATTGTCGCACGTCCCGCGCAGACCCATGGTCGGGCTGTTGGTCTTACCGAGGAGAATGGCGCCGGCCTTCTCGACGCGCTCGGCGAAGACGCAATGCCATTGCGCAATGCAGTTCTTCATCGCGCGAACGCCGCCGAACGTGTACGGCCATCCGGGCTTGAAGTCGAACAGGTCTTTGATCGCCGAAGGCACGCCGTGCAGCGGCCCGATCGCCGCGCCCGACATGACCTGCCGCTCGGCTTCCTTGGCGGCGCGCCGCGCATCGTCGAAGCCTTGGAACACGAACGCATTGAGGCTGGGATTGCGCCGCTCGATGCGCGCAATCGCGGCCTCGACCGCTTCGACCGGCGAAAGGCGGCGCCGGCGCACCAGTTCGGCGGTTTCGGCGGCGCTCATATAGGCGAGTTCGTCATCCTTGATGGCCTTCATGGCCGGCCTCCCTGCTTGGCGACGGCTTTTCCTGCTCAGCTCTTATGATGGACCGGCTGCAACCCGTAGACCGGCGTCGGCAATCCCTCCATCCGCGCCTTCAATTGCAACGCCAGCAGCAGCGAATAGTGGCGCGACAGATGGAGATTGCCGCCATGCAGCCACAAAGCCGGCTGCTGCGTCGGCTTCCACATGTTTCGCGGCTCGCCTTCCCAGGGACCGGGATCGTTGGCGACGCCGGAGCCCAGGCCCCAGCACTTGCCGACCCTGTCCGCCACCTCCTCCGAGATGATCGGCGCGAGCGCGCGGTTCATCGATTGAAAGCCCGTCGCCATGACGATGAGATCGGCGGGAAGCTCCGAGCCGTCGGTCAGTTCGACGGCGTTGTCCTTGACCTGCCGGATTTCGACGCCGCTCTTCACCGCAATCGAACCATTGGCGATGAGTTCGGACGCGCCGACATCGATGTAATAGCCTGATCCGGTGCGAAACGCTTTCATCATCAAGCCCGATTCGTCTTCGCCGAAATCGATTTGAAAACCGGACTTTTGCAACCGTTCATAAAAGGCGGCGTCGCGCTTGCGGATCTCGCGATAGATTTCGATCTGGCCTTGCGGCATCAGCCGGAACGGCGTCGCGGCGAAGATCATATCGGCTCTCTCGGTGCTGATTCCCGCCTTCAGCGCCCTTTCCGAATAGAGCGGCTCGAAGCCGTACTCCATCAGCGTCTCCGACCGCACCACCGTCGTCGGCGAGCGCTGCAGCATCGTCACCTTGGCGCCAAACTCCCATAGATTGGCGGCAATATCATGAGCGGAGCTGTTGCCGCCGATCACGATGCAGTGCTTGCCGGCATAGGGCTCGCCGGTCCTATAGCGGCTCGAATGGCAGCACTCGCCGCGGAAGCGCTCGCGGCCGGGCAGCGGAATTTCTCGCGGCGGGCCATAGGCGCCGGTGGCGAAGACCAAATGCTTCGGCCGCAGTGTGACGGAGTCGCCGTTGCGGCGGACCTCCACCGCCCATTCCTGGCGCTCGTCGTCATAAGCCGCGCGGACGCATTCGCTGGCCGCCCAATAATTCAGCTCCATCACCTTGACGTACATTTCAAGCCAATCGCCGAGCTTGTCCTTCGGCGTGAAAACCGGCCAATTTTCAGGGAAGGGAATATAGGGCAGATGATCGTACCAGACCGGGTCGTGCAGAACCAGAGAACGATAGCGGTTGCGCCAGGAATCGCCGGGCCGCGCGTTCTTTTCGAGGATGATCGTCGGCACGTCGAGCTGTTTGAGCCGTGCGCCGAGCGCAATGCCCCCTTGGCCGCCGCCGACGATCACGCAATAAGGCTGCTTTTCGTAGCCGAGCGCCGCCTCCTCGGCTTGCTTGGCTTCGAGCCAGGTCTTGTCGCGGCGGTAAACGCCGTGCGCGATCCCTTTCGGCCGCCGAACGCCTTTGCGCTCCTCGAAGCCTTTCAGTTCGTCCAAGGCGGTCAGCAAAGTCCATGCCTTGCCGTCGCGCAGGCGCAAGACGCCGCGGCCGCGGCCGACCTGCGTCTCGAAGCTGAGCCAGGCTTCGCAAACGCCGTCGAGGCGTTCAGGCTCTTCCGTCAACCGCCAATTGCTCGGCGCGATCGCATCGAGATTGGCGCGCAGCATCGCGGCGATCGCGGGAAGCCCTTCCAGCGTCTTGATGTTCCAGGTGAAGGCGACGAGATCGCGCCAAAAGCATTCCTCGCCGAACAGCGCGCTCGCGGCGTCGCTGTTGCGCGCGGCCAGTGCGTCCTGAAAGGCTGAAAGCCAATGCCGGACGGCGGCGGCGGCTTCTTGCGTTTTCGTCATCTGGTCGTCCCGCTCCTGCTCGTCATTCCAGCGCCTTGGCGCCGCGCATCAGCGGCGTCGGATCGGAGGAAGGGCTTGGAATGGCGACGCCGATGCTGGCCAGCGTGTAGCGCACGCGGCGCAGCGACTCGCGCGAGCGCGCGCCCATTTCGGACGCGACCCCCGTCGCGATCGTATCGATCACCGCCAAATGCGCATAACGCGAGGCGGTCGGCATCAGCGCATTCGCATCCTCCGGCACGACGACCGGGATGACGATCTCGGCCGCCTCCGCGAGCGGCGTTTTCGGCTGGGTCAGCGCGATGGTGGTTGCGCCGTAAGAGCGGCCGATCTTGACGGCGTCGACGACCGGCTTCGACCGGCCGCTATTCGATATGGCGAAGGCCACGTCTTTCGGCCGCAGCGTCGCCGCCGACATGCGCTGCTGGTGGCCGTCGCAATAGGCGCAGACCGGTATGCCGAGCCGGAAAAACCGCAACTTGGCGTCTTCGCCGATACTGGCCGAGCCGCCGCCTTGTCCATAAATGTCGAGCCGCGCGCAAGCGGCGATCGCGCCGATTGCGCGCCTGACGGCGGCGGTATCGAGCTGGTCGAGGCAATTGCGGATCGTATTGGCGGCGCGGAGCATCACCAATTGCGCGAGCTGGCCGACATCGTCGTCGAAGACGCGATCGGTCCGCAAATAGACCGCTGCGACTGTCAAGGTCGTCGCCAATCGTACCTTGAACTCGCCGAAGGACGCGCACCCGACCGAGCGGCAAAACCGCGTGACGCTCGGCTGGCTGACGCCGGCCCGGCGCGCCAGTTCGGCGATCGTCATCCGCGTCGTCATTTGATAGTCGACCGCAACCGCTTCGGCGACCCGCCGCTCAGCTGGGGAAAGATCGCCTTCGACGCGCTGAATGCGCGAGACGAGATCGATCGGCGCGACCGGGTCGATGCGCGGACCGTCTTCCAAATGCCGTCTCGCCTGCACGCGGGCGCCCTCCCCGGCTTGCGCCGAGGCTCGTCAATCGCCGAGCCCCGCGGCAAACCTGTAATTAAATTACACGCCTTCCCGGCAATGGCAAGGCGCGCCCCGAAGGCGAAGCGCCATTCTTCTCGCGAGCAAGCCCGCCGAACCACGGAGGCAGAAGTCACGTCGTCTGCGACGCGGCAAATTTCCCCTTGCGCCCAAAAAGGTTGTGTAACATAATTTCAGCGACCGAAATCGGCGTCGCCGACGAATTTGAACAACCGTCGCCAAGACGGGCCAAGGCGCGCCGCGAGGAGGAAGCTGAGATGGCCGCTGGCGCATCCGAACGGCCCAAAATGACCGTCGAAGCGGCGACCAAATTCTACGCGACACGCTCCGGTTCGGTACACGCGCTCGACAAAGTATCGCTCGATCTGCGCGAGGGCGAATTCCTTTGCATTCTCGGCCCTTCGGGCTGCGGCAAGTCGACCTTGCTTTGGTCGATGGCGGGGCTGCACGATCTGACCAGCGGACAGATCAGGCTCGGCAGCGAGATCATCGTCGGGCCGCATCCGGAAATTGCGATGATCTTCCAGGACGCCAATCTTCTGCCTTGGCGCAATCTGGCCAAGAACGTCACCCTGCCCTTCGAGCTCAAGCGCCGTCGACCGGACATGGAGCGGATCGGACGTTTGCTCGAAAGGGTCAATCTCAAGGGATTCGAGAACAAGTTTCCGCGCGAATTGTCCGGCGGCATGCAGCAGCGCGCCTCGATCGTGCGCAGCCTCGCCGTCGATCCCTCGGTTCTGCTGATGGACGAGCCGTTCGGCGCGCTCGACGCTTTCACGCGCGACGAGATGAACCTGCTCATCCAGGAAATCTGGATGGAGACCGGCAAGACGATCGCCTTCGTCACGCATTCGATTTCCGAGGCGATCTTTCTCGCGGACCGCGTCGTGGTGATGTCGGCCCGGCCGGGCCGCGTCGCCGCGATCTACGACATCGACATTCCGCGGCCGCGGCCGGTCGAAATCCAGACCCAGCCCGATTTCATCGCGCGGGTCCTCGAAATCAA
>JAJPHH010000127.1 GCA_021325385.1 Alphaproteobacteria bacterium
GAGCGTGTCCAACATGCCGCCGACCGTCGACCCGCTTTCCCCGTAGCCGAGGATGTCCTGCTGACCCGCGAGGGTCGAGCTGTGGCTGGCCGGGGTGAGCGTGTCCAGCATGCCGCCGATGGTCGAACCGCTTTCGCCGTAACCAAGCGTATCTAGTTGACCCCCGAGCGTAGAGCTGCCGCCGCCGGGCGTGAGCGTGTCTAATGCGCCGCCGAGGGTCGACCTGCTTCCGCCGTTATTGAGCGTGTCCAATTCGCCCGCGAGCGTGGGGCTGCCGCCACTCGTACCGTTGAGGTCATCGCCTTGGACGAGCGAATTGGCGCCGCCATTGAGCGTCCAACCGGCCGGAGCAGATCCAAGCGCCCGCCAGCTGAAACTTTCCGGCGATCCCGGAGTCGAGAGCCACAATCCGAGTTGGTTCGTTTGGGTATTTTCCCAAAGGATGCTTGCCTCGCCGTCGCCGTTGTAATCGCCGACGCCCACGACCTGCCATTGAGTGCTGACGACGCCAAGGTCGACTGCGCTGAAGCTCTCCGAGCCTCCGCCCCCGGTCGCATTCCAAATCGTGACGTCCCCCGTCGCGGTATTTCGCCACAGAATGTCGGTCGCGCCGTTGCCTTGGAAATCGGCCACCCCCGCAACCTGCCAATTCGCGCCGACCACGCCGAGGTCTTTGGCGGAGAAGGTCTCGGACGACGAGGCCGAGTTCCAAAGGACGTAGTCGCCAGTCGAGGAATTCCGCCAAAGAATGTCGGCCTTGCCGTCAGTGTTGAAATCGCCTGTTCCGACCGCTTGCCAATTCGTCCCGACCACGCCCAGGTCTTGGAGGCTAAAGCTCTCCGAACCGGGATTTGAGTTCCAGAGCGCGACATCGCCGGTCGAGGAGTCGCGCCACAGCACATCCGCCTTGCCGTCGCCGTTGAAATCGTCGATTCCTTGGATTTGCCAATTGAGGCCGACCGTCCCGAGATTTTGAGGCGCGACGGTCAGCGACGCCGTGGCCGAATTCCACACTTCGACGGCGCCTGTGGCGCTGTTGCGCCAGAGGACGTCGGCCGAACCGTCGCCGTTGAAATCGCCAGTGCCCGCGACGCTCCACGAGGAGCCGACATTGCCGAAATCGACAAAATTGTATCCGCCGGATCCATTCGGCGTCCAGACGCCGGTGTCGCCAGTCGCCGCATTTCGCCAAAGGAAATCGCTGGACTGTTGGCCGTTAAAGTCGTTGGCTTGATAGACGGGCTGCTTAAGCTTGAAGCCGAGCGCGCTCATCTGGATGAGATCGACGGCGCTCAAGGATTGAGAGGTCGCGTTGTCGTAATATTGATTGAACGGATCTTCCGGCGTGTATTTGCTGGCGGGGTCTCCGCCGACGGAATAACTGTTGAGGAAATCGCTTGGATCCGAATGCAATCCATATTGAGCGAGAGTCGTATTGCCGCCGTCGAGCGAGAAATACGCGGCCGCTGAGGGATTGTTGTTGGCGAATAGACGCGTCCCGGGGCTAGTGTAACGATAAAAATCGAAAATGTCGGGATCCCCGCTGGAATCGCCAAACGGGATTCGCCCCATCGCATGGGCAAGTTCATGGAGCGCGACGCCGACCAAAGAGCTCGTCGGAATGGCGTTCGAAAAATCGACCGTACCATCGGTCGCGTCGGTGGTGCTGCCCAATCCCAACGCCTTGAGCTCCGCGTCCCAAACCGCGACCTGGGACGCGCCCTGAATTGAACTCGCATTCGGCAGATCGGCGGATCCGAGCGCATTTTCGTTTGTCAGGGCGTTGTAGACCGATTGATAACTCTCGTACAAACCGCCATTCGGGCCGCCCTCGGCGCCGCCCGCGCTGATGTTGTTCTCATTGTATTCGACATTAATATTTATCGTCACGTTATTGGTAAATTCGGACTGCAAAATCGTCGCAGCCTGCTGCACAGCCTGCCTAAAGCTCGCGGGCGCGGCTTGGGAAGCAGAATCGAATTCAAGATTGATGATCATGATCGCCCCTCCCGACTGGCTATTTGGCTGAATGTCGGCGCGTCATCAAATCAACAACTTACTCCAATTGCAAGGACGGCGGTTAAGTCCCTCTCAAGGCTCTCACTTCCGGCGGCATATGTGGAGAGGCGCGAAATTCAAGCGGCAGGCGATGCAACGCCGCTTTCTATTTCTTTACCGCCCGTTCGAAGCTTACGAGAAGGCGCGCGGCGCGTCTCGTTTCGAATGTCAGGTCGTTGGTTACCGGGCTGCAACCGCTGCGCCAAGCGCCGCCTCTTGACCAGCGCCGAGTGCTTCGGCGCGCGCCCCGGCGGCGGCGTCGGCATTGGGAAAGTATCCCAAACTCTTTCCGCTGCTGATATAATGTTCGAAAGGATTCAGGTCCTTGCCGCGCGCGTCAGGATAACGGCTCGCGTACCAAGCGGTGTCGAACCAGCGGTTGGGCGCGCGCCCTTCGCGGGCGCCATGCTCGACAAAATGCGCGAGAGCCGGGTAGCCCGCCGCCGCGACATCGGGATAGCGCTCGAGGTAATAGTCCGCATCGAATTGGCGGCGGACCTCCGCCTGCGCCTGCGCGGAGAGGCCGGCCGCGGGCGCCTTGCGGCGCATGAGCAGCCAATGCAAGGGCGAAAGCAGCGCCGCGGTCCATTCGGCGAGCCGCATGCCATGGACGATGACGAAGAGCCTGTACCGTTCGCGCTCGAAAAGACCAGGTCGGCGGGTCGGATCTCGGACTTCCTTCATTCGCCGCTGCACGATGCGCATGGGAAAGACTGCGAACATGAGCGGCAATCCGCTGAACGCCGAGTCGATGCCGCCGCCAATGGAGCGCGGCCGTTTCGGCGCATAAGGGTCCATCGGCTCCGTTTCATCGAGCCATCGAAGCAGCGGCAGATTGGCGATATAGGCGTGCGTCGCGCCCGACATGGTCCGCAACACGCCCCGGCCGGCAAAATAGGCCGCAATCGGCCAGTGGCCGAGATAGAGCGCGCGCCAATCCGGCGGCAATTTCGCGATCGCTCGGCGAGCCGCTGCGACGGCGCGAGTCCAGGATCCGACAAGGCGAATGTCGTCCTCCAGCACCAGAATTCGGCGTTGTCCTCGGCGCAGCGCCTCCCGGGCGACCGCCCGATGCGACGACCAGATGGCGGGATTGGGAGAGCGGCCGCGCTTCGGCCGGTAGAAAACGACGTCCTGGCACAGACCCTCAGCATGAAACAGCGCTTGGACCGCTGCGAATCTCTCAGGCTGTTCTTGAATGCTGATGCAATAGACGGCGTCGACGATATCGGCGACCTTGGGCGTGGCGCGCAGACCTCGGCAATATTCGCACGCCTCGTCGGGCGGACACGTCTGAAACATGAAGCTCGACTTCCAGCCAGCCGACGCCGCCCGTCGGAATGCGGCGCCCGCGCCGCGCGCCGCCCTGTCGGCCGCATCGACTCCCTCTTCATCACGAAAATGACAAAGGGCGGCCCAGAAAGCAACGTCAATGGGCGCTGGTTGAAAAGAGCCGCCTCGCGGCGAGGACGTCAGATCGAGGCTAAGAAAGCTTCGAATTCGCGGAAATAATCGGGCCAGGCCGGCGCAGCGAAGCCGCGCGCCGCGCCCAATAATCCTTCGCCCAGCGCCGAACGAGAATCCGCCAGTTCGCCGATCGCCCGACGCCATCCCGGCCCGTCGGTCGGATCGAGAAACAACGCTCGGCCCTGCGATATCTCGCGAAAGACCGGAATGTCGGACGCGACGACCGGCGTTCCTTCAGCCAGAGCCTCGACGACCGGCAAGCCGTAGCCTTCTTCGAAGGACGGCGACAGCACGGCGCGCGCGCCGGCGATCAAGCGCCGCAAGCCTTCCGTCGTCAGCCCGGAGACTTCCGCGACATGCGGGCGCAACAAGGGACTGCGTTCGAGGAGGTCGACGACCTGTTCGTTGTCCCATCCCCGGCCGCCGACCAGGATCAACCGGGGGACCTCGCCGCCCTTTTTCGCCAGATCCCGCCAGACATGGAGTAGGAGAAGATGGTTCTTGCGCGGCTCGATCGTGCCGATCGCGACGAAATAGGGCGCGCACGACTTGAGCGCGCTCCGATCTGAGCGCAGCCGCGGCCCGACCGCGGTCGGCGGCGGCAAGAGCCGGCTGAACAGCGGCAAATCATTCCGCCCCCGCGCGGCCATCTCGGCGGCGATTCGAGCGCCGACGGTTTCGTTGGAGACGATCGCCGCCTTGGCGTGGCGTACCATCGTGGCGACGACTCTCTCGAAACGGGCGCTATAGCCCTCGCGGAAAAATTCCGGGCAGTCGAGCGGCAACAGGTCGTGAATGAAGAAGACCGGCTTGACGTCCGGACGGCTGTCCAGCCAGCGAAAGTAGAGGGCGTCCTTCATACTATATTGCGAAATATTGAGATAGATCGCGCCTTGCGGGATATCGACGCCGCGGCTTCGCGCGACGAGCCATTTCAATCGCGCCGAACGGCGGGCGAGCCGGCCTCTCGTCGGATCGCTAAAGCGCGCATGGGAGGCAGGGGTCTCGAGCGCGGGTTTGCCCAGCCAGCCCGATAGGCGATCAAATATTTCGTCCTTGCCGTCCTGCGTCGACCAGGCGCGCTCGCTTTCTGCGAGAAGAGCCTTGACCGCCGCGCCGTCCAAGAGATGAGGACGGCGCAAGCCATAATGAAGCCCAACGGCCTGATTGGCCGCCTCTTCGCGTTCGGCGAAATGCCGAGCAAACGCCGCGTCGACCCGCTCGATTCCGGTTGGCGACGCCGCGCCCAGCCGCGCCGCGACGTGAGTCACGTCGTAGACGACCCTGAACTTGGTCACCGCAGCCTCTCTGCAAGCGCGCGAATGCCGGCGAGGACGTCCTTGGCCTCGATCAAGCGCGCTGACGGCTGCGGCGCGGGACCAGCGGCGCCGGCGGCGCGGATCGCGTCGCGCCAGCCGCGGCCGTCGATCGGCGGGAACAAATCGCCGTCGCCTAAGGCTTCGCGATGGGCGGGCGCGTCCGAGGCGATGACCTTGGCGCCCAGCGCCCGCGCATCGCGAAGCAGCGGGCCGGAGGCGCCGGCGAAATCTGCGGCGAGCACGGCGCGGGCGTGGCGCGCCAAAAACCTCAGATGCCGGGGCGCGAGGTCGGGCGCTTCGTAAACCACGCTCCCAATCTTGGCGTTCCAATCGAGCAACGGCTTGATCTCTTCGATCTGGAGCCCGCGTCGGCCGGCGAGGATAAGTTTCGGCGCGCCGGTCCCGGCGGCGAGAAAATCGCGCCAAATATGCAGCAACATCGTCGTGTTGGCGCGCGCCTCGATCGCGTCGATCGCGATGAAGAAGGGGATGGCGGCGAATTTTTCGTCGAAGGGGATATCGTCGCCGCCGGCAAGCGGCGAAGGCGCCGCAACGACGAAGGCAGGCGGCGCCGCGAGCGACAACTCGCCGAAGGCGGTTTCAAGCCGGCGCTTGCTGGTCTCGTCGGGGACGATGCACGCGCGCGCCAGGCGAGCGATAGCGCGCAGCCGACGGGGCAGCGCCGCCGCCTCGCCCTCGCTTGCGTATTCCGGCCAGTCCAAGGCGAGGGGCGCGCCAATCAGGCAGAACGCCTCGCGGCCAGGATCGCCCATAAGCCAGGCCGCGAAACCGGGATCGTCCCATCCGAGGGCGCCGGGCTTGAGCAGGATGACGCTTTCTTTCTCGACCGCTGCGCGCGGCGACAGGCGCGGCGCAGACCAGGAGGGCTGCGCTGCTCGATCGATCATCTTTGGCGACGTCGTCACGCCAAGCAGCCAGTCGCGTAAGCAGTCAAACTCTTGTTCAGAGGCGCGCTCGACGAATTTTTCCGGCGGCAAAGCCCGGCGCATGCGGCCCCGGCGGAAGAAGACGATCTCTTTATAAAAACTCGGATCAAGCGCGAGCGCGCGAGCCCAGGCGAGATCCGGCGCCGGCTCGACATTCTCGATCATTGCGCCAAGATCGAGAACGAGCGGCCTTTCTACCATCACAGCGATTCGAGAAAGGGCGCGACCTCGTCGAAATAGGAGGCCCAAGTTTGCGGCCGATAAGGCGGGAGGCCGACCATGCGCTCGGCCGCGGCGCGAGGCGCTTCCCCGGCGCGGGCTAAAATGGCGTCGCGCCACGCCAAGCCGTCGAGCGGATCGAGATAGGTCGCATGCGCTCCGCCGACTTCGCGATGCGCCGGAATGTCGGAGGCGATCACCGGAACGCCGAGAGTCAGGGCCTCGATGATCGGCAAGCCGAAGCCCTCGGTGAAGGACGGCATCAGCAGGGCGCGGGCGCCGCGGACGATTTCGCGCATGGCCGGCGTCGACAGGCCGCTACGGACGACGACGCGCTCGGCGAGGCCGGGCGAGCGCGCGATCAGGTCTAAAATCCCGGCGACGCGCAAGCCGCGCCCGCCGACAATGACGAGCTTCGGCGTCGCCGCCGCATCGCGGCGGATCATGTCGCGCCAGACCTGCAGGATCATGCGATGATTCTTGCGCTGGTCGATGATGCCGACCATGACGAAATAAGGCTCCGACGACGCCGCGCCGGCGCCCGGGGCGATCAAAAGGTCGTCGTCGACCGGTAGCGGCGCGACATGGATCGGCAAATCGGTCCGGCCCTCGCCGCGCAAAGCTTCGCGCAATTCGTCGGCCGCCGCGCGGCTCGTCGCAATGAGCGCCGCAGCGTGGCGCGCCGCGGTTCTCACCGCCCGCGCATGGTGCCTCGATAGGAACGGGCCGGAATATTCCGGATGATGAACCGGAATGAGGTCATGCAGCATGAAGACCGGGCGAATATCCGGCCGCTTTTCCAGCCATTTGAAGAAAGCCGGGCAGCCCAGCAAGACTTGGCCGGTATTGATGTAGAGGCTGCCTGGCGGCACGCGGCGGCTCGCATGGCGGAAGCCCGCCCAACGGGCGTGTCCGACCATGCGCAGATAACGGCCGATCGTCGCCGCTCGGCCGGAGCGCCGTTTGCGTTCGCTTGCCTTGGCCGAAGCTGACGGCGCCTCTTTCGGGGGATATTCTCGCTCTTCAAGGCTTGCCTTGGCGATCGCGCCGTTGCGCCAATGGCTTTCGACCACGCGCGCCAGCGAGCGGGCCTCCGACGCGCTCAAGACGCCCATCGAGCCTGGCCCCGGCAACGGCACCAGGCCGACATTCGGCGTCGCCGGATCAGCGAAAAAGCGGGCGGCGTAGCCCATATCGACCCGGTCGATGCCGCGCGGCGTCGGCCCCGCGGCGCCGAAAAACATCCGGGAAAGATCGAAAGCAACAATACGCTTCAAGCCAACGCCCCGTCGCCCAGCCTCCGCCATCGCCACGCCGTGCGAGACTGCCTCAGCGGCGTCAGCCCGCCGAGGCGGACTGACGGGAATAGCCAGGCCGCAAATCGACGCCGCTTTCCTGCAGCGCGTCGATAAATTCGCCGACCTCGGCCCGCTCGGCCTCGTCGAGATGGACCGCGGCCAAGCTCTCGGCGAGCGTGAAACTCTGCTCGTCCTGTCCCTGCGAGGCGAGCACCTGGCCGGCCAGCTCCATTACGTTGAACCCGCCCGCCAAGCCGCTGAGCGGCGCGTCCAGGCCGAACCGCTCTTCGAGCCCGAGCGTCAGCTCGACCGCCATCAGCGAGTCCAGGCCGATTTCCGACAGCGGCTTGGTCTTGCTGACGTCCTCGCGCGGCAAGCGCAGGATGCGCGCAAGCTCTTCGATGATGATGTTGGCGACTTCGCGTCGGGCTTCGTCCGGCGGCAGCCGCGCGGCGAGTTCCCGCAAGTCGACGACGTTGCGCGAAGGCGCAGCCGCGCCGTCGCCATTGAGCAAGCGCTTGTAGCTCGGCGAATTCAGCAGCGGCAGATGAGCTTTGGCGGTCGACCAATTCATGTCGGCGATGACCATGAGCCCATCGCCGCCGCCGCCGCTCTCGAGAGAGAGGGCCTCGGCCATGAGATTGAGCGCAGTCCGTGCGTCGATCCCTTTAACGCCGGCGCGGCTCGCCAAAGAATCGAGAGTCGCGCTCTTACGCGCCAGCACGCCGACGTCGGAGATCGCGCCCCAGGCGATCGCCAGCGCCGGGAGCCCCGCTTCGCGGCGGCGCCGGGCGAGGCCTTCAAGGAAGCCGTTCGCGGCGACATAGGCGCCCTGGCCGGGATTGCCGATGATCGTCGTCGCCGACGAGAACAGGACGAAATAATCGAGCGCCAAATCTCGGGTCAGATGATCGAGAATTTCGGCGCCCGCAATCTTCGGCCATAGGACCTTGACCAGCCGCGCCTCGTCCGTATTGGCTATAATCGCATCGTCAAGGACCATCGCGGCATGGATGACGCCAGCGAGCGGCGGCATCGAAGCGGCGATCTTTTCGAAAAGCGCATGGGCGGATTTTCGGTCGGCGATGTCGAGCGCTTCGACCAGGACCTCTGCGCCGCGGCTACGCATGAGTTCGACCGCCTCGCGCGCCTCCTCGGTCGAGGCGCCGGAGCGACCGACGAGAACGAGATGACGCGCGCCGCGCTCGACCAGCCAGTTCGCCGCCGCGAGGCCAAAGCCGCCGAGCCCGCCGGTGATGAGATGCGCGCCCTGCGGGTTGACCGAGAAGGCGCGCCGCTTGAACCTCGCCGCCGCGCTCCCTTTCGGCGGCCGCACCAGAATCTTGCCGATATGGCCGGATTGCTGCATCAGGCGCATCGCCTCGACGATCTCGCTATGGGCGAAAACGCCGTAGGGCAACGGCGACAAATCGCCGGACGAGAACAGGGCCAAGACTTCGGCGAAGAGCCGCCGCGACATGTCCGGCCGCGACTTCAGCAACTGGTCGAGATCGACGCCGAAATAGCTCAAATTGCGCCGGAACGGCCTCAAACCAATCGGCGTGTTGGCGAGATAGTCGCGTTTTCCCAATTCGACGAAGCGGCCGAAAGGTTGCAGCAGGCCGAGGCTGCGCTCCATGGCTTCGCCGGCGAGCGAATTCAAGACCACCGCGACGCCGCGCCCCTCCGTCGCCGCCATGACGTCGTCGACGAAAGCGCCAGAACGAGAATCGAAGGCGTGTTCCGCGCCCAGCGCGCGAGCGAGATCGCGCTTTTCCGGCGAGCCGGCCGTCACAATGGCGCGCGCGCCGCGCCATTGCGCAATTTGCAACGCCGCGAGGCCGACGCCGCCGGCGCCGCCATGGATGAGGACCCATTCGCCAGCCTGCAAATCGGCGCAAGATACGAGCCCATAATAGGCGGTCAGGAAGGCCACCGGGATGGTCGCCGCCGCCTCGCAGGAAATCGTCCGCGGCAAGGCGGCGACGTGATCGGCGTCGACAGTCACATGCGCGCTGAACGCGCCGCCGCAGAAACCGACGACCTCGTCGTTCACCCGCAAGTTGCTCACGCCGGGCCCGACCCTGGTCACGCGTCCGGAAAATTCGAGGCCCAAAGTCGGCCCGGCGAAGCCGTCTTCGAGCATTTCGTCCGGGAGGATCGACAACGACCACATGACGTCGCGGAAATTGAGGCCGGTCGCCGTTACTTCCACCTCGACCTCGCCCGCTTCGGGCGCCCGCCGCGGCGTCGGCCGCCAAGTCAAGCGATCGAGTCCGCCGTCGACGCCTTTTTCGAGACGATAGGTCCTTTCCCCCTCGAAATCCTCTGAGGCCCGCTCGACGTCCGGCGCTTCATAGCGCAGTGCTTTGATGGTCTCATCGTCGATCGCAACATCCGTCTCGTCGGCTTTGGAGAGGACAAAAGCGGCCAGCCGCCGCGCGATTTTGGGCGTCTCGCCCGCAATGTCGATCCGTCGGAAGTCGATCGTCGGGGCCTCGTTGGCGAGCGCGCGCACGAAGCTCAAGACCGCCTCCGCAGCGGGCCGATCCGCGCCGCGAACGGTCGCGAAAACCTGCAGCTTGCCGCCGCTCGGCCGGAATGCGAGGTCCTTTAACGCCAAGCAATGCGCCGCAACCCGGGCGACGCCGTCGCCCTTGGCCTCGCCGGCCAGCCAGATGAGCTTCGCCGCTTTGTCCGTCTTGAGCGCGGCAATCTCCTTCAGACTGGCAAAACGGCAAACCGCGCCGCCGGCCGTCAGCGCGTCCTTCAAAGACCGCGCGAAGGCGTCGTCCTCGCGGGCTTCGCGCAAGATGACGACTTCGCTTTCAGCGGCCGCTTTCGCTGGCTTGGCCGGCGCCTGGGCCTGGACGATGATGGCCGGGTCGGACTCCGTGCCGATTTCGGCCGCGTCCGTCTCGGAAAATCCGGCTCGCGAAAACAGCGAACGCCATTCTTCGCTCGTCCGCAGACGAGCGCCGTCATCGCCGAACCAATCCTCGTCCAAGCCGAAGACGAGATCTTGGAACAAGGACGGGGCCGGCTCCACCGCGATGAGCGCGGCGTTCGACGCGCATTTTTCGAGCAAGCGGGGGAGCGCGCCGCGATTGGCGCAAAGGCGCGATAAGCCTCCCGCGCTGACGACGAGATCGAAGCCGCTCTCCGGCAGCGCGTCGAGATCGCCGCAGAACGTCGTCTCGGGCGCGTGGCCATGGCTGATTCGCGCCCGCTCGAGCCGTCGCGCGTCCGTATCGAGAATGGTCACGGCCGCGCCGCTCGCGGCGGCGAAGCGCAGCGTCTCGACGGTGGTCGGGCCATTGCCGATTTGCAAAATCCGCAAAGCCGGCGCGTTCGGCGACGATTCGGCGATCCTGTCGAGGCGCGCGCCCAAAGTCTTGGCCGCGGCGAGCGCGCAGGGCGAGCGCAATTCGAAAGCCTCGCGCGCCGCTTCCGGCGGCGCCGTTAGCGCGCCGACGCCGCGGCCGAAATCGCGCAAAGTCGCGCCCATCCGGGCGGCCAGCAGAATTTCCGTGGCGCGATGGGGATGTTGGGCGGCGAGACTGAAAAAGACCGCCTCGGGCGACGGCATGGCCTGATCGCCGATCCGATACGCGCCGCCTTCGCGCGCGACCAGGCCGCTCGTCAGCAAAGCGGCGAACAGGGATTCGGCCCAGCGCCGACGCTCGGGGGAAAGCCGGCCGGTTACGACGAGTTCCTCGATGTCAACAACGCCGTTGACGCTGAGCGCGCGCGCCAAGTCGAAGGCGGCGGCGCTGGCCCAGCCTTCGATCAAAACTGCGTCCGGCGGCAATTCGGGCTCGGCGCGGCTTTCCTTCGCCGCGACGCGAAGATTGCAGCCGGGCTCGGCGACAGAAATCGGGGCCGCGGCCGGGATCCAAGTGCGAACCAATCCGGTCTGCGCGAGACTTAAATCCGCGCGACCGCGCATCGCCTGATAACGCGCGCCTCTAAGCACGGCCGAAAGCTCGCCTTGATCGTCGAACAATTCGAAATCGGCGATGATGACTCGTGCGTCGCGCCGCTTGACGCGGATTTGAGCGCGGGCGAGCTGAGCGCCCGGCTTCAACAGCCTCACTTCGTCGAAGCGCACCGGCAGATAGGCGTTGGCGCGGGCGTCGGCTTGATCGAACAGCAGGATCAAGCCATGGAAACAGGAATCGAGCCGCGCCGGATCGAGCCCATAACGGGCGTCGCCCGGTTCGGGCGTCAACTCGACGCCGATCGCGTCGAACCCGGTTCGCGCCGCGCGAGCGAGCCGCCGGTAGGCCGGGCCGAATTCAAGGCCTGAGCGCAGCGCCCGCTCATAGATGAGCGCCGCGCTGTCGGCAGCAGCCGCGATCGGCGCCGGCGCACCGCTCTCTGCGGCTGGGCCAGGCTTCAGGACGATGCCGCCGCGCGCGTGGAGGGCGAAAGCCGCCTTGCTGAGCCGCGGCCGGCTCATGATTTCGATCGTCGCGGTCGAAGCCGAAATCCGGCACAGGATTTCGCGCGACGAATTGGCGGCGAAGACCAGCGGCTGGAGGATTTCGAAGCCGTTCAAGGCGACGCCGTCATCGCCCTTCCAGTCGCGGGCGACGGCGATCGCCATCTCGATGAAAGCCGCGCCTGGCAAGATGGTCTGCCCGTCGACGCGGTGATCGGCCAAAGCCGGCTCGACATCCGGATCGAGCACGGCGCGCCATTCGAGCGATTCGAGATTGTCCCGCGCGCCGACCAGCGGGTGGCGCGGACGCACGCTGTATTTTCCGGTCGCCTCAGTCGTCTCGCCATAACGATAGACGGCGCGACGCCAAGGATAGGCCGGCAAATCCGTCCCGGCGCCCGGGTCGGGCCCGAAACTCGTTTCGCGATCGACTTCCGCGCCGGAAGCGAGCAGCCTTGTGACCGAACGTTCGAACGGGTCGCCATCGAGCTCCTTCGAGCGGTCGTCCAAAGCCATATCGACGAAGGCGGCGACGTCGTGATGTTCGAGCGTGTCGCGGATATGGCCCTTGAGCGGGCCGTTGGGGCCAATTTCGAGAAATACCCGCTTGCCCAATTCGATCGCGTATTCCACGCCTTCGTGGAACAGCACCTTTTCGCGAACATTGCGCCACCAATAGAGCGCGTTCGCCGATTGGCCGGGCATGATTCCGGGCGCGATCGTCGACAGGAACGGCGTCTTGCCGGCTGACGGCGAAAGCTCGGCCAGGTCCCTGATCAGGTGACGGCGGACCGGCTCCATGAAGGAGGTGTGGAACGGATAGGCGAGGTCGAGCTGCCGCGCCCGCAATTTGCGCTTCGACGCCGCTTTGGCGAGAGCCTCGAGGGCCGAATAAGGCCCCGCCGCGACGACGCATTGGTGCGAATTGTGGGCGGCGACGGCGAGGCTCGGGAATTCCGCGACCAAGGCTTCGGCCGCCTCGCGCGGCCCGAGAATCACCGACATGCCGCCGGCGTTTTCGGTCAGCTCCTGATGCCGGCTGCGGTGGTAGATGACCTTGACCGCATCTTCGAGCGAAAGAATGCCGGCGGCTTCGGCCGCGGCGACCTCGCCAACGCTATGGCCCATCACCAACGAAGGGCGCACGCCGAGCTTGGCCAATGCGCGCACGCTGGCCGCCTGGATGGCGAAGACCAGCGGCTGAGCGATGCTGGCGCGCGGCAGGTCGTGGCGCAAATTGGGCGAGAACATCTCGTCGGTCAGAGACCAGCCCGCCAACGGTTTGAAGACCGCGTCGACCGCAGCGAAGGCGTCGCGGAAATCTTTGCTGGCCCGGAACGCCGCCTGGCCCATGCCCGGCCATTGCGAGCCGTTGCCGGAAAAGACGAAAACGATCGAGCCGTCGCCGTCGACCGCGACGCCGCGAGCGGCTTTGCGGTCGATTTCGCCTGATCGCGCGAACCGCGACAAAGCCTCGGTCAAGTCGGCGCGGTCGTCGGCGACCAGCGCCAAGCGCTGGGGCATGCGCTCGCGCCGATAAGCGGTCGCAGCCACGACCCGGCGGCCTTCCTCCTGGCCAGTTTCGGCGAGGCGGTCCGCATAGGCGCCGGCCAAAGCGCGCAAAGCGCCTTCGCTCTGCGCCGACAACATCAGGTAGCGCGGCTCCGCCTTTCCTTCCGCGAGAACGATCGGCGGATCGGAGATAACGACATGGGCGTTGGTGCCGCCGAAGCCGAAAGAACTCACGCCGGCAAAGCGCGGCGCGCCGGTCCGCGCCAACGGCGTCGGCTCAGCGGTGACCTTGAGGTTCAATCCGGCGAAATCGATGTTCGGATTAGGGTTTTTGAAATGGAGCGACTTCGGGGCGCGGTCGTGTTCGAGGACCAGCATCGCCTTCATCAGCCCGGCCAGGCCGGAAGCCGGCTCGGTATGGCCTATATTGGTCTTGATCGAGCCGATCGGCAGCGGATTTTCGCGCGCTTTGCCGAGCACGGCGCCGAGCGCCGAGGCCTCGACCGGGTCGCCCGCTTGAGTGCCGGTGCCATGCGCCTCGACATAGACGACCGAATCCGGCGCGACGCCGGCCCGGTCATAAACGGTGCGCAACAATTCGGATTGGTGCGCCAGAGACGGCAGCGAGACGCCGTTGGTGCGACCGTCCGAATTAACGCCCGCCCCGCAAATCACCGCGTGAATCCGATCGCCGTCCTTGACCGCCCGGTCGAGCCGCTTCAAGGCGAGGACGACGCCGCCCTCGGAGCGGACATAGCCGTCCGCCTCGGCCGAAAAGGCCTGGCAGAGGCCGGTCGGGGACAACATGGTCGCTTGGGAGAAGCTGACGAAACCATAGGGGCTCGCCAAGATGTTGACGCCGCCGACCAGGGCCGCGTCGATGTCGCCATGGGCGAGAGCCTGGCAGGCCTCATGGAGGGCGACCAACGACGAAGAGCAGGCCGTGTCGATGGTCAGGCTTGGCCCGTGCAGGTCGAAAATATAGGAAAGTCGGTTGGAAATGATCGAGAGCGCATTGCCGGTCGCGTAATAGGCGTCGGTCAAGGCCGGATCGTGCAGGCCGATGATCGAATAATCCAGCGCCGAGGCGCCGACATAGACGCCGGTTTTGGTGCCGGCCAGGCTCGAAGGGGCGAAGCCCGCGTTTTCGCAGGCTTCGAACGCCAGCTCCAGCAGCAGGCGCTGCTGCGGATCGATCTGTTCGGCTTCGCGCGGCGAAATGCGAAAGACGCTTGGGTCGAAGCCCCAAATGTCGTCGAGCACGCCGGCGGCGAAGGTGTAGCTACGGCCGCGCTCCTTGGTCCGGGGGTGATAATGCAGGCTGTGCGGCCAACGATCGGCCGGGATTTTCGACACCGCGCAGCCGCCGGAATCCATCAGCTCCCACAAAGCTAATGGATTTGGCGCCCCTGGCAGTCGGCAAGCCCGACCAATGATCGCAATTTGAGTCCGGTCAATCGGTAAGCTGTAACGCAAAGCCCCATTCCGATTCTTGATTATGGATGCGAATACCGAAACGCAAAGACCCCCGCTACCCTCCCGGCTTTCATTGTTCGCCCGACGACCAGACTTTTGTTCGATTATTTCACAAATAAAACCATATTTGAAGGCGGCCCGGTACGCTGGAAAGCCGATCCAGACCGACGCATCACGACTTCGTGAAGCTTGGCGATACGCGACATTGCAAGCGGCGCTGCGGCGTTGGGCTAAGGGCTCAAGAAAGATACGTCAACCCGCGCGCGCGGAGAGGAATCGCGAAGAAGGGTTGTTCAGATTTGGGCGACATTGTTCAACCTCTTCCTAGGTGATTTGCGGCGTAGCGGCGGGCGGCTTGAGACGCAAAAGAAATGGCGATATGCGCCAGATGCTTAGCGGCGGCTTGCCGGAGACCGGACTCGCCCGAGGAAAGGGGCCCGCGGTCGGCGGCGCGCGCTCATCAACGGGTGGCGTTTTAGCCTTTCGCCATGTAGGGGTGGCGGCCTTCTGTCAGGACTTGATCTTTGTTGGACTTTGTCGTCCGCGGCGTCGCCGCTCAATTGAGAATGGCCCTGAAGCCCTTTCGACGGTCCTCGGGCCGCGCCGCAGCCTTTTTCGCCCATATCGTCTCGCTCGCCGCCGCCGAATCAGACCCTACGCCCCTCGCCGCTCCGTTCGTTTCGCTTGTCGTCCCTGTTTTCAACACGCCGCCGCGTTATCTCGACGACCTCGTCGCCTCGGTTCGCGCTCAAAAACCGGGAGCTTGGGAGTTGATCCTGTCCGACGACGGATCGACCGCGCCCGAGACGCGCGCCTGGCTCGACGGGCAAGCCAGCGCGCCTGACCTGCGCATCTTGCGAAACGCCCAAAATCGCGGCATCGCCGCCGCCACCAACGCCGGCGTCGAAACGGCGCAAGCGCCCTGGATCGGCCTCCTCGATCATGACGACGCGCTCGCGCCGTTCGCGTTGGAGCGAATCTGGCGCGCCTTGTCGGGGGCGCCAGACTGTCAGTTTCTCTATACGGACGAGGTGGTCGCGGACCGAAGGCTGCGCCCAAAAGACTTTTTCCTAAAGCCCGGCTTCGACCCGGTCCTGCTGTCCGGGGTGAACTATATCAATCATCTCTCACTGTACCGGCGCGAGATAGTCCTGAAATTAGGTGGGCTCCGCGAGGGATACGACGGTTCTCAGGACTACGATCTTGTGCTTCGCTACACCCGCACTATTCCGGCCGAAATGTGCGTTCACTTGCCCTATCCGGCTTACGTTTGGCGCCGAGATGGCGCGAGCTACAGCGCGAAATTTCTGGAGCGCGCCACACACAATGCGCGCCGGGCGCTGGCGGAAGCCTATTCCGCGAACTCGGCGCGGCCTTCGGTCGACGAGGCGATTGGCGGCCATCTTCATCGCATCCGGTTTGACTTAGCAAAGCGCAGTTGGCCGATTGTGTCGGTTATCATTCCGAACCTTAATTCGGTCGAGCTCACTTCTCGGATCATTGGAGATTTAATTGAGAAAACCGACTATCCAAACCTCGAAATTATTGTCATCGACAACGGCGCAAATCATCCGAACGTCGCCACTTTGTATGAGAACCTGAAGCGGGGACGGGTTCCTTTACAGGTGATTACAAGGCAAGAGCCGCTTAACTTTTCTCATATTTTCATCGGTGGTCTGGCGGCCGCGAGTGGCGAGCTCGTTTTGCTGCTCAACAACGATATCGAAATTTTGCAGCCGTATTGGCTCAGGGAAATGGTGTCCTGTTTCGACTATCCCAATGTAGGCGTGGTCGGCGCAAAGCTGCTTTATCCAAATCGCACGATCCAACATGTCGGCATGATCGTCGGATTCGGAGGACGCGCCCGTCATTGGTATCTTCAGGAAAAGGAAAATTTTCCGGGACCCGCCGGACGACTCTGGGTACGCCAATCGCTAACTGCTGTCGCCGGCGCCTGCTTTCTCATCTCTAAGGACGCCGTCGAACAAATCGCTCGACTCAACAACGAGCGGTTCGCGAACTGCTTCGCCGATGTCGACCTTTGCATGCGAGCGCGAGAAGCAGGCTTGCGCGTTGTCTGGACCCCTTTCGCGACTCTCGTGAGGCGTCAGGCGATCGACCGCATCGCCAGGAGAACAGAGAAAGAGGCTGTTGGAGTTCCTCAACAACGGAGTAGAACATGCCTGCGTGACCCGGCCGACCACTCCATGGATTTTGCGATAAGCCCCTGGTACACCCTGGATCGACCAAAGCCGGAATGGGCTCGCCTGGCGCGGCTGCCTGGGGCGAGGTGACCACCAGAAAAAATGTTGTATATCCTTCCTCGTTTGGCTGACGCGCAGAACACGCCGGACCGGTGGTTCGCCCGGTTCGCCGGCGTCTAGGCTGCTCAACTGACGATGGTCCTTCTCTCGCGCTTTTCGTCTACTAACTCTGTTGATCTCGAACCTGTGCGCGACGCGACTCGGCTCAATGGAGCCTTCGTCGCGACTTCGTGCGAACCCTGGCTGCGACTCGTCGGCGGCGCCGCGCTGGCGGGATGTTGGATCGAACTGATCTACGACGCAAGTCTGCTCGACCCCTTAGTACGACCGATCCTTCGCTGTCTCATGACAGAAGGGGAAAGGGATCAGATACTTCCCGGTCCGATTTTCGGTCGAGCGATTTGGTTCGGCCTGATTCCTCGTGGCACACGCGACATCTGGATTTCTCCGACCGATCAAGCAGGCTCATTCGCGTTCCGCATCGCGAGTCTTCGGGCCTTAACTTTGCCCGACCTTATCATCCGATCGAAGCGACCGACACATACGCTTGACGCTCTGGTTCGTGCCGCGATCGGCGATGCGTCTCGCGCGGAGCGCCACTTTCGACGCGGTCTCATGTCAACGCCGCTCGGGCGATATGATCAATGGCGCGCCGCACGCAGGCGGCCCGTGGAGTGGTCTGGCATAGATGCGCTTAAGGCCGGCAATACGACGGACGGTCCGCATATCCGGATCATTGCGCCGGCTGCAGATGAAGCGGCCGCAGCGCATTGGCTCGCGATGTTGCGCGGGCAGCCCTGGCCGAGCTGGTCGCTCGCCACAAAGGTTCGGGGCGAGCCCACCCGCCGTATGACGGCTCTGACCCCGCGGGCCAAACTCAGCGAAGCGATGCTCGATCTGAGGCCGGACGATCTGGTAGCGGTGGTTGGACGAGGTGAGGTCTGGTCTCCGGAAGCGGTCTCCATCGTTGGAGAAGCAGCCCGTCGCAGCAGCTATGACATCTTCTATGGAGATGAGGAGCTGTTCGGAGCACGATTGAACCCGCTCTTCAAGCCTGACTGGGGTCCGATAGGCGGACAGAGCGTCGACTGGATCGGTCGCGCTTGGTTCGCGCGCGTAGAGTGGGCGCGGTCAGCGCTTGGGGCCAAATCGGCGGCCGAGATTCCTAACGAAGCTCTTCGCCCGAGCGACGGGGTCAGGGTGAAGCACGTCGCGCGTGTATTACTCTCGCGCCCCGAAGCTCCGCGAGCCGTCGTGACCGCGCCAATCGCGCCGCGGCGCATGATCAGACCGTCTGCGACGATTGTGATTCCGATACGCGATCGCATCGGTCTACTTCAGCAATGCGTGGGCAGTCTATTGAGGACCTGTTCGGATTTCGAGGCGATTATCGTTGACAATGGCAGCATCGAGCCGCTGACCCATCAGTTCCTCGCAGAACTAGGGCGTGACGCGCGGTTCCGAATTTTGCAGCGACCGGGACTGTTCAATTTCTCTTCTCTGTGCAACGACGGGGCTCAGGACGCCCGAGCCGACACACTCGTTTTTCTCAACAATGATACTGAAGCATGCTCGGCCGGCTGGCTCGAAACGCTGATTTCATGGACAAGTTTGCCGACGATCGGCGCCGTGGGCGCCAAATTAATTTTTCCCGATGGCCGCCTGCAACATGCCGGCGTCATCATCGGCATTGACGGGCACGCCAATCATTATGAACTGTCAGCCGGCCAGAAGGGTATAGGTTATTTTGGTCGGCTGCAGGTTCCGCATGAACTGTCGGCGGTCACGGGCGCATGCTTAGCGGTGGAAAAGGTCAAATTCGACGCCGTCGGCGGCTTTGACGCCAAAAATCTGCCAGTTGAATTTAATGATATCGATCTCTGTTTGCGCCTGGCCGAGCGCGGTTGGATTTCCCTCTTGGAACCGCGCGCGATCCTTATCCATCATCAAGCTGCGACGCGGAAAGTCAGCCGGGATCAGGAGCGCCGCTATGCGGGAGAGGTAGCATATTTCAAAAATCGGTGGCGGGGTCGCTTGCGCGCAGACCCGTTCTTTCATCCGGCGCTTTCGCTGGATTGGCACGACCCCGCGCTCGGCTAATCGTATCCAGGTCGATGGCCGGCTTTATTGGCCATGAAGAATATCCTAGGTTGAATAAATGCATGTAAACTTCAGGAGTAATCTGTGAAGGGCATAATACTGGCGGGCGGTTCCGGCACTAGGCTGTACCCCATCACTCTAGCTGTCTCGAAGCAGCTGCTGCCGGTCTATGACAAGCCCATGATCTACTATCCCCTATCAACGCTCATGATGGCTGGAATCAGAGAGCACCTCATCATAACGACTCCACGAGACTTGGAGCTCTTTCGTTCGTTGCTGGGGGACGGTTCCGAGTTCGGTCTTTCGTTTTCGTACGCATCCCAGGAAAGCCCGCGCGGTCTCGCCGACGCCTTTATCATCGGCCGTCGATTCGTCGGAGACGACCGCGTGTCGCTGATTCTTGGTGATAACCTCTTCTACGGTCACACCCTTCCTGCGCTGCTCGGCCGCGCCGCGGCCCGTAAAACCGGAGCGACCGTTTTTGCGTATCGCGTCGCCGATCCACACCGCTACGGCGTGATCGAAATTGACAAGGAGAATAGGGCCGTTTCGATCGAGGAGAAGCCTGCCTATCCCAAGTCAAATTACGCGGTGACCGGCCTATACTTCTACGATAACCGCGTGCTCGATATCGCGGCGGCGGTCAAACCCTCTGCGCGGGGAGAGGTCGAAATAACCGATGTGAACCGCGCTTATATCGAAATGGGGGAGCTCCATGTCGAGGTGATGGGACGTGGCTTCGCATGGCTCGACACCGGCACAATGGACTCTCTGATCGAGGCGTCGCAGTTTGTTCAAATTATGGAGCATCGGCAAGGGACGAGGATCAGTTGCATCGAGGAAATCGCGTTTCGGCGCGGATTCATCGATGCGCCGCAATTGAGAAAACTGGGCCAACGCTGCGGTAACTCGGAATACGGCGCGTATCTTTTGAAGGTTGCGGAAGGAGAAATCGAGTAGTAACTCGGCCTTGGGCTGCGACGTTCTAACATCATTCGCCTTCGGCCAAAACGCGCGCCACACATTGCGGTATTGGCGCTCTCCAATCGCGAAGAGCGACGCCATGGATTGAAAGAAGCTTTGAACAATCGAGGCGAGAATTGGCCGGACGCGGCGCGGGCGTCGGATAATGCGTGGTCGGAATTTCTTTCACCGTGGCGACCGGCCCGCCAAAGGAGGCCGACGCTTCAAACACGGCTTTTGCAAATCCCGCCCAACTGGTCTCGCCGGCCGCCGCGAGGTGGAAGGTCCCGCGCAGGCGCGACTCGCTTGGACGAGCCAAAAGATTCTTGATCACGACGATTACGCCGTCTGCGATGTCGAGCGCAAAGGTCGGTGCGCCGCGTTGGTCGTCGACCACCGAAATTTCATCGCGCGTTTTGGCGAGCCTCAACATGGTCTTGAGAAAATTCACGCCGAATGGGCTATAAACCCAGCTCGTGCGCAAGATGACGTGGTTTTTCGAGTTCTCGCGCACCGCGGCTTCGCCGGCCTGTTTAGATTTACCGTAAGCGCTGAGCGGCGCGACAGGGTCGTCTTCGACGTAGCTTCGGTTCTCCAGACCGTCAAATACGTAGTCTGTCGAGATATGGACCAGCGGGACTCCAAGCTCGTCCGAAGCCTCAGCAACAGCGCCAGCGCCCGCGCCGTTGACGGCGAGGGCGAGCTCTGGTTCTTTCTCGGCACGATCCACCGCCGTGTAAGCTGCGGCGTTGACAATCGCGTCCGGCGACGTGTCGATCAGAACGCGCCGCACAGAAACAGGATCTGTGAGATCAAATTCGGGCCGACCGACGGCGACCACATCAATCTGATGCTCGCCAGCGCGCTCCGACAACGATTTGACAATTTGGCCTTGCTTGCCTGTCACCGCAATGCGAAGGCGCGCCATGATCTACTCGAATGCGTATGACAAGGCCGCGAGGCGAGGATGCTTCCGATCTTTATCGGATAAAATTGCGGCTTCAGGCGCCGTGGGCCAGGCTATGCCCAGGGCTGGATCATCAAAAGCGAGGCCGAAGTCATGCTCGGCGGAATAATAATCCGTCACCTTGTAGAGGACCTCGGTGTCCGGCTCGAGGGTGCAGAAACCGTGGGCGAAGCCGACAGGCACCCAAAGCTGACGCCAATTGGCGGCGGAGAGTTCGACAGCGACGTGTTTTCCAAAAGTCGGCGACGAGCGCCTGATGTCGACGGCGACGTCGAGAATGCGCCCGCGCGCGACCCGCACCAATTTGCCCTGCGCGCGCGGCACCGTCTGAAAGTGCAGCCCCCGAATAGTGAATGGTTGTGAAGACCAAGAATGATTGTCCTGTACAAACGCGTTGCTTTCAATGGACGCGAATGCGCGCGCGTTGAACACCTCCGAAAAAAAGCCACGCTCATCGGTGAACCGACGAGGCGTGATGACCTTTACATCCGCGATTTCAGTCGGCTCTATGAGCATAATGGACTTTAACTTTTCAGACCGAGATTCCGAGCCTTTCGCCACGGTACACGCCCGCGCGCACGCGCTCCCACCACTGGCGATTGTCAAGATACCATTGCACAGTTTTTCGCAAACCGGATTCGAACGTTTCCCGCGGCGCCCAACCCAACTCGTTCATTATCTTGCTTGCGTCGATAGCGTAACGAAAATCGTGCCCTGGCCGATCCGTAACGAACGAAATGAGCGATTCCCGCTCACCAAGCGTCGGATCGAATCGCAATTCGTCTAGTAAAGTGCAAATTCTGCGCACGACTTCGATATTTGCGAGTTCGTTGCGCCCGCCGATATTATACCTGTCGCCCGGCCTCCCTCGCAGGGCGACCTCCAACAGCGCCTCGGCATGATCTTCGACGAACAGCCAATCACGGACATTCTCGCCGCGCCCATAGACCGGAATCGGCTTTCCTTCCAGCGCGTTGAGAATCGTCAAAGGAATAAGCTTTTCAGGAAAATGGTACGGACCGTAGTTATTTGAGCAATTGGTGATCAGGATAGGCAGTCCGTATGTATGACCCCAGGCTTTGACGAAATGATCGGACGCTGCCTTCGAAGCGGAATAAGGCGAATTAGGATCATAAGGATGGCTCTCTGAAAACGCCCCCTCTTTGCCAAGCGCGCCGAACACTTCGTCAGTCGAGATGTGGTGAAATCGAAAGGAACGCTGGCGATCTATGCTCAGCTTGCGCCAATGGCTGAGCGCGGCTTGAAGCAGAGTAAAAGTCCCGACGACATTTGTGCGCATAAACTCCGCCGGTCCGTCGATCGAGCGGTCGACATGGCTTTCGGCGGCGAGATGCATCACGACATCCGGGTCGTAACATTCGAAAATCCGCGCCATCGCCCCTTGGTCGACGATGTCGGCGCGTTCGAAACGATAGCGAGAGGAGCTCGAAACCGAGGCTAAGGAATCAAGATTGCCAGCGTAAGTCAGGAGATCGACAACGACAACGTTATGCGGGGTATTACGGACGATGTTCCGGACCACGGCCGAACCAATAAAGCCGGCGCCGCCGGTCACGAGAAACGTCTTCCCCATCTCGTCCGCCCCAAATCTGCTCCGCGCCCGGTCACGAATAGCCGGTCGACGGCAGTCGGGTCAGCTAACATGAGCCCTGCGCCTTCGTCAATTTAGACTGCACGCCTGCGCATCTTGATGTAAATCACTGGCGCATAAGCGAAATTTCGTTTTGCTGGTCGCAGTTTCGCCGGAAATGGCCTGTACCCGCGAGAACAGCGTAAAATCTGTCGCACAGCGGCTGTAACGGGAATATAAGCCGTAATAATGTCGCGGTCGCAAGGGGACTGAAGTGCGCCAATGATCCAACTGGATCGGGTCTTTAAATTCTACAGAACGGCCGGGAACACCAAGATTGTGCTCGATCACGTTTCAACTGTGTTCCAGAGCGGCCGGTCATATGGCCTGCTTGGGGTAAACGGCGCGGGCAAGTCGACTACTATCCGGCTGATCGCAGGTACTGAACTGCAAAACTCCGGTAAAATCCGGCGCTCCGTGCGCGTGTCGTGGCCGTTGGGTTTTGGGGGAGGCTTTCATCCCCTCGTTTCTGGTAGGGAAAATGTCAAATTCGTCGCGCGAATTTACGGCGCGGATATCCTCAAGGTCCTTCACTTTGTCGAAGATTTCGCCGAGCTTGGCGATTACATTGACGCGCCGGTGAGGACTTACTCGTCCGGCATGATGGCCAGACTAGCGTTCGGGATGTCTATGGCCATCGATTTCGATTGCTATCTGATCGACGAAGTGACCGCCGTCGGCGATGCAAGATTCCAAGCCCGTTGCAAGGCGGTATTTGACAAGAGGCGGATAAATACTGATCTGATCGTCGTGTCGCACAGTATGGGCACCATAAAGGAGTATTGTGATCATGGGGCCGTATTAGTAGACGGTCAATTGATTATGTTTGATTCAGTCGACAAGGCGATAGAGGTCTATAATCGGTTGAACCGGTGACGTCCTGATCCCGAGTCCTGAAGGGATTTTCGGGCGCGCCATAGAAGATTGGAATCGGGGAAAATCATGGATGCAGAGGATAGGACGCCTCTGGCGAGAGGAAACCTCTCGGCGCTAGATCGGGCGCGAGTTCTGTCGCAAGCGCTATCCGACGCGGCGAGACGAGCGCGGATCTCCAGGCGGTCCCGTCACTACTATTCGGGGAGCGCGTTTCGTGCCCGCAAAGGCGCCGCACTCTTGCGCTGGGCGGCAATCGTTAGCTTCTCTGTCATGGTCGCCATTCCGACGATCGCCGCCGGACTGTACTATGGCTTGATCGCGTCCGACCAATATGTCGCCGAGGCCCGTTTCACGGTTTCGAGCGGAACGCCGCCTATTGCAGATGGAATCGCTTCTTTGACGGGAATTCCTGGCGTCGCCGTAATTCAGGACACCCAGATCGTAACAAATTATATCGAGAGCCGAGCAGCGCTTGAGAACCTTCAACAGCTTGTCAATATCCGGCGCCTCTATTCGAACGACGCCATAGACTGGCTTTCGCGTTTCAACGCCGAAAAGCCGATCGAGAATTTCGTGAAATACTGGCAGAAGATGTGTTCCGTCAGCATACAGATGCCAAGCGGAATTGTAGTCGTTAAAGTACGCGCGTTCACTCCCGAGGACGCTGTCCGGATTACGCAATCGGTCGTGAGCATTAGCGAAGCTCTGATTAATACACTTAACGAACGGATGAACAGAGACGCAGTTGCCGGAGCTCAAGAGGAACTTGATCGAACTTCGCAAAGGCTATCAGCCGCTCAGGCGGCCTTGGAAAAGGCTCGCAATGAACAGGGCATGCTGGATGCGGCAAAGGCCGGGGACGCCTTGAATACGCTCATAACCGATGCTCGTTCAAATCTTTTGAACATGCAGCAGCAATATGCGAGCGAAGCGCGCTTCGTTTCGACGAATGCTCCGCAAATGACGCAGCTGAAGTCTCGAATTGACGCGACCTCCTCTCAAATTAAGGAGCTTGAGTCCCGCCTCACAAACGCTTCGCCGAACAGCGCTTCTTCGGATGCGCCGCTTTCCGCCTCCATGACAAAATTTGCTGAACTCGATCTTGAGCGCCAAACAGCAGAACATCTTTATGCTGGCGCCGTGGCGACGTTGGAACTCGCGCGGCTGACGGCTGAGCGCCGCATGATGTATCTCAACACTTTCATCACGCCGGACACGCCGCAGGAGCCGCAATATCCGAAGCGCGTCTTGTACACGCTTTTAGTGGCCGCAAGCTCATCTGTAATATGGGGTGTGCTCTGCGCTCTGGCGATTCTCGCTCGCAATCACATGGCGTAACCGGAACATCCTCCGTTTCCCCAATCGAGACGCGGCATCAGTCAGGTAAACTTCAGATGGAAGACGATACTAAGCGAGTCGCGGCGGAGGTGATCTTAGACCATAGTCTTTCTCTTCGCCGGTCCGCGCCGGCGCTGCTCGCAACGATTTCCGCTCGAGTAGCGCGTCGCATGTTTCGACAGCCGACGGCGCCCCCAACTCAAGCCCATGAGGCGGACACTTTCAGGCTTCATCGCCCCCCACGGCAACGGCCCTCTGCTTATCTGATCACTTTTGTGCTCTTTGTCGTCGTACCCTCGATTGCGGCAGCGATCTATTTTGCGTTCTTTGCCTCCAATCAATACGTCGCTGAAGCTCGGTTCGCGGTTAAAGCGGCGCAGTTTGACGACAATCTGGACAAGACAAAGTCGGCCCTCTCGAAATTGTCGACAGGTTCAATTCCCTCGCTAGCCGACCAAGACGTCTACATCGTCGCGAATTACATTCACAGTCGAGCGATTCTCGATGACCTGTCAAAGTCGCTTGACCTGCGCCAGATTTTTCGGCGACCCGAGGCCGACTTTTGGGCGCGGCTAAAGGACGGCGCGACGGCTGAAGAGTTGGTCGATTACTGGAACGCGATGGTCTTGACCTATGTCGACGGGCCCTCAGGGATCGTCAAAGTCGAAGCGAAGGCCTTCCGCCCTGACGACGCGTTGACGCTTTCACGAGCTATCATCGCAGCTAGCGAGAAACTGGCGAATGACGTCTCGAGACGAGCACGAAACGACACGATGAAATGGTCGGAAGAGGAGGTCCGCCGAGCAGAAGGGATGGTCGAAACCGCATTGCGAAACCTTCGCGAGTATCGCGACTCGGAAGGCTACATAGATCCCGTGTCGGCCGCCACCTCGACGTCGAAGCTCCTTTTGGCTGCGATGGCGGAGCAAATTCAATTGCAAAACGACTATTTCGTCGCTTCGAAAGCGATGTCCAAGGACGCGCCTACTGTTGTGACACTGAGAACACGCCTCGAGGCGCTCGACAAACAGATTAGCGAGTTGAAATCAAAGCTAACGGGCAGTTCGCCGGAGGGAGGGACGATAGCGGCCTCGCTGGTAAAATTCGAGTCTCTGGAGCTACAGCGTCAGTTCGCCGAGAAGCTTTATCAGCTTGCACAAGACAGCCTGGAGCGAGCGAGAATAAGAGCGGAGCGCCAGAATATCTATGTAGAGGTATTTGTTCCTCCAGCCCTGCCGGAATATGCAAAGTATCCGGAACGCCTTAGTCTATCCCTGCTTATCCCTGTCGCACTTCTCATAGTCTGGGGCATATTCGCGCTCGTCGCGGCCGCGATAAACGATCACCGATATTAGACTGACGTCCCCTATGAGCTGGGAGACGGCTCTAACACGTCTCCCTGCTCGGCCATGGAAGTGAGCGAATCGGTATGCCTTCGGGCAAACACCGAGAACGATGGCCCATAAAGGTGCGCAGGTTCGTCGTGAGCAATTCGTATATCGGAGAACCCGAGTTTTCGAATCAGCGCAAGAAGGTCCTCCCTTTCGATCCAGCGATGGAGGTCGTGAGCGCCCCCGCAAAAAGTTTTGTTCTTCCACGCGCCGAGATAGCTTCGCCTGTAGAGGTGAACAGGAATCCCGCGATGCTCGCGAACTTCGACTTCGCCGACGAAGGCCTCCCGCCGCGGGTCGTCCTTGGGCATCGATTCTCGGCTTACGTAATGCGTCCAGAGGTAAAATGTGTCAGTTCTGGCAGCAATTAACTCAATAAGCCTCAGAGGATCTTGCATATGATACAAGACGCCGGACGCGACGATAAGATCGTAACGCTCCTTTGAATATTCGAGCCACTCGCAGAAGTCACCCAGCAAAAATCTGGCAATCTTCAGATTCAGGATTTCCTTGACTACCAGGCAGCGTAAATAGGCAAGCTTGTTAGCCTCGATCGCGTATAGAGACTCTGGCCCCTGTTGCTCGAGCATATATGTGTGCGAGGCCTCTAAGGGACCGAGTTCAAGGATCCTCTTCCCTTGAAGAGGGCCAACCTGGTCGATCAGCCATGCAATCCTTGTATCGGCATAAAATGCGCCCTTACCTCCGGTTACCCCGAATTCGGGAGGCAATGCATGATTCCAGCCTGGAAGAATGTTCAACGCATTCTGCGCGCTCGGCATTCCGATAATATATTCGTCAAGTACATCGCCAACGCTTCCGGTTTTGCTCCCCTTCTGCGGCCGGCCTTGGCGCTCCAAAATGTCTGCCATTTTACGCAAAAAATCGACGGCCAACGCTTGTAACGGCAACAATCGTCTAGCTCCCTTGCTCAGAAACGGCGAACTCCGCAACACGTCGCACGCGCGCGTCGTCGAGGCCGTACTGTTCTTCAATCGGAAGGATATAGTCGCGGAGCGCACAGATGGATGAATATTGGGATAAATGGATGTTGTAGTAGGGATCTGAGCCAATCAAGCTGGCCCACTTTCTGTTGAACAAAGCCAATTCATCCGGCGGCGCCACATCCCGACTGATCGATTCGTGATGATACAACATCGCAAAGGGCGTATAGATAATGCGGCCGCCGGTGTGCGCCGCTAGGCGGACACAAAAATCTATGTCGTTGTAGTTTATACGGAAAGCCGGATCGAAACCGCCGATTGCAAGATAATCGCGTCGGCGCGTCATCAAACAAGCACCGGTTACGGCGCTATATTCGCGCGCAAGCACAGCACTGCCCGCGAGGCCGACCGCCGTCGCGTTGTCTTCGTTGTAATAGATATGCGAAGGGCCCTGCTGGAATAGAAGCACTCCGGCATGCTGGATGCGCTCGGTGGGAAAAATCAACTTGGCGCCGACTGCCGCGACATCATCCTGTTGGCACCACATCAACATTTCCGCGAGCCATCCGCCATTAATTACTTCCATGTCATCGTTGAGGAGGACCACGTATTCTCCACGCGCAGCTTCGACGACAAGGTTCATCTTCTCGGACATGTTGAACATGTGCGCTCGATACTCGACGCGCCGGGCACCGAGGCGATCAAGTTCATCACGCAGAGAAGAGTCAAAGTCGCCGTTTTCGGCAACGACAACTTCAAAATTTTTATATTCAGTACGAGCATAAATGGATCGGACAAGCTCCAACACCAGCCAGCTACGTCCCGGACGGGTTTTGCACGGCTTCCCGGCAGACGGAATCGCAATCGAGACGAGCGGCTCGCCCACAATTTCGTATCGCGCTCGATGACTGCCGGGGAAAGGGCCGGGCTCCGCGTAAGCCCTGATCGGACCAGTGTCCAGGTATGCCTGAAGTGCGCGACGCGCCGCCAATTCAGCTTTTGGTTTCGCCTGTGCGCCCGACGCCGTTGATTGGCGCAAAGTACGCCAATGATAAAGCACATCGGGAATGTGAACGACCCGCCTGGCGACGCGGGCGAATCTAAGCGCGAGATCATAGTCTTGCGCTAAATCGAATTCTGAGCGAAAACCGCCTAGTTGGACGACCAGATCTCTACGATACACGCCGAGGTGACACGTATACATACAACCATGAAAGAATGCCGGGCTCCAGTCGGGTTTGAGCAAAGGATCGGACCGTCGCCCTATTTCGTCGATTTTATCCTCGTCTGAATAAAGCCAATCGGCGTCCGGGCTGTTATTGAGCGCGCGGGCGAAAGCATAAAGCGCATGCGGCGCAATTTCATCGTCATGATCCAGCAGCGCAATGTAGTCCCCCTTCGCCAGTCCCAAAGCCGCATTGCTTGCGGCCGATATCCCGCTGTTCTTCTCGAGAAAAGTGACCTTGATCCGCGGGTCGCCTTTGTGGCGATCGAGGACTTGACGCACACCGTCGGTCGTAGAGCCATCGTCGGCAATGCAAAGCTCCCAATGTGGGTAAATCTGATTTGTGACCGATCGAATGGCCCGCTCCAGAAACTCGGCTGGAGAGTTGAAGGTTGGCATAATTATGGAGAAGACCGGCACGCGATTGAACTCGCCGAGCTTCGCGAGGAATTTTTGCCGCCTTGTGGTTGTGATCTTCCGCGTTTCAATCCACCGCTGATAAAGCTGCCGCTGTGAAAGCGCGTGTGGGCCAAATAGCGCCCGGATGGCCCGTCGTGGCCGAAGAGTCGCCAGCGAGATTAGAAATTCCTTTATGGATTGGCCGAGCACTCCCTGTTCACGGCGGCAGACCAAGCGCTGCGCAATCAGTTTTGGCAGACCCCACGCCAGCCGCATTGCCAAGAGTTCGAATTGGTCGACGACAAATTCGCATGGAAAATCCGTCGGGTCGACTCGGATCGCATAGATCGGGCCGCGCAACGACATGACGTGGCGCACGCTGATGCGATTCTGATCGTAATAGAACGCGCGACTGTTGGTTTCTCGGAAGCCGCCGCCGGAATCGTAATATATTTGCCACGTGCCTGCTTTTAGTCTCGCGCGGGCCGCCGTGACCCTCGCGGCAAATCGGATTTCCAGATAACGCATCCTCGTCGAGGCCGGCAAAAGCCATGCAGCATTGCTGTCCTGCGCTCTCCAGCAACCGGCGAGACCGGTTGGCGCAAGGCCCGGACTTGGGATAAGAGCTTTGGTATCCAGAGGCTCACGCAGAATCAGCAGGGAGGCCAAATTGTGTAGCGCCTGCGCGAGGCCCCTTTGTTGCGCCTTCTTTCGGACGCCCGTGGCAGTATCCAAATAAGGGACTCCGGCGACCGACGCGCTGACATCGCTTCGGTCCCCTTGTTGCATTTACAAATCTCCGATGGTAAAATCGCTCAATTCGATGACTTGTGCCTAATCGCTTCGATAAGAGCAACCCTTTTATTGCACTGATTTGACCGCAACGGCAGACGCAACCAACGGCTAATTTCCCTGCCTCTGCGCGCAAACGATAATCGTGCTATACGCATGCAGCCTTGCTGGAACGAGGACGACCGGCAATTCTATCAGGGTGCGGGGTTAGAGGCCGCGGTTCTGGATGTATTTCAATCTGCAGTCGGATACCGGCGACGTGATTGTGGGCTACGTCGTGCCCGATTCCTTCACCGGCATTCCCCAGATTCGCGTATCCAGCAACGGCGATGAATTGCTCGTATTTGAAGCGAACGAAATACGCGAAGGGCTAATAGCCGCAGGACGTCACGAAACGGGTAAATGCGGCTTTAGGATCGACAGCTCAGTTTTGCCTGAATTGCCGAATTTGACAAACCTTGAAATTTCTGATGCCGAAACCGGTATGCTGGTGTACCGCCGGCCGCGCAAGGATTTTATCGAGAAAAAAATATTGCGCCTGGAAACGCATTTATTTCCGCTTTGGCGGCTAGACGATACATTAGAACCTCGCTTCCAATACTTTGCGCGAGGAGCCGAGAGATATGGGAGAGAATCAGTTTCGCAAATGTTCCTCTTGGATATAATTAATTCAATTTATGTGAGTGGCAGAATTCTTTATCAGAACTATTCTCTGTATTCAGAAAAGGCGAATTTCGCAACCGTTACTCTATTACAGGACCCTCATAATGAGATCGCCGAAAGACTTATGATCCTGAGCAAGTTGGACGACGCGCAGATCAGCCAATTGGGAATGGAGAGGGAGCGTTTCAGACTCGGGCCGGCGGTTGAGTTCGCTAAATCATTGTCTTTCGAAGATGAGAAGGCGCTGACGCGGGCATTGCGGTCTATGCCGAAAGATGTCGCGGCGTTTTTAGCCAATCCTATTGTTCGCCAACTCACAGCGCCTACGCCGGACGAGATGCCGCGTAACGGCGCTGTAGCAGCGGCTCTCGATTGCCTCGCCTCGTTCGCAGTGGTGGGGCTTCGGAGCCAGGCCGCGGAATTCTTGCACAGCGTGACTGAGTTCTTAGGGATTGACGCGTCCGCGTTGCCTCAGATTCCACAATTTCCCAAAGTCGCCGCGCTCGGGCGGCATCTCAAGGAGACTCGCGTCGTAGACGCTCTGATAGAAAAGGACGTCGAATTGTACTACCACGTCGCCGAAGCCCATTCAAAGCTGGAGCCGGCAGATAGCACTTGAAAGGGTGCCGCTCCAACGCTGGGGCGCTAGAGCACCTGTTCTGTAAAGAGGTTCGTCGAGGTTCTAATAATGAGCTATAGCTCGAGCTTGGTGGACGTGACAAGAGCCCAAGGCCGGCTGCTGCTTGCGTTAATGTTGCGCGACATTAAGACCCGATTCGGCGGCTCGGAATGGGGTTTTCTGCTGGCCATCGGCTGGCCTTTATCGCACGTACTTGTTTTGATCCTTCTGAACGGCGCATTGGGGAGGACGGCTCCATATGGTGACAGCGCCGCGCTGTGGTACGCGACCGGCGTTATCCCTTTCATGTGCTTTAGCTACATGTCGCGTTTCATTATGATGGGCATCGCGCTGAATAAACCTCTTTTATCCTTTCCTGCCGTAAAGGTGACCGACATTCTATTCGCGCGCGCAATTGTCGAAGTGCTGAGCGCCTCTCTCGTGATCTTGATCCTCTTCGGCTTCTTCTGGTCGGCAGGTATCGACTTTATGCCGCTTGATATCGTTCAGGCTAGCTTGGCGCTGCTGGCAATGATGCTTCTCGGTGTCGGCATGGGCATGATCAACGCGATCATAGCGGCAGCGGTCCCTTTCTGGATAACAGGATACGCCCTGCTTATGGTTATCATGTGGTTTGCTTCCGGAGTGGTATTCGTCCCGGACAGCCTCCCGCTTTCAGCTCAGGAAATCCTTTCATATTTTCCACCCTTGCAGGGCGTAGAGTGGATGCGCTCTGCATATTACGAAGGCTACGGGGCAGCCATTCTTGACAAAGGATATGTCGTATCCTTCGCAGTTTGCACCGCATTCGCCGGCTTGGCGGTTGAACGAATCGCACGTGGCAGGTTACTTATGTAGAGCGTTTGCGTGAAACCGATCGAAAGGACCGATTTGGTTCATCCTCTCATCTGGACTCGGCGCAATTGCGTTTCCACCACGCCACCGTCTGCGCTATTCCGCCCTTGATATCGTAAAGGGGTTTGAACCCGATCTCCTGCGTCAACCGGGTGACGTCAGCTTCGATGACCATGGGCTCGCCTTCAGCAAGAGTTCGCGCCCCGAACTGCAGGCAATCTGCATTGCCGATTTCAGAAGCAACAATATCGAGTACTGACCGGACGCTAATTGCTGCGCCTGAGCCTATATTGACCGGACCCTGCGCGTTGCAGTCTATAAGGGCCACAAACGCGCCGGCTACGTCATCGACGTGGAGGAAGTCGCGCCTTTGATTCCCATGAGTCGTGGGGAACGGCGCGACCTTGACGAGACAGCGTATCGCGTCGCTGACAAGTCGGCCCGGTTTCTCACCGGGACCATAGAGAAAGAAAATCCGGCCCCATCCTACCGATAGGCCGCCACTATCGCCGTAATATGTAAGTAGCCGCCTGAGCGCATCTTTAGCGGCTCCGTAGAGCGTGGCTGGGACGCACGGCGTCGTCGCTTCGAAAAAGCGCGGCGCTCCCCATTGATACTCGGCGCAAGTTCCCGCAAAAACGGCGCGCCGCCCGCCGGCGGCTTCGAAGGCGCGCGCTAGTTGCAAGCTCGCGCTAACCCAGTCGAGATTTTCGGACGCACGCCAATAACGCCCAGGGGTCACATCCCACGCAAGATGCAGGAGGTGAGTCGCCCGAATTTTGAGCGTGACCGCTCGCACGGCGTCGGCGTCGAGCAAGTCAGCGCTGTGGAACTCAAGGTCGCGGTCCTCAGGACGCGTTCGACCTATGGCGTGAACCTCGTAGCCGCGCGCCCTCAGAAGCGGAACCGCGCGGGCGCCGATAAAGCCTGTCGCGCCCGTCACGAGAACTCGCTTCATGGCTTCCAATCGGGAAATTGGAGATCTCGTTCGGAAATGACGCTTATTGGCTGCGGCCAGCGAACATTCACGGCCGGGTCGTTCCAACGAACGCCCCGAGCCGCGCTTGCCTCATACGGGACGTCTATCAGATAGAGGACTTCAGTTTCGTCTTCTAGAGTCTGGAAGCCGTGGGCCAATCCTACCGGGATAAAGACCGCATCCCGATTCGTGGCCGACAGTTCGACACTGCATGTCCGTAGATAGGTCGTCGAGCACCGCCTCAAATCGATCAAGACATCATAAATAGCGCCCGAGGTGCATCGAACGAGTTTTGTCTCCGCGTGAGGTTCGACGGAGAAATGCATGCCGCGTACCGTGCCCCGGCGAAGGTTGAACGAGACGCTCGCTTGCGAAAAGCGAGTCGTCAGATTTTGGCGCGCAAATTCCTCTTCGCAAAAAGTGCGCGCAAAAAAACCTCGCTCATCGGAGCGCGTTTCAATCTCGACGCGGTAAGCCCCGGCAAGAGGAAGCTGGTGAAAGCGCATAGCTCAAAAAATCGAAATCTCTGGCACCGCGGTTACGAAAGCGCCGCCCCATTCTCGGACGCTCGCCAATTGTTCTGCAATTTCATCTCGCAAATTCCACGGAAGGATGAGGACGTAATCAGGCTTGCGCGCTAGCATCTCCTCCGGCGATACGACCGGAATGCGGCTGCCTGGCAACAGCGTCCTCTGTTTATGGGGCGAGCGGTCGGCGACGACTTGGATCAATTCTGGCCCTATGCCGCAATAGTTCAGAAACGTGTTGCCCTTGGCGGCAGCGCCGTAAGCGCAGACTAGCTTCTTGTTTTGTCGCGCATTGATGAGAAAGTTCAGGGCCTCGCATTTGATTCGAACGACGTTCTCGGCAAACCTTGCGTAAGTCGAAAGATCGCGTAATCCAGCCGCGCGTTCCGCATCGAGAACACGGCCGACCGCTCCGGTCGTCCCGTGACCCGCGTCGACGCGGCACATGAAGACCCGTAAAGAGCCCCCATGCGTCGGCAATTCCTCGACGTCAAAGACGCGTAAATCGTTCAGCCGGGCTACGTGAGCGACGACGCTCAACGACAGATAGGAAAAATGTTCATGGTAGATGGTGTCGAATTGACTTTCCTCCACCATCCGCAGCAGATGCGGGAATTCAAAAGTCGCCACCCCTTCAGGCTTCAGCAGCACGCGAAAGCCCGCGACAAAATCCAAGATGTCCGGCACATGCGCCAGCACATTGTTCGCCGCCATCAGATCGGCGCTATGGCCGGCGGCGAGCAGTCTTTCGGCGGTGCGGCGGCCAAAGAAGGCGACTTCCGTGGGTACGCCGCGTGAAATCGCGACCTCGGCGACGTTGCGCGCCGGCTCGACGCCGAGAACCGGGACGCCGCGCCGCACGAAATACTGGAGGAGATAGCCGTCGTTGCTCGCGACTTCTACCACTTTGTGATTCGAGGCGAGTCCAAAGCGCTCTTGCATTTTCTCGACATAGTTTTCTGCATGGCGCAGCCAGCTGGTCGAGAAGCCGGAAAAATAGGCATAGTCGGAAAAAATATTCTCCGGACTTTCGAACTCCTCCAGCTGCACGAGAAAGCACTCTTCACAGACAAACGCGTGCAATGGATAAAAAATTTCTCCCTCGCGGCTTTTGTCTAAGGGCACGTAAGAATTCGCGAGAGGAGAAAGGCCGAGATCGGCTGCGGTGTGCTTCAGTTGCGCGCCGCAAACCCGGCAGGATCCGTGCATCACTTATCATCGCTCCTGATGGTCGATTCTACGGGGGCGGATCAGTTCAGCCGGTCACGCCAGTTCAGGTCTTTATCCAACCGCTGTTGCTCTATGTGGCGCTCGAGCACTTTGAGCCGGATGAGTTGCGATTGACGAAAATCTCGGTCCGAGAACGCGATCGCGTGCAGGCCGTCGCGCAGCGCCTCGATCGAGGAGGCGAGCGTTTCTTTCGGTTGATGATCCGGCGCGAGCTTCCGAAACAAGCTGAAGTCGACCTTGTAGGAGCGGCCGTCGGGCGGCGCCGCAGTGTTGATCGAGACTTTCGTTTCGGGGACCGCCGCGGCCACCGCATGAGCCAAATCTCTAACTTGGTAGTTCCACTCGTCGGACCCGACATTCACCGCGAGGAACTTGCCTCCAACTTCGGCTGGCCTCGCGATCGCCCATTCGATCGCGCGAGCCATATCGCGTATGTCGATCAGGGGCCGCCAGGGCGTGCCGTCGCTGAGCACGCTTATCTCGCCGGAGGACAGCGCGCAGGCGACGAAATCGTTGAGCACGAGATCGAGCCGTAGCCGGTCCGACATCCCGCAAGCGGTCGCGAACCGCAGCGAGGTCGCGGTCATGCCGTTGAGATCGAGCTGTCGCAAAGCCTCTTCGGTGGCGATTTTCGAGCGCGCATACGCCGTCAATGGATTGAGCGCGTCGCCTTCCGCACGGGCGCGGCCGTCGCCGGCAAAGCCATAAACGCTGCAGCTTGAAGCGAAAACAAAGTTCGCAACCCCGGCGGCCGCGGCCGCTTCGGCGAGCGCCACGCTGGCGCGATGGTTGATCTCGTCCGTTACGGCTTCGAAACGATTGCCCATCGGATCGTTCGACACCGCCGCCAGATGCACCACAGCGTCAAAGCCTCGGAGGTCCTTCACGCCGATCTTGCGCACATCCCCGAATCGCTGCTCGTCCAACAGGCGCTCAGGCGCCTCCTTCGCCGTCGTCAGGCAATGGGCGAAGAAGCCGCTATCGTAGCCGGCCAGAAACGCGGACGGCAAAGCCGCGCGCAACCGGCGCGTGACGGCCGGCCCCACGTAACCCATATTGCCCGTGATGAGAACGCGCATTTAAAGACCTCACCAGATTTTCCACGGCGCCTTGCCGGACGCCCAAAGCTCTTCCAGATGCCGCTTGTCGCGCAACGTGTCCATCGCATGCCAGAAACCGTCATGCGGGAAAGCGAAGAGCTCGCCGTCTCGCGCGAGCCGCTCCATCGGTTCGCGCTCCCAGATCGTGGCGTCGTCGGCGATGTAATCGATGACTTTCGGCGACAGGACGAAAAATCCGCCGTTGATTTGCGCGCCGTCGCCGGCCGGCTTTTCGCGGAAGCTTCGCACGCGCGCCCCGCTCATTTCGAGAGCGCCAAAGCGCCCTGGCGGGACGACCGAGGTCACAGTCGCCAGGCCGCCATGCCCTTTGTGAAAGTCGGTCAGCTTGCCGATGTCGATATCGGCGACGCCGTCGCCATAGGTGAGGAGGAAGAGATCGTCGGTCAGATAGTCTCGGACCCGTTTCAGACGACCGCCCGTCATCGTCTGATCCCCCGTATCAACCAGCGTAACGCGCCAATCGTCGGCGCGGCTCTTATGATAAGAGACCACGCCATTGCCGGTATCCACCGTCACGTCGCTGACGTGCAGGCGATAATTCAGGAAGTATTCCTTGATGACGTAGCCTTTATAGCCGAGGCAGACGATGAAATCCCTCACGCCGTGAGCCGAATAGATTTGCATGATGTGCCAAAGGATTGGCCGCCCGCCGATTTCCACCATGGGTTTGGGCCGGGTGTCGGTCTCCTCTGATAACCGGGTGCCGAGGCCGCCCGCTAATATAACCGCTTTCATCGGGCCTAACCTTAATAACGGCAAGATCGGATTCCATTTTTGCGGGTTCATAGGATATTTGCGCGCCCAATGTCCAGACTGATCGCCATAGGAGGGCTAATCGCAGTTTTGGTGACTGCTTCTGTTTTTGCGCAGCAGAATTCCCAACCAAGGATAGAACAGTTTCAACAAACGCGATTCGGCATTCTTTATTCGTTATGGCAATGTCTCGCGTATGATGACACGCAGGCACAACCGGCCGACATTTCTAAATCCCTGACGGGACGCATGCCTTGGGCTCCAGTCCCCTCCTTCGAGTGGTGGAGCGAACCGGCCTTGGGCTACTATTGCCTGAGCCGACGCGAAGATATCCTCCGCAACCATGCAGAAATGCTGCGTGATGCTGGGGTCAACTTCGTTATCCTAGACATTTCAAATTGGCCAGATACGCACAACGCGAACGCCGAGACGGCAATTATCCAACCGCTCGGCCATCTGCTTTCGGTCTGGAGCCAGATCTCGAACGCGCCAAAGGTCGTCGCTTGGGCACCACTGACAGCAGACGGCGATATGTTTGAATATGTTCTACACCAGTTGAAAGCCTATCCCAATTTGCAATTTCCCTTTTATGGGAAACCGCTCGCACTGGTTGTCGCCAATCCCGCCATGCCGGTAGATGGTCCCAAGTACGTGAAATACTCACAGCTCTACACTTTACGGCGGATGTGGGGCCTCTCTCAACCCCCCTCAAATTGGAGTTTCATGGAGCAATGCGCTCCTGGTTTCCTTTCCTCCCACGGGACTGCTCGCTGTAACCAGCGCGTCACCAGGGTCGACGGCCGGATAGAGCAAATTCCGATCACTACGGCCTACCAAGAGACTTATATGAGCCTCACGACAACAGCCGTCCCAAAATTCCACGGCCGAACTTTTGTACGGCAATTTGAAACTGCGTTCGAGCATCCCGAAGCGCCGATAGTTACCGTCACTGGCTGGAACGAATGGATTGCTCAACGTTTTTGCCTTTCTTCGCCTGGCTCCATGAAAATCAGTTCCCAAAATTGCGATGCCTCGAATGACCACTGGGCAGACGGCAACAAAATCTTCGTCGATCAATACAACGCGGAGTACAGCCGAGATATCGAACCATCCAAAGAGCCGCCTGGAGCATTCTATTACCGGCTTCTGAGAGATTGCGTTGCAGATTTCCGCAAAGGCGAAAGATGCTCCATCCGAGAGATCGATAGAAAGTAGAGTTCGCAGCACATGCGCATTCAGCCGCGCCAAGCACACCTCATCTCCTCTTGCCGGCGATCATATAATTACCGGAGAGGTGCATCATACCATCCTGACGGAAGCCCGCTGCGAAGCTACTCTTCAGGATATCATCGGTGGTCCTTGCGGCGAAGTCTCCGATTTTCTCGTTCGCAAGCAGTTTCCATGCGCGCTCCTCAAAAAATCCAGAGTAGGCATTGAGCAATTCCTTGAGAGCCGCGAGCGGATGGGCGCTACGGGGGACCGACACCTCAGCCTCGGTCGAGAAGTTCTCAAACAAAGTGAGTAATCCTTGCGGCGTTGGATTAAAAAAATGAAATGGGGCCCCATGTACCGGGGCAATATAGGGAATGACAGCAAGAAATCGGCCACCCGGCTTCAAGACGCGCATCAATTCCGCCGCGCAAACAAAAGGGTTTCGAACATGCTCTAGCACATGTAACGATAGCACGGCATCAAAAGCGCCGTCTCGAAATGGAAGATGTTCACCGACGGCAACAACGTCCGTTGAGGGATAATGTAATATTTCAGTTGTGATAACAGATTCCCTCACTGAATGGCGCCAGCCGGCGCCACAATCGAGCACCTTACCACCGCGTTGAGTCACTTCAGCGATCAGGTCTTCTGCGGTCGCGTCATACCCGTGCGAATAAATTGCCCCCTTGAACTTGATCGCGTCATAGTTTGGGTACGATTTTGGGATAAAATTGATCGAAGAAGTACAATCGTACCGCTCTCCGCAGCGCGGACAGCGCCATTCGCTTCCAATGAGCATAGAAGGTTCTGGGCAGGAAGCATGGCACATAGCGCAAGCTAAGGCGGACTTCAGAAAATCAAGATGTTTTCGACGAATTTTCCTGGCAATATCTGCAAGCTGAACCGCATCCGGACTTACGGTGAAGCGCAGATCGGATGTCACATCGGCAATTCTCAAACTAAGCACATAATCTCTTTCATTCTCCGCCGGCTCAAAGAAAAACATCCAGCCCTTCGCATTAAGATGAGGAAATTGCCTTTCGACGTCCGGACGTGGGATTTCAACGCTCTTCACCTTTTCGCCGTTGAGCGAAACAGAAATACGATCTTCGGGATTAAGCGATGTTGTCCAGCCCTGAAAGACCTGACAACCGCCGACCTTGGACAAATCGTTCGGTTCATCAATATGAATACGGTCCGTCTTTGGCCAGGGCTGTCGTCCCTCACGGCGGCCCCAAAGCTCGAAGTGCTGCTCGCCCGACTGGAATTGACCTGCCGCTACCGCTGCGGCAACATCAGGATAGCATGCCAAATAAGCGGCCTCAGAAAACGAACCCTCCTTAGGCATGTTACCTCCTGACTTAGCCCAAGCGCCGCTTTACAGGTGCGCTGGCGAGTTCGAAGTTTGGGGGATGAGCATCAAAATAGGAGCTGTAATACGGATCATTGCGAACGAAGTCTTGCCAACGATCAAGAAACAACCGAATCTCCGCTTCCGGCACCTCGCGAGCCCGGTTGCGACTTTCATAATGATACAGTTCGGCCTGCGCAGCATAAACTATGCGCAGTCCGGTTCGATAAATTTTCAAACAATAATCGATGTCATTGTAGTTGATTGGAAAGGCCTCATCAAATCCGCCGACCCCCTCAAAAACAGAGCGGCGTGACAAAACACAGGCGCCGGTGACAGCAAGATAGTTTCTTTGGCCCGCTGTGCTGAAGAAATGTCCCGGATCGTCGCCGCCATACCCTCGCCGGATGTGGTCGGGCAAGCCGTTCCAAAAAGCCACTCCCGCGTGCTGGATCTTTCCGTCCTCAAAATACAGCTTGGCGCCGACGGCTCCGACCCCCGGGTCTTGTGCGAGGCTTAGCATCGCCTCGATCCAATCCGGACTAATGACTTCGGTGTCGTCGTTTAGCAAAAGAAGATAATCGCCGGTCGCAAATTTTGCCCCCAGGTTGATCTTCCTTGATATGTTGAACATTGGTTCGTCATAGTGAACAAGGATGGCTTGACACTGGCGAAGGTGATCGACGGTACTTTGACGGAGATCGCCATTGTGGACAATGATCAGCTCGACATTTTTGTATGTCGAGATATCAACAATGCTCCTGACACAATGCACCAAGAGATCAACGGTGTCGCCCCGGACGATACTGTCCCTACCTGCAGAAGGAATAATGATTGAGACCTTTGGATTGCCTCTGATTGCTCGTCGCACGTCGAAACAGCCTTTATAACGATTAGGCCTGACCCAGACGAGTTCTCCGGTTCGCTTTACTCGCTCTTCTAACGCGCGCACGGCAGCGTCGATCACGTACTCTTTGTTGTCCATCGAAGCAGCGGTGGAACCCGGTACCGCTCGCCAATGGTACAGGATTTTCGGTATATGTTTGACTTTACGAACGTGCTCTGTGAATCTAAGGACAAAGTCGTAGTCCTGAGCTCCATTGAACTCCTTTCTGAATCCGCCAACTTTGCGAACTATGGAAGCCCGATAGCAAGCGAAATGCGCTGTGTACATGCACGCTTCGAGAGCTTCCGGCGACCAATCTGGCTTGAAAAAGGGTTCGTAGCGTCGGCCCTGTTCGGTTATCTTGTCTTCGTCTGAATAAATGAAGTCGATTTCGGGATCTTCGTTTAGTTTGAGAGCAAACTCGTAGAGCGCATTGGGCGAAATTTCATCATCATGATCCATTAGGCATACGTAGTCGCCCGTGGCAAGATCAAGAGCGCTATTCGTCGCCAATGAAATGTGGCCATTCTCTCGCCGGTATACAATTTTAATTCGATCGTCTCTTGCGGCGTATTCTTCTAGAGTCGCCCTAACATTCTCTTGGCTTGAATTATCATCAGCAATACACAATTCCCAGTTTGGGTATACTTGCGCAAGCACCGAATCGAGCGCCGCTCTGAGCACCACATCGGAAGTATTATACGTGGGAACAACGATCGAAAAGAGCGGCCGCCAACTTAGCGTTTGGACCTTTTTGGACATAGCCCACAGCGAGTCATCGTCGAGCGCCTCGTAAGCGGCAATCCAAGCTTCGTAGCCGCGAAGTTTGCTCCGGGGCTGCGGTTCTCGCTTTTCTTGCTCTCCGTGGCGCAGGAAATGCTCCAGCGGATTAATCCCGGCCTCCCGAATGTCGTGGTAGCGGTCGATATACCAATCCGTATCAAAGAAAGGCGATGGATCGCGCCCCTCCGCAACGCCATATTTGACGTAGTGTCTTAATGGATTGAGATTTGCTCTTCTGACGTCGGGGTATTCAGAGAGATACCAGCGTGTATTGAAGTAGCAGCACGGGTCAAATCCGAGGTCTGCGCCAATATGGAGATAATGCGCAACCGGCGCAAGTCCCTTTGGCACAACTCCGGCGTACTGCGTCAGATACCAGTGCGAATCGAAGCATGGGAATGTCTCACGACCTTCGCTCGCGCCTGTCCGCAGATAGTGTTCCAGAGGATTAACGTTCGCCGCTTTTACATCAGGATAAGTTTCCCGATACCAGACGCTATCAAATAAGCCGCACGGATCATGTCCCTCACGCCATCCCCGCACGAGAAAATACGTTAACGGATCGGTAGAGACTTCAACCGTAGTTAGATACGTTGTTCGATAGAAATTTTCGTCAAATAAGCCACTTTCCTCGATCAGAGCTCTCAGAGTCCACTCGTCTTTGCGATGGCGGCGTTCCGTCCGACCGACGATGAAGCAGTTGTCGCGCCTCGCCTCTGCGTCCACGGTACTCCGGTGTTCGCGTCGAAAACCATTGTTGATTCGTCTCTCTTCTCTAGCATAATGAGCTAGCGCAATTTTACTATCGAGATTATAGCGGCGGCTATATCCTTCCGCGTCGAACCAATACATGGGGCGACGCTCTTCCTTCCAGCCGTCCGTCAAATAGTGCGTGAGCGGTTCTCGGCCCTGTTCTCTCACATCCGGATACTGCTCGAGATACCACTCCGGATCGAACCGCCGATAAGCCCGAAAACCGTGTTTCCACCCGACGGTCAAATAGTGGGTGAGCGGGTCCAACTTCGACGAGACGTCGTAGGGCAGCTCAGCTAGGTACTTCTTCGCGTCAAAAAGCGGATGAGGATCTCTCCCCTCTTTCCCGCCCCGCAATATGTAGTGCACTAGTGGGTTTACCCCCGCTGTGGCCACATCCGGATTCTGCTCCAAATAGAATTTCGTGTCAAAGAGCGGATGCGGGTCACGGCCTTCACGCGCCCCATACTCAAGGTAATGACGCGCAACATCGAGCGGCGCGTCGCGAAGATCGGCATAATTCTCACGGTACCACACCGGGTCTAATAAAAGCGATTTTCGGAGGAGCTTTATCTCTTCATTGAGACGTTCCGTAACGTTCGGTCGCTTCCGAACGAACCGACTGTGAAACATGCGCGAAGCCTCGTCGCCCCCACGATCCCGTTATCTCAAGTGGCAGTCACGAACAAGCCGTTTGGCAGCGCCCCACTTATCGCCGCGGAACCGCACGCCGGCCCTCGTGGCGACCATGGCTCAGATAGTGAGCTAGCGGATTGACCGTCTTGTCGCGTACGTCCGAATTGGCGGAAAGATAAAATTTTGTATTGAAATCCGGCCCAGGATCACGACCTTCGCCGGCGCCGTGCAGAATATAGTGGACAACGGGATTCATCCCTGACCGCCGGACATCCTCATAGTGTTCCAAATACCAGAGTGGATCGAACAGTGAATTAGGCCGATTGCCGCATAGATAGCCCTCTTCGAGGAAGTGGTCGATAGCTGAACGCCCGTTTTTCAGCGCGTCAGGATATTTGCTCGTATACCACTCCTCGTCGAATAGGCCGCTCTTCAGCAGGAGCCGCGCTTCGGCGCGGCGACGCCCGCGAGGGAAGACGCGTCGCCAGCCAGCGCCGTTCGACCGTCGTTCTGCCTTGGCGAGGCGGGCCTCGGCATCGACCAACCGGCCAGTAAGGGCCTGGATCTGCGCCCCGGCCCGCTTCTCGTTAGCCGCGAGGGCCGCGGCATCGGCGGCGCGCAGCGCGCTCTGTTGCGCGGCGGCCTCCTCCGCCTTGCGGCGCGCATCCGTCGCCTCCTTCGCCTCGGCGGAAATGCGGTCGTGGTCGGCCCGAGCCGCACGGAGTTGTTTTGACAAATCGGACAGTCGGGCGTCGGCTTCGGTAAGGCCTTCTTTCATCATCGCGACAGACGATGAAAGCTCTTCCCGCGCCCGCGCCGTTTCGGCGAGGGCCGCTGCGGCTGTGGCGAGGCGCGCCTCACGCTCATCAAGGGCGTGTGCGAGGCGATCCTTTTCAGTGCTGATCTGGCCGAGTTCGTTCGATAAGCGGCTGGCTTCGGCCTCAGCTCGCATGAGCGCCGCGGCAACCGTTTCGCGTTCGCGCTCCGCCTCCGCTAGAGCGGCAGCCGCGCGTTCGAGTTGGCCTGAGAGATCGGCGGCGCGTTCCCGCATCGCGTCCAGACTCGCCTGGAGGTCAGCCGTTTGGGAATGGAGCCTATCCCGCTCCTCGGAATGCCTGGCGAGCCTTTTCCTGAGTTCCTCTGCTTCCAACTCGACCCCGACGAGGGCCGGCCCGAACATCGCGCAAGCGACATCGAATAGTTCTTTGATTTCGGTGAGTTTTTCGAGGGAAGAATTCGAAAAAGGATTGCGCGCGAGTTCAAGCAGCGCGTCATAGGCGGCCAAGGTCCACTGGTGAACTTTCGAATGACTGACGAGGTCGGATGGCGACACGCGTTGATGAACAAGTTCGCGGCCGAGGAAACGTTCAATCTCCAGCCCGACGCGATCTGAGAGGCGCGGCCAAGCGATATTGGCCTGAACGCCGATTTTCTCGACCGTGCTTCGCCAATCCGACAGGAACTGGTCCCATGAAAAGATTGAACGCGGCTCGTTGCGGCTATCGGCCTCAGCGTCGAGCACGTGTCGAAGCCATAGCAATAGCCCCTTTTCGAGAGGCATCTTGAAAATCTCATGAAGCGACTGCGCCACCTCAAGCGGGGAGCGGATGGGAATCACGACCCGCGGCTTACGACCCGTTTCCTTGAGAAGTTGGAGCCAAAAAGGCGCGAAGCGGCAAATTCTAGGGTCTTTGAGGACGGGCAGGCTGGAGCCTTCGAATTCAGATTCAAATAGGTCCTTAGCGCGCCGCCTGAACGCGACAGCCTCGCCTGAGTCGAACCAGGACAGGGTGAATCGGCGCCAGTCGTCCCAGGAGGAACCCGCTGAGGCCAACAACTCGTCGTTCAGCGCCATCATTGGCGTTGACTCAAAGAAGCCACGCTCGTTCCAAGGCGCCGCCGGCATCAAATTCTTCGGCGCGCGGCCCCCGAGCTTGCTCAGAACGCCCGCCACGGCGCTGGTGCCGCTCCGGTGCATGCCTAGGACGAGAATCGGTTCAGACATCAAAACCCTACAAAAAATCAGGCCCGCAACGACGAAAGCCAGTAACACACCGCCGCGACAGCTTCAAAAGGGGCTCGCGTCAAATCAGTCTAGGAAAGGGTTGCGGAGCAATATCAACTCGTGTCCAATAGGGCGAGATTTTGGCGGGCGCTGTCGACGAATTTCTATGCGCCTCGCGAAGCTGGGGAGGGTTCCATGAGGGGTCAATCGGTTTTCGCCGCTTTCATTTTTGTCGTCGGCATGGCGTTCGCCGGCGGCTCGGCCCACGCCCAGGCGACGCGCACCTGGGTCTCGGGCGTCGGCGACGACGCCAATCCGTGCTCGCGGACGGCGCCTTGCAAGACCTTTGCCGGGGCGATCTCCAAGACCGCGCCGGGCGGCGAGATTGACGCGTTGGATCCGGGCGGCTTCGGCGCGCTGACGATCACCAAGTCGATAACGATCGACGGCGGCGGCGGCCAGGTGGCCTCGGTGCTTGTGGCGGGGACGAACGGCTTTGTCGTCGCCGCCGGAGCCACCGACAATGTCTATATCCGCAATGTGTCGTTCCAGGGGCTCCTGGGCAATGGCGGGAGTTCGGCAAACGCCGGGCTAAACGGGATCAAATTCATCTCGGGCGGATCGCTGACGGTCGAGCATTGCAACATCATGGGGTTCAACACGACCGGGATTCTCTTCAACCCGAACAGCCCGGCCAAACTCTCGGTCAGCAACACGATCATTCTCAATAATTTGACCTTCGGCGGCGGAATATTGGTCGCCCCGGCGGCAGGCGGCAGCGCCCTGGCCGATTTGGCCAACGTGATTTCGACGAACAACAATTTCGGGATCAAGTCGGATTCGACCAACGGCGCCGTGCGCCTGACGATTACGGGGAGCACCGCGTCGAACAACGCCAATAGCGGCATAACCTCCTTCTCGACAGGCACCAACGCTTCAGACGTGATGATCATGGGGTCCGCGGTGACGAATAACGGCAACGGCGTCAACGCGAACGGCTCGCTCGCGACCTTGCGCATCGGCCAATCGACGATCACCGGCAACGGGACCGGCGTCTTGATTCAGAACAGCGCCGTCGCCACCACCTTCGGCACCAACCAGATCAACGACAATGTCAGTCCGGGGCAGACGCTGACTCTGGCCGGCCCGAACTGACCCGGGGCGCATCGGTTGGATTCTTGAGCTCGACGGCCGGCCGGCCGGTCGCAATTGGCGGCGTCGGCGGCAGCGGCACTCGGATCGTCGCCAAGGCGCTTTCCTTGCTCGGCTACTTCATTGGCGACGATCTCAACGAGCCGCTCGACAACCTCTGGTTCACGCTGCTGTTCAAGCGCCGCTCCGTTCTTGTCGAGCCGGACTCCCGATTCGAACGACTGCTGAGGCTCTTTATCGGCCGAATGTCTGGTGCGATCGAACTCGCGCCGAAAGACCTGGATTTGATCTTTGATTTGGCGCGGCAAGATCGCATCCAGCATTCGTCGGCTTGGCTGCTCGAACGGGCGCAATCTTTTTGTCACGGACGAACCGCAAAAGAACCCGATCAGCCTTGGGGCTGGAAAGAGCCAAACACGCATGTCGTCATTGAACGGATGCGTCATTTTGAGCGCGAGCTCCGTTACATCCACCTCGTGAGGCATCCGCTCGAAATGGTCACGAGCGCGAACCAGAATCAGCCCAACTTATGGGGCCCCATTTTTCTGGACGGACAAGCGGAGAGCACGCCAAAGCTCGCCTTGTCGTATTGGTGCGCCGCCCACCGTCGCATCGACAATTTCATGAGCCGCAATCCAGGCGCCACACTGATGGTGGACTACCATCGCCTTTGCTCGACGCCCGAGCAGCATCTGGCGCAAATTGCGGAATTCTTGGGCGCTGAAGCTTCGGAATCCTCGTTGCAGAAATTTCGCGACTTTGTGAGCCGGCCGGGCGACGTGCGCCGGTTTGACGGGATTGATCTCGGAGCTTTCGACCGCGGCGACCTGGAATATGTCAAGAAACTTGGTTACGAGACGTAGCTGCGGCGGGCGGACCGAGGCGCGGCTTTCAGTGTTCTCGCGGCAATTCAGCGGGTATGATCGGGCGACCGTCGCGACGAAGCGTTTGGCGTCGAGGAGAATTGTTCATGGCCGCGAAGCGAAACTCGCTGCAAAGGTTCGCTCCGACCCTTCCCTCTTCCAGTGCCGGCTCGCCGCGAGGCCGATTTATAAGCCTCGCTTTTCTGATCGCGGCGCTCTTCGGCGCGGCGCCCTCGGCCAAGGCGGCTGACCTCGCGGATTATGCTTTCGCGCATCGCGCCCATCCGCGAACAAGCGTCGGACTTATCCAGTCGGCCGAGCTTGGCAACCCCGAGGCGCAGACCTATCTCGGCTATCTCTATTATAAGGGACGCGGCGTGCCGCAGGATTACGCCGCCGCCGCTTATTGGCTGACCCGCGCCGCGGAGCAGGGCGAGGCGACGGCGCAGTTCATCCTGGGTTTGCTCTACGACAAGGGCCAGGGCGTCGAGGAGAGCTTCGCCAGAGCGTATTTTTGGCTCAATCTGAGCGCGGCGCATTCTGGTCCGGGCGAACGGGATTTCAGGATCCGCGTCCGCGACGCGGTCAGAAACAAGCTCATGGGGACCGAGGTCATCGAGGCGCAGCAAATGGCGTCGCAATGGCGGCCTATTCCGGAGCAATAGGTTCGCGTCGCAGCACTTCGCCAGGCGAGCGCGCCGTCGCCGCCGCCGACCGTCAATGCGTCTCAACCGATATAGCCGAGCGCTTCGAGGAGCCAGCAAAGCCAAATCGCAGGGGCGAGAAACGCGCCGAAGGGTATTTTGACCGTCGGGCGGAAGGCGCGGGCTTTCATTCTCTGTCGCGCGGCGAAGACGCCCAGCGCGGAAAGCGCCGCAATCTCGATGGCGATCGAAAAGCCTGACCAGCTCAGCCAAAGGCCGGCGACGCCGGCGAGCTTGACGTCGCCGAGACCGATCCCCTCCCGCCCGCGCAGCCTCTGGTAAATCCAGCGAAACGCAAAAAAGACCGCCGCGGCAGCGAGGGCGCGAATGGCGGCGTCGAGCAGGAGGCCGAATCTGTCGTCAGGCGGCGCGAACGCGACGACCACGAAGCCGACCAACAAAGCGAGGATGGTCAGTTCGTCCGGGATGCGGAAGCGCCGCCAATCGGCGATCGCGATCGCCGTCATCAGCAGGGCGAGCGCGCCGCCGCCGAGACCCTCCAGCCCCGGCGAGGCGATGAGGCTTGCGCCAAAAGCGCCGCAAGCCGCCAATCCGACCGCCATGGAGCGCGCGCCGCGCCAGGAGAACAGCGCGCGCGGCTCGACAATCTCGACAATCCGCCGACCGACGGCGATTCTCATTGAGCGCCCGGCCTGACGCCGATATTGAGCGCATTCGGCAAGTTCACCGCGCCGATCGTGCCGCCGCGCATCTTGGACCGCAATTCTTCGGCGACCCTCGACGCATCGACGCTGTCACGAATGATTTGCGGGCGGATGAAGATGATGAGCTCTGTTCGTTGCGTCGATTTGCCCGAGGTCGAGAACGCAGCGCCAAGATAGGGGATTTGGTCCAGGACCGGAACGCCCGATCGCGAATTGTTCTGCGTGTCGCTGACCAATCCTGCCAGCAGCACCGTTTGTGAGTTCGCGACCGATATTTCGCTCTTGACTTTGCGTTGCGATATTGTCGGCGTCAGATTCACCGAATTGCCGGTGCTCGGCGGAGCGCTGCTGATCTCTTGCTCGATATCGAGCAACACATTGCCGTTCGAATTCACATGCGGCGTGACATGCAGAATGATGCCGGTGTTCACGTAATCGATCGTATTGACGACGGTGTTATTGGAGCTGAGCACCGTCGCCGCGCCGGTCGAGACCGGCACCTGATCGCCCACCTCCAGCGAAGCAGATTCGTTGTCGACGACGACCAATGACGGATTGGAAAGAATTTTAACGTCGGTCAGGCTGTGCAAGGCGTTGATGATCGCGTGGGGCGTCGTCTGGCTTCCGACGATCACGTTGAACCCGGGCAGCGTCGGCGAGATCGGCTCGCCGCCCGCCGAATTGATCACCGATCCGAACTTATGAGACAGGAAGAACTGCACCCCGTAGCTCAGATTGTCGTTCAGCGTCACTTCCGCGATCGTGACGTCGATCGCGACCTGAGCCTGCGGCCGATCCATCTGATTGAGCGCGTTTTCGATGATGCGGTAATTATCCGCATCCGCGTAGATAAGGATCGTATTGTTCTTCGTATCGGCGGTGATTCTCACGCCCGGCAGCGCCCCTCCCCCGGTTGCGCCGCCGGTTAAGCTCAGAGTCGCGCTGGCGGTCGCGGCGTTCGCGTTGGCGCCTTCAGCGGCGGCGGCGCCAGTGGTCGGCATCGCCGATGCGGCCATCGCCGCCCCCGGCGCGCCTCTCGAGCCGGCTGCGCCGGAGGAAGATGGGTTCGCCGACAACCGATCGAGCGCGCTGAGCGTCTTGCTCCCTGAAGTCGGGGCGATTTCATTCCCGGCGGATGATCCGTTTCCGCCCAAGAACATCTGATTGAGCAATTGCGCGAGTTCTTTGGCGTCTCCGTATCTCACATGATAGACTTTCACGCCGACGCTCGACAAAGAGGATGAATCGAGGCGCGCGATCCACATCGCCGCGGTCCTCAGCAGATCCGGTCTGGCGGTGACCGCCAAAACCGCGTTCTGCCGCGCGATGCTCTGCAGCTTGACGAGGTTATGGTTCATGCCCGTCTCGCCCGAATCCATAATTTTCTCAAGCTCGGCGATGACGGGCTCGGGCGTGCTGTTGTGGATCGGATAAATGCCGACCGATTGGCCGCGCATCCAATCGACGTCAAAGTTACGTACTGTGTCGATCACCGCCTGACGATCGCTTCCGCTGCCCTGCGCCAAGAGAAGCTGGCCTGTCGGGTCGGTGCGAAGAACGCCCGGCTTCACGGCGAAGCCTTCGAGAAGTTTCGCCAAGGTCGCGCCGGAGACGTATCGAAGCGGAATCACTGTGGTTCCGAAGCCCGGCTCGACGCCGCCGTCGCGATCGGCCCGATCGACGCCGCCGAGCGCGCCCTCCCCGATAGGGACGATCCGATAATCCGCTTTGTCGTGCAGCAAGGCCAAATTGTTGGCCCGCAACGCGCTCTCCAGGACGAACAGCATATCCTTCTTGGCGATCGGTCGGCCGGAGGACAGGCTGATTGTCCCCTGAGCGCGCGGATCAATCATGTAGCCGACGCCCAGAATGTCGCCGAGGACAACCTTGGCGACGTTCGTCACCGGGGCGTTTTCGAAATTCAGCGTAAATCCGTCCTTGCCGTCGTCTCCCATTTCCTTGGTGACGCCGGGCGGCGGGTCCGGCGCCGGAGATACGCCAAAGTAAGACCGCGCCTGGTTCGATTTCGAACCCGGATCCGGCTCCCTGACGAGCTGCGGCGCGCGCGGCTGCAAATCCGCTGACCTGATGACGTCAACGGCGTTTTGCGGCTCGTCTTTGCGTTGATCCAGCCAAACGGCGTTGCAAGCGCTCAGTGCTGCTGCGACCGCCACGGCAACTGCGCCCCAAACAGCTACGCGAAGGCATTTGACGCCGATGGGCAAAGGTGTCCATCCGGAACAGAATTCAAACTTGAAGAGGCCTCAAAAAGTCATTAAAACTCAGGACAGTCAAGCAAAAAGCAACGTTAAGAACAGGCGCTGCTCCTCGCCGACAGCCGAATTCATTGGCGGAAATGTTGTTTCGGACGTTGCAATGAGCATCGATCTTACGACGGAATTTTCGCAATACCTGGCGGCGAAGAACATTCTTGGGGATGAGTTCGGCCGGCGGCTTGCTTCAGGGGCGGAAACCACTCGAAAATTTACGCTCCGCCAATTATCCGAGGCGGCCGATCTTGCGCCGCACCAATTCGCGGACGAAGTGGCGGCCTTCTACCGCCTGCCGCGAGTCGCTTTGCCGCAAATGATGGCGGCGAAGTCTTTGACGACGCGCTTCAGCCGGCGCTTCCTCCGCGAATCCATGCTCTTTCCGTTCGAAACGGAGAATGGAAAATTCAAAATCGCGGTCGGCGATCCTGGCGACATGGCGATACGTAGAGCCGCCGAAATCGTCCTCAGCGGCTCCGTCGAGGTTGAAGTCGCGTCTTTCGAAGATATCGCGACCGTTCTCGGCGAGCGCGTCGGCGCCGACAAGGATGATCAGACGGAGGACGCCGCTCAAGAAGTCGGCGGCAGGGCCGCTGACGATATCGACAGCCTCAGAGATCTGGCGAGCGGCGCGCCGGTCGTTCGCGCCGTTAACGATCTGCTCGAACAGGCTATGGAGCTCCGCGCGAGCGACATCCACATCGAACCGTTTCGCGGCGGCCTCAGCGTCAGAATGCGTGTGGACGGCTTGCTGAGGCCGGTGCCGGCGCCGGCACAGGCGCCGCCGCCTGCGCTCATTTCGCGCATCAAAATTCTTGCCGGCCTCAACATCGCCGAGCGCCGACTGCCGCAGGACGGCGCCGCGCGTCTTCACGTCGCGCGGACGGATATCGATATCCGCGTCGCGACCATGCCGACTCAATGGGGCGAGTCGGCTGTGATCCGACTCTTGCCGCGCGATCGCGGTTTGCTGGACATTTCCAAGCTCGGGCTCGGCCGTATCGAGGAGACGAAGCTCAGGCGATTGCTCGATTTGCCGCATGGCATGATTGTCATTACTGGACCGACGGGCAGCGGCAAGACGACGACCCTTGCGACCATGCTTTCGGCGCTCAATGAGCCGACGCGGAAGATTTTGACGATCGAAGATCCGGTCGAGTACGAAATTCCCGGGATCAATCAATCTCAGATCAAACCGTCGATCGGCCTCACTTTCGCCGCCGCCATGCGCGCTTTCGTCCGCCAGGATCCGGACGTGATCATGGTCGGCGAAATCCGCGACCCGGAAACGGCCAATATCGCTATTCACGCGGCGTTGACCGGCCATTTGGTCCTGACGACGCTGCACACGGAAACCTCGTCGGCGGCCATTCCTCGTCTGCTCGACCTCGGCGTCGAGGGATTTCTCCTCAAATCGACGCTTCGCGCCATCATCGCCCAACGGCTCGTGCGCGTTCTCTGCGAGCGCTGCAAGGCCGAACGACGCCTGGTCGCTGAAGATATCGCCGCCGACCCTCGGTTCGAGACTTGCGGCCTGAGCCCAGGCGACGTGATCTGGGAGCCGCGCGGCTGCGAACGCTGCGGCGGCTTCGGCTATCGCGGCCGAATCGGCGTCTTCGAGATCCTGGAAATGTCGCGGGAAGTGCGCGACCTCATCGGATCGACCACGGATTCGAACATTTTGGACGATGTCGCAAGGCGCGGCGGCATGGCCACGATGATGGAGGACGCCATTGCGAAATGCAGGGCGGGCGTAACCTCGACCGCCGAAGTGCTGCGCGTGACCACGGTGCGGTGACGGAATGCCGACATTCCGATATCGCGCGATGACGCAAGTCGGCGAGATCGTGAGCGGCTCGCTGGTCGCGCCGAGCTCGACCGAGGTGACGCACCGCATCGAATATCTCGGCCTCATTCCGATCGAGGCGGTGACCGAGCAAAGCGAGACGGAGGTCAAGCGGCGCGCTCAATTCGCGCTCTTTTCGAAGCCGCGCGAAGAGGATGTCACGATTTTCACCGGCGACCTGGCGCTGCTGCTCAGGACCGGCGCGCGCATCAACGAAGCGCTCGAACTCTTAAGCACGGACGCCAATATTGGCCGCATGCGGCCGACTGTTTCGGGCCTGGCCGCGGCGATCCTGTCGGGAGAAAGCTTCGCGGAAGCCGTTTCGCGCTTTCCCGCCGTGTTTCCGCCGATCTATGCGGTGCTGGTCAAGGTCGGCGAAAGCTCCGGCACGCTCGCGCCGATTTTGGAGGCGCTCAGCGCCGAGCGACAACGCTCAGAAGCGATGCGCCGGCGCTTGAGCGACGCGCTTCGCTATCCCGCTTTCCTGCTCTTCGCCGCCGGCGCCGTTCTCATCTTCTTCCTAACGGTGGTCTTACCCCAATTCGCCAATGTATTTCGCGATTTCAACGCGAAGCTCGATCCGGTTCTCGTCACCTTTCTCAACCTGTCGGACTTTTTCAGGAGCCACGGCCAAACTCTTGGCGCTTTCAGCCTCGTCCTGATTATCGGCGTCTGGCTTCTTTCTCGCCGACCGTCCATGCGCGGCGCGGTCATCGGCAGCCTCTCGCGTTTGCCTGTGGTGAGCCCGGTCATCAATTACCATCGCACCGCGTTGTTCTGTCGCAATCTCGGCTTGCTGTTGTCGAGCGGCGTGACGTTGACCGCCAGCCTGCGCATTCTCGCCGACATGATGGCCGCTTCCGGCGCGGCGATGGCATGGAGCCGGATCGTCGACAAGGTGCGCCATGGCGGCAAGCTTTCGGAGGCGCTTTCGCTCGATCAGGCCTTGCCGCAATTAGCCGTTCGCACGCTTCGCCTCGGCGAAGAATCCGGTCAATTGCCGGTTCTCGCCGGCCGGGTGGCCGATTTTTATGAAGCCAAACTTCAGCGCAGTCTCGACCGCATAACCGGCATTGTCGGGCCGCTCGCCATCGTCGTCATCAGCGTGATCGTCGGCGGGTTGATTGTGTCAGTCATGACCGCCCTGCTATCGGTCAACCAAGTCGTCGGCTAAGCCTTTAAGGGAGCGTAAGATGAAAGCAGCTTTGAAGACCCGCCGCAGACGAGACGGCGAAGCCGGCTTCACGCTCGTCGAAATGCTGGTCGTGATCACGATTATCGGCCTGATCGTCGGCTTGGTGGGTCCCCGCGTGTTGAACTACCTCAGCGAATCGAAAGTGAAAGCGGCGCACATCCAAATTGAAAGCTTTTCCTCGGCGCTCGATCTCTATTATCTCGACAATGGCCGCTATCCGTCGGCGAGCGAGGGGCTCGCCGCCCTCGTGCAGCGTCCCGGGGCCTTGGAGACCTGGAACGGCCCCTATCTGAAATCGGGCGTCGTGCCGAACGATCCCTGGGGTCACCCTTACGTCTATAAAACGCCCGGCGAGCATTCGGCTTATGAAATCGACTCTTACGGCCCGAAAGGCGAAGAAGGATCGGTCGATTCGTCGGCGATGATAAAGAGCGCGTCGCAGTAGCGCAGCGATGGCGAGGGCTGATTCCGGCGTCACGCTGCTGGAGGCGATCTGCGTCCTGGCGATCGTCGGCATGCTGGCGGCTTTGGCTTTGCCAGCGATTCCTAAAGGGACGTCGCGACCCGGTCTCGAAGCTTATGCGCTCGACGTCGCTTCGCTGCTCAAAGCCGACCGCTTCACGGCGATCCGCGACCGAGTCGTAGTCGCGACGTCGTTGGATGCGGCCGCGCAGACGATCCGCTCCGGCGTCGACGACCGTTTCGTGCAGTTGCCGCCGGACATCGGCTTCGACGCCCTGCTTCCGCAACGTTGCGGCAATCGGTCCGTGCAAGCGACAATCGATTTCTTTCCTTCGGGCATGTCTTGCGGCGGGACCATCGCGCTGTCGCGACTCGGCGCCGTTTATCAGATTCGGGTCAATTGGCTGACCGGGAGCGTCGAAGTTCTTGAGGTCGAAAAGCGATAGAGCGCGAAGGGGCGACTTGGGCTTCACCCTGATCGAAGCTTTGGTCGCCTTGGCCATTCTAGCCGTCGGGCTCGGCGCCATCGGGGCGTTGGGCGCCGGCAGCTTACGCTCCGGTCTCTCCTTCGAGAATCATTTCGCCGAGATCGAGACGGCGCGACGCATCCTGACGGGTCTGCCGAACCGCGACGCTCTGCGGAGCGGCGCGCAGACGGGCGTCATGGACGGCTACGATTGGCGGATCGAGGCCCGACCCTACGCGCCGCCTTTCGTCGATCCGACTGCGCCCAACCGCTGGACGCCGCAGGTCCTTTCCCTGCGCGTGCTCTCTCCTGAGGGCTCTCTGATAGAGATCGATACGGTGCGGTTGGGCAGGAGACGGCAAAATTGAGGAAGCCGCGGATCAGGGCGCGGCGCAGAGCCGGCGGTTTGGGCTTCACTCTCCTGGAAGCGCTGCTTGGGGTCGCGCTTTCCGGCTTCGTCATTTACGCGCTCGCCATGATCGCCGGCCAATGGATCCCGAATTGGCGACGCAGCTTCGCCGAGGTGCAGCGTACGGAAATGCTCAGTCTTGGGTTGGAGCGGATGACGGCGGATCTGGCCGCGGCTGAATTCGTGACGCCCAACGCGGCGGCGAAGGACGTGTGGTTCGAGGGTCGCGGATTGTCGGTGACGTTTGTGCGCTCGGCGCTTGGGCCGAACGCCGCCAGCCGACTTGAAGTCATTCGCTTGGCCGAAACCGCCGACGAGCGCGGCTTCGCGCTCGTTCGCAGCCGGGCGCCGTTCGCGCCCTTGGGGCCGGGGCGGAGCCTTTCGGCCGTGAATTTCTCCGATTCCGTCGTGCTTGTCCGCGCCCCGTTCCGCGTTTCTTTTGCTTATGCTGGGCCGGATCGGGTTTGGCGTGACGCGTGGGTCGCGAACCCGCGATTGCCGACGGCTGTCCGCATCACCATTCGAGACGCCGCCAGCGAGCAAGTGCTGGCGGCCTCCACGGCGACGCTGCTGCGCGTCGATGTCCCGCCCGAATGCGCGCTCGACAAGTCGCCCAGCCGCTGCGCGGAAGGTCTCAATTCGCCTGCCCCGGCGCCCCAGCCGGCGCGCCAGCCGTCTGCGGAGCAAACGCTGTGACCGGGGCGCGGCCCCTGAAGCGCAGGGCGGGGCGGCGGCGGGAGTCCGGGTTCATACTCGTCGCCGTTTTGTGGATGATTGTCGCGCTCGCGCTTCTTTCGTCCGTCTACTCGCATTTCGTCTCGACGGCGCTCGCAAGCTCGCACATTCCGGATGAGCGCGTCCAAGCAGAAGAGGCGATCCGCTCGGCGATCGAACTTGCCGCCTACCAATTGCTGTCGGCGCCACGCGACGACCGGCCGACCAACGGCGTTTTCACCGTTCAGCTGGGAAAAGTCGGCATTGCAGCGCAATACAGATCGGAAGGGGCAAGGATCGACCTTAACGCGGCCCCCAAAGAGCTGCTGACCGGCCTTTTCATCTCGGTCGGCGTCAACGACGCGGCCGCCGCGAACTATGCCGACCGTATCATCGGCTGGCGGAAAAAAGCGGAGCCGGAAGGCGTCAACGAGGAGGCCTCGCTCTACAAGACCGCCGGACTGCCCTATCCGCCGCGACAGGGCCCTTTCGTCGATCCGCTCGAATTGTCGCTTGTGCTCGGCATTCCGCCTTTTATTGTCGACAAGGTGCTGCCTTTCGTCACGATCTACAACGGCAAGCGCGAGGTGGACGTCCTCAACGCCGACCCCGAAATTCTTTCCGCACTGCCGGGCATGACGCCGGCTGCTCTCGGCGCGGCGCTGGCGCAGCGCGCGCGCTTTCCGGACGACAAACAGGCGCTGATCGCCACATTGGGCCCGGCCGGCGGATTTGCGACGACGGAGGGAAGAAACGCGTACCGCGCCTTGGTGAGCGTCGCGCTCGATCGAAAGCGTCACGTTCACGCCGATGTGGTTTTTCTTTTGCTCGATGAAGGAGACGACCCGTATCGGATTTTGAATTGGCGCGACGATTTCGATCAACCTCTTTGAGAGCTGGCGCGAACCGGATGATGTTGTGATCAATCTTCGCCAAATCGCCGCTTGGGCCTCACGCGTTCTCGACGACGCGGCGTCTTTTTTCGTTCGAATCGGCGATATTTTCCGCTCGACGCAGAAAGTCAGGCTGGTCGAACAGCCTGACGGGGCGTTCCTTCTCGAACAGAGCGGAAAGCGCGCCAAGTCAGGCCCGGTCGGCCCTGCTTTGCGCATCGCCGACGGAAAATTGGCCGAACCTATCCCGGCGAAAACGCGCACGATGCTCGCTGGCAGTCATCTCGAAATCACATTGCAGGCTTCCCGCTTCATATTTCGGCCGCTCGAACTGCCGCGCCGCGCGTCGGAATTCCTCGAAGGGATCGTCCGGGCCCAGATCGATCGGCTGACGCCGTGGAAACCGGCCGAAGCGGTATTTGGCTGGAGCGAACCGGTCCTTGCGGGCGCCGACCGCCTAGAAGTGACGGTCGCGGCCACGGCCCAGGAAGCGCTTCAGCCAGTCGTCCAGGCGTTCACGGCGCTCCAAGCCGACTCGATTCAGCTCGCCACGCTCGCCGAAAGGGGGAGCGCGCCGGCCGCCCCCATTCGGGTCATGGCCACGGCCGCGGGAGGGGCTCTCAGGGCGAGGCGGGTCAGACGTTGGCTGATCGCGATTCTCGCAACGGCCGGGCTCGCCTTCGTGGCCGCCGTCGTCGCTTCCGTGGTGGTCGGCGGCCAACTCGAGGGGGAAAAGCAGGACCTCGCCCGCCGGATCGCCGACCGCAAGGCGGCGATGCTGAGCGGACGCGGATCTGCCGCCGATCAGGCTTTGCAGCGGCTGGCGGAAAAGAAGCATGCGACTCCTTCCGCCGTGATAGTCCTCGAGGCGCTTTCGCAAACCCTGCCCGACGACACTTATTTGACTGAACTTCACATCGAACACGGCCAATTGCAGATCGCCGGGTTGACGCGGGACGCGCCGGCCCTGATCCGGCTCATTGAACAATCTCAGCATTTTTCGCGCGCGACGTTCTTCGCGCCGACCACCAGAATGGCGAACGAAAACGGCGACCGTTTCCACATCCAGGCTCAAATCGAGCCGGTTTTCCCGACCCAACCATGACCCTGACCTCCATCTTCAAAGCCGGGCCGGGGCGAAAGCAAGCGCTCGCCGCCTTGATCTACGCCGGTTCTTTGGCGGCGCTGGCGCTCGCGATCCTTTGGGTCTTGTCCGGGCTCGCCGAGCAGGCGGCCTCGGTGTCGGCCCAAGAGAGCTTCCTCGACCAGATCGACAATCATAAATCGAAAGCCGGCGCCGGGGCGTCCGGCGACGCAAACGCCATGGGTTCGCCGTTTCTCGATGGCGAGACCATCACCGTCGCCGGCGCCTCGCTCCAGCAGCGGGTCGACGCAGCCGTGAAGACCGCGGGCGGCAATGTCCTGTCTTCCCAAATCGAACTGGATGGGCCACAATCCAAAGACGGTTTCGTGAGACTGACCGCCAACTTTGAAATTTCTCAGCCGGCGCTTCAGCAGGTTCTCTACGATCTCGAGGCTGGAATGCCGTTCCTTTTCGTCGACGCGCTGACGGTGCAAACGCCCCAGGCGGTTGGGGAGAAAGATGCGCGTATGCGCGTCTTGATTGGGGTGTCGGGCCAATGGCTGGCCAAGAAATGAAGACGGCGAAAATATTCTGCTGCGCTGTCCTGTTGGCCGCGTCGCAGAGCGCGGCAAGAGAAGTCGAGCGGCTCGACCCGCGGCCGCCGGCGCTGGAGGGCGTCGCGCCGGCTGAGGCCCCGGCGCCGCGGGCCGCCCTGCCAAGCGCTGGCCAGGCGAAGCCGGGCAGCGCCGCCAATCCGCTCTGGGCTATTCCCTTGCGGACCCTTTCGGCGACCCGAGATCGCCCCCTCTTTTCTCCATCTCGCCGCCCGCCGGCCCCGGTGATCGTCGCGGCGCCTGCGCCCCCGCCCAAGCCGATGCCCGTGGCCCTGAAGCCCGCCCCGCCGGAAGAGCCGCCGTTCCTGCTGCTCGGCACGATCGTCAGCGATAATCAGAAATTCGCCTTCCTTTTCAATACGAGCACGAAATTGGTCAAACGTCTGAAGGAGGGCGAGCAAGAGGCGGGCTGGCGCGTGATCGCGATCGATTTTCGATCCAGCGTCGTCGAGAAGGACGAGCGGGCGGTGACCTTGGGTTTGCCAAAGCCAAACGACGCCAAACCAGCCGGATCCGCAGGCTTCGGGCCGAGAGTCGTGGCGCCTTCGCCCGACAATCTCTGATGAGAGCGTCGCCAAGACATCGGTGACGCGTTGAATGACCGCGCCGGCTGGCTGCGGATTGCTCCCGGCGCTCAGCCGTTATAGGACATGATGCGGATTCGTCCAGGTTTGCCGATATTCTATAGTTGCAAATTGCCGCCAAACTCGCGTGCTTTGCTTCTGACCGGTTGAAGGCAAATTCAATCATCGGGTTGAAGTTCGATCCATCAGAGGTCCGAGAACGCTGTTTTCGCAACCTGGGGAACAATGAAGATCATCCCGGTCATCATGTGCGGCGGCTCCGGCACGCGGGTTTGGCCCGAGTCCCGCGAGAGCCTGCCCAAACAATTCATTCCGCTCGTCGGCGAGACTTCGACCTTTCAGTCGATCGTCAAAATGTTGGCCGATCGAACGACCTTTGACGAGCCGATCATCATCACGAATATCGACTATCGTTTTCGCGTCGCCGAGCAGCTTCAGGAGATTGGCGCGACAGGCATGATCGTGCTCGAGCCGATCCGGCGGGACAGCGGACCGGCGGTGGCGACCGCCGCGATCCTTGCCGCCAAAGCGGCGCCCGACGCGGTGGTGGCGGTTCTCGCCGCCGATCACGTATTCGGCGACGGAAAAGCGTTCATGGAGCTCTGCCGCGAAGCCGGCGAGTCGGCAAAGAAGGGCGCCATCGTCACCTTCGGCGTCAAGCCCGATCACGCCGCGACAGGTTATGGCTATATCCGCCCGGGCGAGCTGCGCGACGAAACTGGGGTGCGCAAGGTCGCCGCCTTCGTCGAGAAGCCGGACTCAGCCACAGCGGCGCGCTTTGTCGAGGAAGGCTATCTGTGGAATTCCGGCAACTTCGTCTTTCGCGCCGACATCATGTTGGAGGAGCTCAAACGATTCGAGCCGGATATGGCGAGCGCAGCCGAAGAAGGGGTCGCCAAAGCGCGTAAAGATCTCGATTTCCTCGTGCTCGACGGCGAGAGCTTCGCAAAGGCCCCGAAGAAGTCGATCGATTACGCGGTGATGGAGCGCACCGACAAGGCGGCGGTGATTACGGCGAATGTCGGCTGGTCCGATGTCGGCGTCTGGTCGACAGTCTGGCGCTTGAGCGAGCGCGATGAAAGCGGCAACAGCTTGCGCGGCGACGCCGTTGCGATCGATTCTCGGAACGTTCTCGTGCGCTCGAACGGCCATTTGGCCGCGGTGGTCGGCCTTAGCGACGTGATCGTCGTGGCGACCGAGGACGCCGTGTTGGTCGCCAACCAGAGTCACGCAGACAAAGTCAAGCAGCTCGTCGACCAGCTCAAGGCGCGCAATCGTCGTGAGGCGACGGAGCATAAGCGCTGCTATCGCCCCTGGGGTTATTACCAGAGCGTCGATATGGGCGCGCGCTATCAGGTCAAAAGGATCGTGGTCAAGCCGGGCGGGCGACTGTCCTTGCAAAAGCACTTCCATCGCGCCGAGCACTGGATCGTGGTGCGCGGCACGGCCGAAGTCACGCGCAACGGCGAGATCCATTACGTGCACGAAAACGAATCCATTTATCTGCCGATTGGCTGCGAGCACCGCATGGCCAATCCCGGCAAGATTCCGCTCGAGCTGATCGAGGTTCAAACCGGCAGCTATCTCGGCGAAGACGACATCGTCAGAATCGAGGACGTCTACAACAGAGCGTGACGACCGTTTGCGCGTGCATTTTTCTGCTCGCGTGAAAGTCTGGGGGGAAGTTTGCGTAAATGCGTTTTCACGACGTTGATTGGCGGGTATGAGCGCCTCAACGAGCAACCCGTCGCATCGAGCTCCAATATCCCGTTTATCTGCCTGACGGACGATCCCAGCCTCGTTAGCGGCACTTGGCAAATTCGTCGCGTCGCGACGACCTTCGAGTTCGACGCCGTAAGGAGCCAGAGAGAGATCAAGCTGCGCCCCCATCGCTATCTCGATGATTACGACGCGTCTCTTTACATCGATAACAGCGTGCTTCTGAATGCGCCGCCCGAGCTCGTCTTTGAACACTATTTTGTCGAGAACGAGTTCTGTTTGCCGGAGCATAGTTTCAGAGACTCGGTGACCGACGAATTTTTAGCGGTGTCGGACGCCCAGCTCGACGATCAGACCAGGCTGTTCGAGCAGCTCAATCACTATGCGCTCGAGTGTCCCGAAGCCTTGGAAGAGCGGCCTTATTGGACGGCAATTCTATTGCGCAATCACCGGAACGCGGCGGTGCGCGAGGCGCTTGATCTCTGGGCCGCCCATGTCCATAGGTATTCCCGTCGCGATCAGTTATCGGCGAACGTCGCGTTCCGGCGGGCAAACTACCGGCCCAACGCCTTCAAAATCGACAACCACCGTTCGTGGTTCCACTCATGGCCGCACACCGAAGGTCGCGACCGTGACAATGGAATACGACGCCTATCCTATTCTCTCACGCCGCTGGTCGGCCGGCTCCGACAAATGGAGCAAGATTTGAGCCGCCAAAAAGCCGCCTTCGAGCGCCGCCTCGCCGAACTCGAGCAATTGTACGAGAAAGTATTGTCGGAGAAAAATCAACCAGAACGCACTGAATGATTTCGAAATTGCACTCGCCACATAACGCGTGAGCCTCAGCTAAAGCCCCGATGGATCAATGTACCCAATCCCGCAATCGGAACTCTCGGCGAATAGCTACGATTACGAATCGCGTCCCTTGGTGAAGCCGACCGGCTTTCGCGAATATGACGCACGGTGGCTGTTCGAGAAGGAAATCAATCTCATGGGCGTGCAGGCGCTGGGCCTCGGCCTCGGCGCGCTGCTCCGCGAGATCGGCGTCGCGCCCGAAATCGTGACCGGTCACGATTTCCGCGCCTATTCTTCTTCGATCAAATACGCCCTTATCTCGGGGCTTATGGCCGCCGGCGTGCGGGTCCACGACATCGGCCTTGCGCTGACGCCGATGGCTTATTTCGCGCAGTTCGATCTCGACGTTCCGGCTGTCGCGATGGTCACCGCCTCTCATAACGACAATGGCTGGACCGGCGTGAAAATGGGGGCCAAGCGGCCGGTCACGTTCGGGCCCGAAGAAATGGGCCGCCTAAAGGATATCGTCATTGGCGGCAAGTTTCGCTATGCGGAAGGCGGCGCCTATCGCTTTGTCGGGAATTTCCCGGCGCGCTACATCGCTGACCTGACCGCTCGGCCGAAGCTCAAGCGCAAGATCAAGGCGGTCGCGGCCTGCGGCAACGGCACGGCCGGCGCTTTCGCGCCTCGAATTTTGAACGCGCTCGGCGTCGATGTCGTACCCTTGGATACGAACCTCGATCATACGTTCCCGCGCTATAATCCCAATCCTGAAGATCTTCACATGCTGCACGCGATGGCCGACGCCGTGCGCCAATCCGGCGCCGATCTCGCGCTCGGCTTTGACGGCGACGGCGACCGATGCGGCGTGGTCGACAACGAGGGCGTGGAAATCTTCGCCGACAAGATCGGCGTGATGCTGGCGCGGGATTTGTCCGCCCTGCATAGGGGCGCGACTTTCGTCGTCGACGTCAAATCGACCGGGCTGTTCGCCACCGATCCGGTTTTGATCGCCAACCACGCCAAGGCCGATTACTGGAAGACCGGCCATTCGCATATCAAGCGGCGCGTCAGCGAACTCAACGCTTTAGCTGGCTTCGAGAAATCCGGCCATTTCTTCTTCAACCGGCCGATCGGCCGCGGCTATGACGACGGCCTGGTCACGGCGATTGCGATTCTCGATATGCTCGACCGCAACCCGGAAAAGTCGATGGCCGACCTCTACCGCGACCTGCCGCGCACCTTCGGCTCGCCGACCATGTCGCCTTATTGCGCCGACGAGGTGAAATACGCGGTGGTCGATAAAACGACGAGCCGGATCCAGGCGATGCGCGATCGAGGCGAAAAGCTGGCCGGCCAAAATATCCGCGATATCGTAACGGTTAACGGCGTCCGCGTGACGGTCGAAGACGGCACATGGGGCCTGGTGCGCGCCTCATCAAATAAGCCCGAACTCGTCGTTGTGGTCGAAAGCCCCGCGTCTGAAGCGCGCCTCCGCGACATGTTCAAGGCGATCGACGGCGTGTTGCGCGAGAACCCCGAAGTTGGCCAGTATAATCAAACGATCTAAGGAAGCCGGTTTTTGCGCGGTTCGGGCTCCAGACCCTTGGCGGGAGAAGCCGTCGCTCACGCTTGATTCGCGATAAAACAGGAAGTAAATATTTCGGTACATTACACTTTTTCAGTCTTCGCGAGTTTTTGCGGGAGGGGCGGCGCCGCTTTTCCGGAAACCCCCTGGATTGATGGCGCGTAGATCACATGAACGCCCGGACAAAACCTGAGCCCGGCGACGAAGGCGATCGAACAAAAGCCGTCGATAGCGGGCTTTCAGCCCTCGCTCTTGTGGCGGGTTACTACCGGATCGCCGCTGATCTGAGCCAAATCGATCATGAGTTGGCGCTGAACGGCCGACGCGCCGGTCCGGAAGACATCGTGCGCGGCGCCCGTCTGCTTGGTCTGAAAGCGCGAGCGATCGCGAACGCCTCGACGAAGCGCTTGGGCGCGGCGCCGCTGCCTGCTTTGATCGGCCTTTCGCGCGGCGGCTTCGCCGTACTGGCCGCGTGTCCAGCGCCGGATTCTTTCCGGATCGTCAATCCGATCGACCGCGTCGCCAAGGTCGTCAGCGCGGACGAAATGGTCGAGCTTTGGGACGGCGGCGTCGTCCTCATCGCGCGTCGTTTCGGCGGCGCTGGGATCGAGCCGAAGACGTTTGGTTTCCGCTGGTTCTTGCCGTCCATCTGGCGCTATCGCAAGGCGTTGGCCAATGTGCTCGTCGCCTCCTTCTTCCTGCAGATTTTCGCCCTCGCGACGCCTTTGTTCTTTCAATTGATCATCGACAAGGTGCTCGTCCATAAGGGCTATTCGACGCTTACCGTGTTGGTGATCGGCCTTGCCGCTTTGGCTTTGTTCGACTCGCTGCTTCAATATTTGCGTTCCTACGTCCTCAACCACACCACGAACCGGATCGATGTCGAATTGGGGAGCCGCTTATTTCATCACCTGTTTCGGCTGCCGCTGAACTATTTCGAAACTCGCGCGGCGGGACAGACGGTCGCCAGAGTTCGCGAGCTTGAGACGATCCGCAACTTCTTGACTGGCCAAGGGCTGACTTCGCTTCTGGATCTGTTCTTTGCCGCGGCGTTTATCACGGTCCTGTTCTTTTACTCCGTCAAGCTGACGCTGATCGTCCTCGCCAGCGCGCCGCTTTACGTACTGATCGCGATTGCCGTCCGTCCGCCTTTGCGGCGCCTGATCAACGAGAAATTCAATCGCGGGGCCAAGTCGCAGCAATTCCTCGTCGAATCCATTGTCGGGGCGCACACGCTCAAGGCCGCCAGCGTCGAACCGATCGTCCAGTCGCAATGGGAGGAGAGACTCGCCGCTTACGTCCGCACCTCTTTCGACGCGACGATGCTGGGCGCGTTCGGACAAAATGCGTTCCAATTCGTCAACAAGATCACGACGGCGCTGATCGTGCTCTTCGGCGCGACGGCGGTGATCGAGGGGGCGATGACCGTTGGCGAGTTGGTCGCCTTTAACATGATCGCCGCGCAAGCGATCCAGCCGATTTTACGCCTTTCGCAACTCTGGCAGGATTTTCAACAGGTCCAGATTTCGGTCGAGCGCATCGGCGACATTTTGAATGCGCCGACGGAGCGAGCTCCACAAAACGGCCTGACGCCGCCGCCTCTTCGCGGGGCTGTCGAGCTGCGCGGCGTCACCTTCCGCTATGGGCCCGATGCGCCGGTTATTTTGCGCGATGTTTCCTTGTCGATCAAACCTGGCGAAGTGATCGGCATATTCGGCGCTTCCGGCTCGGGCAAATCGACGCTCGCCAAGCTCATCCAGCGATTCTATTCCCCTGAATCGGGACAGGTGCTTCTCGACGATATGGACGCCGCTCAGCTCAGCCCGTCTTGGCTCCGACGCCAAATGGGCGTCGTCCTGCAGGAGAACATCCTGTTCAATCGCAGCGTACACGACAATATCGCTTTCGCCAATCCGGCTATGCCGCGCGCCTTGGTGATGCACGTCGCCAAATTGGCGGGCGCGGACGAGTTTATCGCGGCCCTGCCGCAAGGGTACGACACGATCATCGAAGAGCGCGGCGCGAATTTATCCGGCGGCCAGCGGCAGCGTCTGGCGATTGCGCGGGCGTTGGCCGTCAATCCGCGCATCCTGATCTTGGACGAAGCGACCAGCGCGCTCGACTATAAATCCGAGCGGATCATCTTGCGCAATATGCAGTCTATCGTCCGGGGCCGGACTGTGATCATCATTGCGCATCGGCTTGCGGCGCTGCAGCCGTGCACGCGTATCGTCGGGATGCAGGATGGAAAAATCGTCGAGGAAGGCGCGCCGGCGGACCTTCTCAAAGACGGCCAGAGCCTTTACGCGCAGCTCTGGGCGGTGCAATCAGATTTCGCCGGCGCATGATGGCTAAGGGCGGCGACATCGAGGCAAGACCGGACGCGCAGCGTCTGACGAAACGGCGGCGAGCCTGGAGCGACGAGCGCAGACGCGCAATCGCGCGGCGGGATCGCGAGTTTCTGCCTTCGGCGGTGCAAGTGCTCGAGACGCCGCCAGCGCCAGCGGCGCGCTATTTACTGCTCACGATTTGCGCGCTTGTCGCTGCGGCGCTCGCCTGGTCGTTTGTCGGCCGGCTCGAAGTTCACGCCGTGGCGCAGGGCAAGATCGAGGCGGCGGCCGGCGTGAAGATCATACAGCCGCTCGAAGCCGGCAAGGTGCGCGCCATCGCCGCCCAAAACGGCGAAAGGGTCAAGGCCGGCGACCTGTTGATCGAATTTGATCCAACCGAGCTGCAGGCGGACGAACGCGATTATTCGGACGCTCTCGATGCGGCGCGCGCCGAGCTCGCGCGACGCCGAACCGCGATCGAGACGGTACGGAATATCAAAAGCTTTGATAAAATTCCGATCCCGACGATCGCGTGGGAAAATCCGGCCCCCGGGGAAGAGGCGCGCCTTCGCGAGCAGGCGGTGTTGCAGGCCGATCTCGATCAACTTTCAGCCAGTTTGGACGACTTTGACAAACAGATCGCCGAGAAGCGCGCGACGATACAGCGTCTCGCCTCGAGCATCGCCTACGAAAAGGAGCTGGTGTCGACTCTTAACGATCGCGTCAATCTGAGAAACCTGGGAATCAAGCTTAGCATTGATACAAAGGTTAACCTGCTCGATGCGGAGGAGGCGCTTGAGAAGTCGCAAGCCGCGCTCGCCGGCGATCAAGGCCAGCTTCTCGAGGCCGAGGCGACGATCGCCAAGTTAGCGGCGGAAAAGCAAAAGACGGCCTCGCAATTCATCGCCGACAATGAAAGCAAGAGCGAGGAGGCCGAGCGCAAAGCGCTCGACACGGCCCAGCAACTGGCCAAAGCAAGAGCCAAGCTGGCGCGAACGCGCCTTTACGCTCCGACTGACGGGACGGTGCAGCAGCTTGCCGTGACGACAGTCGGCCAAGTCGTCACGACAGGACAACAATTGATGATCTTGGTGCCCGACGGGGGACCCCTTCAAGTCCAAATCTACGTGAGCAACGCCGATATCGGCTTCGTGAAGCTCGGACAAGACGCGGCCGTCAAGATCGATTCTTTCCCGTTCACCCGGTACGGCGCGTTGCACGGCAAGGTCGCGCGGATCGCCTCGGACGCGATTGACGAACAGGCGGCTCACCGAGCGGAGGCGAACGAAGCCAATCTCGTCAACAGCGCCACGATGCAACCCTCGAGCGCGCCGCCGAACTTCGTCTTCCCCGTCACCATCGCTTTGGAGGAGAGCGCCATTCGCGTCGAGGGCGGCGATATCCCCCTTACGCCTGGAATGACCGTCACGGCCGAAATCAAGACCGACGATCGGCGTATCGTTGACTACTTGTTCTCCCCGCTCGCGAAAGTCGCGTCCGAGGCGCTGCACGAACGTTGAACGCGCCATCCGCGGCGACGCGCCGCGGGGATATGCTTCGCGCGACGCAGCTTGGAGAGCGGTCGGCCCCCACAATTAGGTAGATTGGTTCGGTTTTGACAGCGCATATGGCGGGCTTGCGCCTAGCGGGCCGCGCTTTGAGTTTGGCCTTGAGACTCAAGCGCGGCCCGTCGCGCCGGGCCCGCGTTCCCCTCGGACCCTGGCGGCTGCGCCCCTGCGCCAGATAAAGCACGCGCCGGACGCTATGGCTGTAACCGATTTGCCACAACGGCGCGTTTTTTCTCGTCATCCGATGGCGCTCGCCGGCGAATGCGAGTCGACGCGCGCGAGGTCGACCGATGCGACGGGGTTAAGATGAAGGCTTATTCATCAAGCTCAGGTTGGAAATATGAAGCGCCGTACGCTTTGGCGCCGAAATCCACGCCCGCGTCGTCGGGCCGGATTTTGATTATGGCCATTCGCAGCGATGTCTCACGAAAGCTCAGCGAGCGCGCCGCCTTTACTCGTTGCTTCCGGCCGTCTGACGTCCTTTCGCGTGCGCGCGACGATCTCGCTGGTCGAATATCCGTCGACCAAATCGGCGAGAATGACGCGCCCGCCCCGGGCCGCAACCAGATCGGCGCCCACCACTTCGCTGAGTGCATAATCAGCGCCCTTGATCAAGACGTCCGGTCTTAACGCCTCGATGATATTCAGCGGCGTATCTTCGAAAAAAATCACGACCGCCGAGACGCCCTTGATGGCGCCGAGGACGGCGGCTCGCGCATTTTGATCCTGCACGGGCCTGCCAGACCCCTTCAGGCGACTAACCGACTCGTCTGAGTTGAGGGCGACAATCAGCCGATCGCAACTTTCCGCCGCCCGCCTGATGAGAGCGACATGACCGGGATGGAGCAGATCGAAACAGCCATTGGCGAGGCCGACGGTCAAACCTTCATTCGCCCATCTCCATCTCAACGCCACGGCTTCCTCAAGCTGGAGGAGACGCCCGTCCTCGCTTGCGCCAGCGGCGCTTTCGGCGCTGAGGGACGCGGCAAGCTCATCGCGAGTAACGCAGGCGGTGCCGACTTTGGCGACGACGATGCCCGCGGCGTGATTGGCGATTCGCATCGCGTCGGCCACGGAAAGTCCGGCCGCCAATCCAGCCGACAAGCCGGCCACCACAGTATCGCCCGCTCCAGATACGTCGAAAACGCTTCGCGCGACAGTCGCCAAATGGAGCGGCCGACCGTCGACGGGAAAGTAGGAAAGCCCTTTCTCGGAGCGCGTGAGTATGATGTCGGCCCCTGTCTCCCGCGACGCCCTTGCAGCGGCGGCGGCGGCTTGCTCGTCCGTCTCGCAAGACAGGCCTGTCGCTTCGGTCAACTCTCGTCGGTTCGGCGTCAAAATCGACGCGCCTCGATAGGCGCAAAAGTCCTTTCGCTTCGGATCGACAATCGTCCTCTTGCCGAGCGAGCGGGCGGCTCCGATTACAATTCTCAGCACGTCGTCAGAGACGACGCCCTTGCCATAATCGGAGATCGCAACGACGTCGGCGGCTTCTGTCGCGGCAAGACATTGCTTGTGGAATTCTTCCAAGATGGAAGGTTCGCAAGGCGCAATGTCTTCATGATCGATCCGGATCACCTGCTGATGAGCGCCCATGATCCGGAGCTTCTTTGTGGTTCTGCGGTTTGGCGAGGCGAGGACGCCGGCGCAGTTGACGTCGCCGGCGGCGCTCATCAACCCCATCAGGACACGGCGCGTCTCGTCTTCGCCGGTCAATCCGACAAGCCGCACCTTCACGCCGAGCGCGGCGAGATTAGCAGCGAGATTTGCGGCTCCGCCCGGGACCGCCTTTTCAGATACGGCCCGGACCACCGGCACCGGCGCTTCCGGGGATATGCGGGCCACATCGCCGTAGAGGTAAGAGTCGAGCATAAGATCGCCGATAACGGCGACAGAGCAGCCCGAGAACCGTCCGAGATAAGAAATCATGCCCTTAGCCTGCGCTTCCCGGTAATATCCGAATTCGTCATCTCGCGCGACCAGATTCGCTCGCCCGCCACGAGCGGCCGAATTCATGTCCGAGGCCCCCGCTCACCGACAATCTCTATGCAACGGTCCTGATTTGAGGTCTGCGCCTCAAGAGGAGGAGCCCGGCGGCTAATCGGTCTCGCCAACGTACTGTCGTGCGAGCAGGCGCTCGATCTCGCCACGACGGCGCCGGGCGCTGCTGCGGCGCAGGGCCACGGCGCGCGGAATATTCGCCGTCGTCGGCCAAAGACGATAGAGGAAGGAAGCGTGAGCGGCGGTATGCTTCGCCGCGGACGCTTCACTTTGGCCGCGATTGCGCGAGCTCGGCCGCCGACAGCTACCGGCTGCCCCAAGAGCTCGCTCCGACGATTCTCAGGGCCATGAGAATAACGATCGCGCCGAGCGCGGCATTAATGACGAGACCGACGACGCCGCCCGCGATATGGACGCCGAAACGGTGCATGAACCAGTCGCCGACGAAGCCGCCCACGATGCCGATGGCGGCGTCGCCGATCAACCCGAATCCTGCGCCCCGCACCACCTTCCCCGCCAGCCAGCCTGCGATGACGCCGACGACGAGGATGATAAGCAGGCTTCGATCAGACAGCGTCATCCGGATTCTCCAATAGGACGGATCGCTTACAGCATAAAGGCGCCGGGGCGCGCAAATTCCGCCTTTCGGCGGCGGGTCGCAAAGACGCCCAACTGCGATTGCAGCGAGCGCGCCCAAGCCAAGCGTCTGCTGTCTTTCCGCCAAACCGCTGGCGCCGAGGCTGGCGGGACCGTAACGTCCAGACGGTTAAAGTCGCTCTTGCTCGGGGAAAGGGATGGCCACGGACAATTCGGCCGGCGCGTCCGAAGCGCTCTTTGAGAACATTCTGGCGGAACATCTGGCGGTGGCGACTCGCCTGCGGGCTCTTGCGCCCGTCGTAACGTCTCTTGCCGAAGAAATTTGCGCCGCTCTGAAACGCGGCAACAAGGCGCTGTTCTGTGGAAACGGCGGCAGCGCAGCCGACAGCCAGCATCTCGCCGCGGAGCTCGTCGTCAAGTTCTCCAAGGACCGGATCGCGTTACCGGCGATCGCGCTGACCACCGATACTTCTGCGCTAACGGCCGCGGCCAACGATCTCGGCGCAGAAATGATGTTCGCCCGACAAGTCGCGGCGCTGGGAGCCAAGGGCGACGTTCTCGTCGGTCTGACCACTTCCGGCAATTCGCCGAATGTTCTGGCGGCGTTCCAGGAGGCGAGGCGACGCGGCTTGACGGTCCTTTGTTTGACTGGCGGCGCCGGCGGCCGGGCGAAGGACGAGGCGGATCTCTGCCTCGTTGTCCCTTCCGAAAACGTCGCGCGCATTCAGGAGATGCATATCCTTATCGGTCACGCGATCTGCGCCGCCGTCGATGCAGCGTTCGGATAGCCGGACGCAACGAAGTTTCGCCGTTGCGGCCCGGGACCAGCCTTCGACTAGCGCCAGCACGCCACGTCACGAGACCGCGGCTCGGGCCCGTCCATTGCGACGGGCGGAGGAAAGCTTGATCCGGCGCGGGGGGCCTAACGGCGGAGGCGCAGCAAAGCGCATGCTTTTGCTCCGCTCAAAAAAGGGCCCGATTCGCTGCCTTCGGGACAAGGCGTCATGGGGGATCAGCGCGGCTCCTTGTAAGGCGCCGCGCTGAGTTGGCGAGCTCTTTGCGGCGTCAACCCTGGAAGAGCTTGAGGATGAGCTGGCTATTCTGATTGGCGATCGACAGCGATTGAATGCCGAGCTGCTGCTGGGTCTGCAGAGCCTGCAATCGCGTCGAAGCCTCGTTCATGTCCGCGTCGACCAGACCGCTGACGCCGTTCGTATAGTCGGTCGACAGCGACGAGTTGAAGTTCGAGACGGCGTTCATGCGATCCTGCGTCGAGCCGATCGTCGAAGAGTAGGCTGCGACCGCGCTCAACGCCGCTTGAACGTTTGTCAATTCCGCGCCCGCGGTCGCGGTCGTGACCGTGATGTTGGTGAGATCGGTGCCGCCCTGCACGAGGCTGCCGGCGCCCGCATTGTACAGGGCCGCCGACTGGAACGAAATCGTCGTCAGCGTGCCGCCGGTCGAGGTGGCGTTGAAGCCGGAGACGAAGGCGAGCGGCGCCGCGTCCTGGCTGCCGTCGAGCAGATTCACCCCGTTAAAGGACGCGCCGCTCACCGCATCGAGCAATTGTTTGCCAAGCGCCGACACAGTGGTTTGGATCGCCGTGATGTCGGCGCCCGGATTCGACGCTTGGGTTAGAGCGGTTTCGATCGAATTGATCGTGGTGATGATCGAGTTGATGGCCGAGGTCGCGGTGTTGAGGATCTGGGTGCTTTCCTGCAGCGCGTCGTTGACCGCCTTGACCACGCCGCCGTCGGACGTGAGCTGGGTCGCGATTGACCAATAGGCGGCATTGTCGGCCGCGCTCGAGACTTTGAGGCCGGTCGAGACTTCGTTTTGCGTCTGGGAGAGAGCCTCTTCCGTCTGATTCAACGATTGCAGCGCCGTCAGGGCCGAAGAGTTCGTCAAAACCGATGACGTATTCATTGATGTGATCCTTGTGCCAGCTTGATCGAGCGATTTCGGTTGACATTCGGACTCACACCGCAGCGACGAAGCGGCTTGATGCCTATAGGCCGTAACGGCCTACTCGCCGTGTTTTACGCCGACCCGCCGCATACAACGCCTTGGGTCGAACAGCCCGTTTATGCGGCAACGGATTTAATAGCGGGTTAACTGGATTTTTTAAGCATAATTGCGTGTCCGCGGACGACCCGGACCGCGCCCACCGGGATGAGCGGACGTTTCGGAGCGCATCCACGCCGCAGGACGCGGCGGCTTCGGCCGTTTCTCGCCAGAGACGACGATATTGGCCGGCCGGGCTTCGGCTTGCGAGCGCTGCCGGGGCTGACCGGGAATTCGTAAACGTGGTTAACGACTTGTTAAATCCAAGCTCCTAGTCTCCTCTCGACGCGCTCCTTGAGCGGCGGGAGGCATTTCCATGAACACCGCATCCATCCTGACCAACGCCTCGGCTCTCACCGCCTTGCAATCGCTGAATCAGACCGAGCAGGCGCTCTCCCAGACGCAAAACGAAGTCTCCACCGGCCTCAAAGTCTCGAGCGCCGCCGATAACGCCGCTTATTGGTCGATCGCGACCCAGCTCACGTCCGACGGCGGCGTCGTCAACGCCGTCAATGACGCGCTGTCGGAAAGCACCCAGGTCCTCAGCACCGCGACGTCGGCGATCCAATCGATCATCACGACGATCGGTTCTATCGAAACGGCGCTAACCCAGGCCTCGAACCCGGGCGCCGACATCACGGCGATTCAGACGACGGTCTTGGCGCTCGGCAAGCAATTGCTCGACGCCGTCAGCGGCGCGTCGTTCAACGGCGTGAACCTGCTCGACGGCAGCCAGGACGCGGCGCCTTTGCAGTTCGTCTCGGGCTTTAACGCCACCTCGACGGGCGGCACATTCAATACGATCTCGTTCCAGTCGTCCGCTCTCTACAATGGAGGCGCCGGCGCGCTGGTTCAGGGCGGCACGGACCTCACCAACATCACGGTGACCTCCGCGACCGCGGCCTCCCAGCTTCAGAACGTCCAGGCCGCGCTGAGCGCGGTGACGGCCTATTCGGCGACGATCGGCTCCACGCAAGACCGCATGAACGCGGCCTCGAACTTTAACGCCTCGCTCTCGACCGATTATACGAATGGCGTCAGCGGTCTCGTCGATGCGGATATGAACGAGGCTTCGACGCGCCTGCAGGCTCTGCAGACGCAGCAACAGCTCGGCATTCAATCGCTATCGATCGCCAACCAGAACAGCCAATTGATCCTCAAATTGTTCCAGGGCTGACGACTGATCCTAACGACGGCGTCAGCCCCGATGGCCGCGTCCGTAACGCCAACATGATCGAGGTCCGACAATGAACGCTGGCCGCCTGTTCCCGACGAAGAGAACGAATCGGATGAAACTGGTTTTCTGGGAGGGAAGCGACGTGAGCCTGCTCGCCAAACCGCTCGAAAACGGCGAGCTCGATTGGCGCAAGATCGAGAACGACGACATCCAACTGGCGCCGGCGCAGCTTTCGGCCCTGTTCGAGGGACTTGACTGGAGTCGCACGCGACGGCTCGCGGTCGGCGAACCCGCCCGGCCGCGAGGCAGCCGATCCCGCGCTCCAAGCAGGCTCGCCGCGCCGCAAGCCTGATCGCGCCATCGAAAAGCGCGCCCCTACTCGCCGAGACTCTCGAGCAGTCGCGCAGCTTGCGCTTTCAGGCGGCCACACTTGAGCTGTGCGGCGAAGCGTTTGGCGGAATCGCGATCGGGATTGGCGCGAATCCGGGAAAGCTGATCCGCTTCCGACTTGCAAAGTTCGGCGTCGTCGGCCGCTTGCGCGGGCGCCCCCTCCGCGGATTTCGAGGCGTTCTTGCTCCCGGTTGCGGCCGCTGAAGGCTGCGGCGCGAGGCGGTCGTCGGCGGCCGCAGCTGGCGCTGTGGCGGCGGCCTTGACTCCCAGACTTTCCATCAGCCGTTGGACCTGCGGCCGCAATTCTTCGCAATCGAGCCGGCGGGCGAATTCCGCGACGCGGTCGGCCGCCGGATCGGCGCGCAGACGCGCCAGTTCGCTCCCCTCGCGGCGGCAAGCCTGCGCTTTCGTCTCGGCCGCCGGCGGCGGAGCTTGCGAAGGCGGAGCGGAGGCGGGGGCCAGCGCCGCCTCTTTCTGAAGGTCCGACTTCGCGGCCTCCATGCCGGGGCGCGGCGAGCCTGATCCATTTTCCGCGCCGTCTGCGGGAGCGCTGGTTTGCTTCGAGGCCGACGCCGCGACGCTGGCGGCCTTTGATGCTTCGGAGGCCGTCAGCTTCGCCAGTTGAGCGCGGGCGAGGTCGGCATAATAGCCGGACTTGTGCGCGGCGAGAAACACGCGCCAACCCTCAGCCGAGCCGAGGCGTTCCGCCAATTGGTAATCGACGACCGCCGACGCGTTTGAATCCGACGCGTTGGCTGCGCTGGGCGGAGTCGGCGCCGGAACGAGCGAGATATCGCCGCCGCCCAGCGAGCCATAGACGAAGGGCTCTTGCCGATGGCCGGTGGCCTCCAAAACATCGTCGCGGACCTTGCCGAGCGCGATCCGAATGTCGAGGCCAGGTTGCGTGATGTATTTGACCAATGCGGTCGTGAACGGACTGTTCGGCCCGGTTCCATCATAAGAAACGGATCCCGCTCTGGCGGCGTAGGCGATCAGCGTATCGGCGTTGGTCGGCTCGACGCCGATCAATCGCGACGCGACGGCGCGGGTCGCCGGGAGGCGGCCTTCGGCGCGGAGGAACGGATTTTCGCGGCAAGCATCGAGAATGATCAGGCTGAGCTTCTTGACCGGGTCGGTCGCCCGCAGAACGCGATCGAGCGGAACCGCTTCATCGTCGACGTCAAAGGCGCTCGCCAGCTGCGCGTCGATCGGAATGAGATAATTCGTCCCCCCGACCTCCAGCCCGTGGCCGGAATAATAAACCACCGCGATGTCGGCGCTGCCTGCAGCGGCGAGGAAATCGCGCACCGCGCGCTTGAACTCGACGACGCCAATGTTCAGCCGCTCGTCGACGACGTCGAACCCGGCCCGCCTGAACAACTGCGCCATGGCGTTCGCGTCGTTGATCGTATTGGCCAGCTTGTCGGCATGTTGGTAATCGCCATTGCCGATCACCAGCGCTACGCGCCGCTCGGCAACGGCGCCGCTCGCCGATAATGCGAAGAATCCGAGAGCGCAGAGAATTTCCGCGCCCCGGCGAAAAAACGCGTGCATGCCCCAGCTCCAAACGGCGCCAAGGACCTAACCGACAGCCAATTCGGATAATAACGTTACGGTCTATGGAATCAACTTGAGCCGGCGCGACTAGGACGGCCTTAAATTGCGATCCGCCGCGGCGGTTATTTCAAATCCCGGGCGACGCGAAAGCCGTTAGCGTAATAGCGGACGTCGTGATCGTATCGAAACCGCGCGGCGGAACGTAGGTAGGTCGCCTTATTGGCGAAGGAGCCGCCCCTGAGGACGCGCAATGAACAATCGCCCGTTGTCCAGGCCGAGCCGTCGCGAGGCGCGCCGCGATAGGTCGGATTCCAGCAATCTTGGACCCATTCGGCGGCGTTTCCGGCCGTGTCGTACAGCCCGAACGCGTTCGGCCGAAACGACCCGGTAGGGACGGTTTGACGGGCTCCGTCGCCGCCGCAATCTTCGCATTTGGCGCGGCCGGTCCCCACCTCTTTACCCCACCAGTAGGGCGAATTGGCGCCGCCGCGCGCCGCATATTCCCACTCGGCTTCACTCGGCAGCCGATAGGCCTGGCCCGTCTTCTTCGATAGCCAAGCGATGAACTCCTGAGCGTCGTCCCAACTGATGTTGATCACCGGCCGCTCCCCGCGGCCCCAGCCTTGGTCGGATGGACTGTATTTGCAAGCCGAGGCGGCCACGCATTGGTCCCATTCCGCAAATGTCACTTCTCGACGGCCGATTGCGAACGGCTTGCCGATGACGACGCGATGAACCGGCCCTTCCGAAGGCTTGTCGGGTGAACCCATGTCGTATTCGCCGGGCGGGACGACGACCAATTCTTCGCAGTCGGCGCAGTCGCGGAAAACCTCTCCTGGTTCGTGCGCCGCCGGCGCTTGCGCAAATGCGGCCGAAGCGGTCGCGCACAGGCCGAAAACAGACGAGAGGTGCTTTGCGAGACGCAATCGACGATCGAGCCCATTGCTATTTACTTTCGGCGGCGGAAGTTTATCCTTTCCGTACAGGGCCAACAAGGGCGGATGATCGTTCAAGCGCCGCCGCGTCAGCCCGAGCGTTTCCGATCAGAGTCTCTTAGCCCCTGCGGAAAAAGCAGCGGGAGACGTGGGAGGTCATGATGAAGGCGCTCGCTTGGGGCTTCATCCTGTGGGCAGGGATCGCGCTGAGTGACGCTGCGGTCGCCCAAACGACTGCGACCGGCGGACCTACGTCGTCGCCGTCCGGCGCCAAGGTCTATTTCGTCGATCTGAAGGACGGCGCCGTCATCGGTCCCAAAACGACGATCCATTTCGGGCTGCACGGCATGGGAATCGCGCCGGCCGGCTCCGTCAAGGCCAATTCAGGCCATCATCATCTCCTGATCGATACAGACCTGCCGCCGCTCGACCAGCCCATTCCGAACGACGAAAATCATCTCCATTTCGGAGCCGGTCAGACCGAAGCCGAGCTCACCCTGACGCCCGGTCCGCATAAGTTGCAATTGCTGCTCGGCGACGCCAATCATATCCCGCATTCGCCGCCGGTCATGTCCGACCCGGTCCATATCACCGTCGTCGACGCCCAGCCCGCGCCCGCGCAGACCGCTGCGGCTTCCGGCGCTCGCCATCCCTCGCCGCCCGGCGCAAAGGTCTATTTCGTCTCGCCGACCGATCGATCCTATGTGCCGCTGACTTTCACCGTCCGGTTCGGGCTCAACGGGATGGGCGTCGCGCCGGCAGGCGTCGAGAAAGCCAATTCAGGCCATCATCACCTTCTTGTTGACGCGGCGCTGCCGGCGCTCGATCAACCCATCCCGAGCGACGAGAACCATCTCCATTTCGGCGCCGGGCAGACCGAGGCGACGATCACCCTGCCGCGCGGCAAGCATACGCTGCAATTGCTGCTGGGGGACGCCAATCACGTCCCTCACGCGCCCCCGATCTATTCCGCGCCGATCACGATCTACGTCGGCATGCCGCCTCCTCGGGCGCGTATTCGTCATCATTGGCGGGGGGCGAGAATGTGAGCGCGCCGTTACGGACGGCGTCTTTCATTCTGAGCGGCGAGAGGGCGGCAGGCGAGGCGCGGGAACCGACGTCTTCATCCCAGGTTGTCGCCTAGCTAGGTCTCGTCCGGCGAAGCCGGCCTTAGGCAGATGAAGAGCGGCATACCTCGCAAGATCAAAGCCAGGTCGAGCGCGCGCGCCGACGCAGGCCGCGCGTCAGCCGAACCCTTGTTCGCCCTGCCGATTGATACGGCGCCGATGGAGGCGCGCTCTGCCGAGGCGCTGCCTGCAGACGGCGGGCCCTGGCAGTACGAACCCAAATGGGACGGCTTCCGCTGCCTCGCCTTCAAGGCGGACGATGCGGTCGATCTTCGCGCCAAGTCGGGAAAAGCGCTTGGCCGTTTCTTTCCGGAAATCGCCGCCCTGCTCGTTGCGCTGCCCGTCGAACATTTCGTGTTGGACGGCGAGCTGATCATCGAAATCGACGGCCGACCGTCTTTCGACGCGCTTCAAATGCGGCTTCACCCGGCCGAAAGCCGCATCCGCAAATTGTCCCGCGAAACGCCGGCGCGGCTGGTCTTGTTCGACATGCTTTTATCGCCGACAGGCGAAGTCTTGCTGGCGGCGCCTCTGATTCGTCGCCGCACCGCGCTCGAAGCTTTCGTCAAAAAGATCGCCGCGCCGAAGCAACTCGTCCTGACGCCCTATACGCGCGATCTTTCGCAGGCGAAGCGCTGGCTCGCGGCTTCGGAACTCGGCACAGACGGCGTCGTCGCCAAGCGCCTGGACGGCGCTTATGAAAGCGGGCGCCGCGATATGGTGAAGGTGAAGCGGCTGCGCACGGCCGATTGCGTGATCGGCGGTTTTCGCTATGAAGCGGACCGCCGCGAAGTCGGCTCGCTGCTGCTTGGCCTTTATGACGCAGAGGGCAAGCTTGATCATGTCGGCTTCACGTCCACTATCGCCGATCGCGAGCGGCCGCTCCTCACAAAGCGCTTGGAGAGGTTGCGTCAGCCGCCGGGATTTACCGGCAAGGCGCCTGGCGGGCCGAGCCGTTGGAGCACGGAGCGCAGCGGCGAATGGGAGCCCGTGCGGCCGGAACTCGTCGTCGAAGTCCGCTTCGACCATGTGACGGGCGGCCGTTTCCGGCATGGAGCGAAGCTGCTGCGGTGGCGACCCGACAAGGCGCCGCGGCAATGCACGTTCGAGCAGATCGCCCCGCCGCGCCGGGCATAGCCGCAGCGCCGGGCGAATCCAAGACGCCTTCACTCCGGCTCGCCGTTCTCGTCGCTCCAGTTCTGCAGCAAAGCGCCAAGGCCGAGCAGCAAGGCGCAGGCCGGAAGGATTCGCGCCGCGCGGGCATGGGCGAGCGCCAACGTGAGGAGCGCGGCTGCGCCCAGAAGAATGGCGCGCATACTCGGCTTGCCGGCGGGCTGGCGCTGCGATTGACGGTGCGCGGGCTCGCCCGCCGCCCGCGGGGTTTCGGCGCGCCTCGGGAGATCGCGGACGGGTTCGGCGATCGGCTCGAAAAGCGCCTCCGCTCTCGCCCTGATCTCGACCGCGGCCTCCGACCCGCCGACAGCGAACGCCTCGCGGAGGGTCTCCGCGACCATGCGCTGGGCGTCTTCAATAATATCTTCGATCGTGCGCATCGAAAGCTCGCCGGCGGACAAGATCACAAAATATTTTCTGAGACGCTAAGAGGGAAGCGGGCGAATGCAGGCGCCGGCCTCGCCAAGGCCGAACCGGTCCGCCGTCGCATAGCCACCAGCGCCGCCGAAAGTGAAGCGCTCCCCACGGCATGGCTGCCGCTTGAACAGCAGTATGATGTGATGTCCAAGAAGCGCGACTGCGCGGTCGACGGAAAAACCTACGGCGAGAATAATCTCGGATTCCGCCATCCCTGACCAGCATCCGGACCTCTACGCCGCGATGTACATCGCCAAGTACCGGGTCGACGCGCGGGCTCGTCTCCGGATACGATGCAAGCCATAGCCGGAGCGCTGACGCCGGTGCTGGGCGAAAGAGTCGGGCGCGTCGCTTTCGCGCTGGGCGTGTCCGGGGCGTCGCTGGTCGCCGCGATCGTCGTTACGCTGACGGCGGCGCGAAGCCTTGGCGAGCTTTTCGGCTACCGCCATTCGTTGGAGCACAGCCTCCGGAGCGCCTTGGTTCTATACGGTTTATGCTCTCATCCTGATCTTGAGCGGGGCCATAGTCCTTCCGGCGCAAACCTGGTGACCCTTTCAGTCGGCGTCCAGGTGATGAACGTGCTTCTGCTGCCGGTCGTGCTCGGCTTTCTTTTTCTCCTCGCCCGGCGCCTGCCGCCGCCCTTCAAGCTCGCCGGCGGCCGCACTGTCCTCGCGGTCGCGGTGATGATCGTGACCGTAGCGTTGAGACTCTATGCCGGCGTCGCCGGACTGTGGGGCTGATCCGCCCAATCGGCGGACGCGATCTAGCCTTGGAACCCGAGCGCGAGCTCGGGCGTTGATGGGTTTTACCGCCGCGAAATTGCCGAGTTTGACCGCATGGCGCCTCAATCCAACGGCCGAAATGGCCAGGGGACGGTTCTCTTCGTCGAAGACGAATACCTCATACTCATGGACGTTTCCCGGCGCTTGCGCGAGGCCGGCTATGGCGTGATCGAAGCGTCCAACCTCGCCGAAGCGCGGACGGCGCTCCATTCCTGGTCGCGCATCGACGTCGCGGTGTTGGACATCATGCTGCCGAAGCCCGCCGACGGCGTCGGGCTGGTGAAGTGGATCAAAAGCAATCGTCCGGAGGTCGGGGTCATCATCGCCACTGGCTATGAGACCGACAGCGAATTGCGGGCGCTCGCCCCGGTCATCGAAAAGCCTTATCGCCCGGACCAGTTGCTGCAAGCTATACGAGAAGTTCTGGCGAGACGGCCGCAGGCGGCGTAAAAAGGTCCCCGGCGCGTCTCCATAATGAAATTGACCGGCTCCGGAACGGAGCCGGTCATTCGGGTCTTTCGATGATCCCCCATAGCTTAGCTCGTCGCGGACGAGATCGGCGGACCGGATCTTCGTACCAAAGATAAAGCGCCGCCGGCCTACTTCATCTTCGACGTGCTCGTATTTTTGTCGCGAGTCATGCCGCCGGAAGAGCCTTTCCGCGTCGCGTCGTCCCTGTCACGATCCGCGTCGGTGGCGCTCGAGCGGCCCTCCGTCAGGCCCTTTTCGTGACCGGGCGCATAGTCCGACGCGCCGGGACTGCCCTTCGCCGGCCCGTTCTCCTGCATTTCATGCCCAGGCGTTTCGGTCGACGAGCTTTGGGCGAAAGCAGCGCCTGAAAAGGCCAAGAAGCCAACTGATGCGAACGCGAGCAAATGCTTCATCCGCGTCTCCGATTATCCCCCGGCCGATCCTAACCGATTGAACGGCCGCCTGTTCCAGAATCCCGACTGGATCGCGCGGTCAAGCGGCGCGCTTAGTGATGCCAAAGCAGCGCAATCAATATGATGATCGGGATCGGCACGCCGATTAGCCAAAGGAGAATTCCTCGACCAAAGCCCATCGCAACCTCCTCCATCCGGCTTTCGAACCCCGCGACAACGAAGCTTGTTCCTTATCGCGTTGCAGCAATGCAGCCGTCAGCGTCCCTTTGACGATAATAAAACTCGGCCCCGCCGAAGACAGGCGGGGCCGAGCCTTGCTATCCCTACGATCGCTCGCTTTTCAGCACTCATGGCGGAAAGTTTGCGCCGCCCGCATTTCCGCCTGTCGTGTAGTACGGATATTGCGGCGCGAGGGGATATTGCGGGCCAAAGTCGCCGCCGTAATAGCCGCTCGTATAGCCGTAGCTCGGGGCATAGCCGCATCCGTAGTACGGATCGCAGTAGCCGCTGTCGTAGTAACCATAATAAGGCGCCGACAGCGCCGCGCCTGCAATCGCGCCAGCCGCTAAGCCGACGCCGGCGCCCACGGCCGCGCTGCCCCAACCGCCATGCCAGCCGCCGTGCCCGTGCCAGGTATGGCCGCCAAAAGCCAAAGCCGGCGAAGACATGGCCGCCGCCGAAAGGGACAGAGCCGCAACGGACGCAATCGCGGTCTTTCTGAGATGCTCGTACATGTTGTCCTCCTGCTGGGGCAACCGCTATTCAACGAAAAGCGGCAGCGATTGTTCTGAGGCGGCCTTCACATGCGGTCACGAGACCGTGACAGGCCTTTATCCAATATTATCAACCACTTGATGGGATTTGGACGCCAGATCTGACCTCAAAGGCGGTCCGCCCGAGAACTTTGATCGCTGATAAACGGCTTACGCGGCCATCTACGATCCGGCGCCGGCGGCTGATGCGGCGGCCGGGCTGGCGCCGCCCGCTTCAGCTCACGCGTTTGACAATCTCCACGATAAGCGGGGCCGTCGCGATGCGAAGCCCGGTGATGATCGCAAAACTCGCGGCCGCCCGAACGATCATGTTGAGGACGAAGGACGTATCCGGGTTCCTGATCCAGCGAAAAAGGTCGACGCGCCAGGCGGCGAGCAATCCCCACAGGTAACAGGCCAGCAACCAGTAGCTGACATCTCCAGCCGTCTCGCTCCACATCGCCCGAACGAAACGAGACAGGATAAACAGAAGGATTAAGATGGCGGCGTTGACGAGCGCAGCCAAAACGGGGCGTTCGCGCGCCTCTCGCTCATCCGGAGGTCTTTGCGTCGTCATCGACCGGCCACAACGAAAAGACGTAAGCTGCGATCAATCCGATCATACCGGCGGCCAGCAAAGCGAGCATGCGAGGGGCTCCTCGAATCGAGCAGCCGATTTGAACACGAAACCTTCGAGCATGCTGTGGCTCGAGGCGCACACTTGACGTAAATCGCGCCCGCTTGCCGGACGCCGTTAACTCGTCGGCGGCGCTCGCGTGTCGGGGAACGGCCGCTTATCCTTCGGCACGCCGTCAGTCTGCAGCGTGATCTCGACTTCGGCGCGCTCCATCGCTTCGACCGCCGTCTCCGCCATACGCCAATGCTCCTCCGCTCGTCCTTCGGGCCGTCCCTCCTGCTGCCAGATAGCGTAGGCGAGTTCGCGTATCCGCTTCTCTCGATCTTCACCGGGCATGCTGACGCCAGGGCCCTACGATGACCCTGCCTCTCTCGAACATCGGCGCGAACCGCCGTTGCTGTTCTTCTGATAAAGGGAGCAGCTCCGAGGATTTCACGGTGTGCCTATCGCCATAAGGGTCTTGGCCCGACATCCATTCTTCAGGCGGACCGGGAAGCCAGGCCTCCACGCGGATGACGTAAAAATACCTCTTATGCACGAAGAGCTTGCCAATTGGATCGTCGATCATGAACGACCAATCGCCGCGAAAAGGCAAAGTTCCGCCACGCAAGCGGCGGGCTGAGGGCGCCTCGCGCTGGAACCCTGGCCATTAAAGCGGCCTAACGACGATACGACCCGAATGGCGGCGACAATTCCAGCGCGCAAGGCCCCGGCGCCGTCGCGTCTTGCCGGATGAGTTCGCCAGTCCGGATATTGTAGACCCGGTAAACGCAACCGCCGGCAATCCACGGCTCCAAACGCCAGCCCTCGTTCGACCGCAGGTTGAACGCCACGCAGTATATTCGAGCTTGCGAAGGGAGGCGCCTTGCGTCTTCGCAAGAGAAGACGTCGCGACGATCAGCGCGCAAAAGACGGCGACCGTTCTTGTCATCGGCGGGGGCCCGCTCAACGCCAGCCATTGAGGCCGGCTCCAGCATCGTCTCAAATCAGACCGTAAGGGGCTCTTCACGTCAGCGCGATGACACATCGTCGAGCCGATCCCGTTCGTCGAATCTCCGCCGCCCATCTCGGCGAGTTCAAACCCGTGCGAGTGGCTGGCGCCGGTCGCGGCTGAACAAATGCTTCGGCGGGCAGTTGCGTGATCTAGCGACCGCGATCGCTTAAGGAGACCTGAGATGATCCCTGGACTGAAACGAACAGCCCTCGCTTCACTGGCTGTGTTGGCGCTGTCGGCAGCCGCGCTGGCGACGCCGGCGTCGGCCAGCGCTTGGCGCGACCATTGGCGCGGCGGCCATTGGCGTACTCACGGATGGGGCTGCGCCGGCGCCGGCTGCTACGCTTACGGGTACGGCCCGTTCTACCGAGGATACGGCCACAACTCTAACAATTGGTGTTACGAAGGCGAGTCCATGTACGACGGCTGCTAGGAATGCATGTCTGTCGCGTGTATTTCCCGGCAGAAGGAGGCATGCGCATTTGCGGAACAGCTCGGCAGAGGCGTCGGACTTGGTAGGCGCGGCGGGAGCCGCCGCGCGGCTCTCCTGACCTTCTGAAGAACAGCCGCGGCGCTCTCGTGGCCAATCCAGGACCGCCGTGCGCATCTCGGTCGGCGACCGATCTTCACAATTTCTCGGAAACCGACACCTGGGCGTCGTTCGCCCCGCTCGCGGTCGCGGCGGCGGCGCTGGCCATTTCCCGTCGGGGGAGGCGGGGCGCCGCGGCGGCGTGAGCGACGGCGCGCCGCGCCGCCGATGGCCTCCTGACGAGCTGCGGTAGGCTGCTGACCGCGGTTTGGCTGTCGCCGTCGGCCGGCAGCCCGCTGCTGGCTACGGAAACATCGGCACTGGCTCCGGGTTGTTCTAATCTGCCCGCTGGGCCGGGCTCTTCCGCTGGCGGCGGCGGGAGACCGCCGCTCACACGGAGCTCCGTTTCATGTCCGTCTTGTCGGCCAAGCAGCAATCGCTGGTGTCCGAGCTCGAGCGTCTCATCTCGGAAGAGCGCAATCCCAACACAATGGACATCGACACGCTCGGGACCGCGGAGATTCTGCGCGTCATCAATCGCGAAGACCGGTCGGTCCCCGACGCCGTCGAAAAAGTGATCCCGGAGATCGCCCGCGCGGTCGACCGCATCGTCGGCGCATTCTCGAAGGGCGGCCGGCTGATTTATGTCGGCGCAGGCACAAGCGGTCGATTGGGCGTTCTCGACGCCGCCGAATGTCCGCCGACTTTCAGCGTGCCTCCCGATATGGTTATCGGGTTGATCGCCGGCGGCGCGGACGCTCTCGTCAGCGCGACGGAAGGCGCCGAGGACGTCGAGGAAGAGGGCGTCGCCGCGCTGAAGCGCATCGGCCTCACGGCGAAGGACGTCGTCGTCGGCCTTGCCGCGAGCGGCCGAACGCCCTACGTGCGGGCGGCGCTCGCCTACGCCAAAGCGCTGGGCGCGACCACGATCGCCCTCTCCTGCAACCCGCGCTCCAGCATCGCGCGAATCGCCGAAATCGCGATTCTGCCGATCGTCGGCCCCGAAGTGCTGACTGGCTCGACTCGGATGAAATCAGGTACGGCTCAAAAACTCGTGCTCAACATGCTGACGACCGCGAGCATGATCCGGATTGGCAAATGCTACCAAAACCTCATGGTCGACCTGAAGCCGACCAATATGAAGCTCCTGGCGCGCGCGGCGCGCATCGTCATGCAGGCGACGGGCTGTACGGAGGAGCAGGCGCAGGAAGCGCTGAATCGAACGGACAATGACGTCAAGCTCGCGATTCTGACGACGATCACCGGCATGGATCTCGAACAGGCGAAATCAGCTCTCGCCAAGGCCGGCATGGTCCTGCGTAAGGCGATCGCTCTCGCGGAGCGATCGGATCGTCGGTGACGAGCCGAGCGACCTTGCGTCCGGCGCTCGGCGAAGAGCTCCAATAATTCCGCTCGCAATTCCCTGCCAGAACGGCAACTCCGCCGTCAGGCTCAGAGTCCGACCAGCCGCATGTGCTCATCGGGATAACGATTGCCCTGAACCAGGATGGTCGTTCGGCTGTCGTCCAGCTCGCGCAGATCGTCTTCGTTCAATTTCACACGCAACGCGCCGATATTCTCCTCGAAGCGCTCGACTTTGCGCGTGCCAAACAGCGGAACGATCTATGGCTTCGCCCATGGCGCCGAGCGACAGCGCCGACACCTCGAGTCCTTGACCCAGCTTTCGCCTTTCCAATCGGCGTTCTCCTATGGCTCGCTGGAGGCAAGCGGGCCATAGCCGGGCCGCTTGTAGAGCTTGCCGGCCCCGTTCTCGATATCCGGCTTGTAGACCTTCTCGGTCCAATCCGACGCCGCAACGTCCTCGATGCGGACGGAGATCGAGTCCTCGCCATTGCCGGTGATCGCCATGACGGCGTTCGTCACCGCCTCAGCGAGCTTCCGCTTCTGCTCCTCTGAACGGCCGGAATACATTTTGACGACAACGTGCGGCATGAGCTTTCTCCTAAAAGCGACGGCCCGCGGCGGTAGGATTCGGCTACGCTTGATCCCGCGGCGTGATCTTAACCGTCGCCGAGCGGGCGCGCGCGCCGATCATTGGCGCAAGATAGGGACTGTCGCGGTATTTCGCGCGGTAGGCTTCGTCAATGTGGTCGTTGATCGGCCCTTCGACCGGCTCGAAGACGACGTCCTTTGTCATTCCCGCCGCCATGATGCGTCCCGCCTTCTGCCGCAAGGCGGCTTGGCGCCAGCGGGAGCTTTGCCCGTTATAGGCCCGCACATAGAGTTCGCCGTCGACGACGACGGACCATATCCAGGTCGGCGTGCCGTAAGTCTTCCCGTCTTCCCGAAACGGCGCGATGTGAAGATCGTCTGTTTGAGCGATCTTCTCGATCTCGGCCCGACGCCACCCGCTCATGACGCGACTTCCGCGAAGGCCTCGCGCGCAATCTGCAACGCCGTCATGGCGGGCGGCCAGCCGGCATAGAACGCCAGATGGGTGATGGCGGCGACGACCTCTTCGCGCGTAACGCCGTTATCGATCGCCCGCTTCAGGTGAAACTTCAGCTCGTTGACCCGATAGAGCGAAATCAGGCTCGCGATGGTCACCAGGCTGCGGTCGCGCGGCGAAAGCGCCGGGTCTTCCCAGACGTCGCCGAACAAGGTCTTGTCGGTGATTGCCGCCAGATGGGGCGCGATGTCGCCGAAGGACTGTCTCGCGTTTGTCGGCTCGTCTTTCATGTTCGCTTCTCCATTTCAGGGTCCGGAGGCGCGGGGGCTCGGCCGGCCGGTCCCCTTCGGCTCAGACCTTGAGCAGCGCCTTGATCGCGCGCCGCTCGTCCATTGCGCGGTAACCTTCGGCGACTTCGGCGAGCGGCAGTTCGAGATCGAAGACCTTGCCGGGCTTGATCTTGCCCTTCAGCACGCGGTCCATGAGATCGGGGAGGAAGCGCCGCACGGGCGCCGGCCCGCCCAGCATGCGCTTCTGGCCGTAGAAGAGCTGCCGCCCGTCGAGAGCGACGCCGTGGGGAACGCCGACATAACCGACCGTTCCGCCGGGTCGCGCGCAAGCGAGCGCCTGGGCCATGGATTCCGGCGTTCCCACGCATTCGAGAACCGAGTCAGCGCCGACGCCTTTGGTCAATTCCAACACGAGCGCGACGCCTTCGTCGCCGCGCTCGGCCACGATGTCGGTCGCCCCGTAGCCGCGCGCGAGGTCCTGCCGCGACTCGTGCCGACTCATGGCGATGGTCCGCTCGGCGCCCATTTCCTTGGCCGCGAGGACGCCCATGAGTCCGACGGCGCCGTCGCCGACGACCACGACGGTCGATCCTTCGCGAACATCGGCGGCGTCGGCCGCGTACCAGCCTGTGCCCAGCACGTCGGACGTCGCGAGCAAATGCGGGACGAGATCGTCGGAGGGGGTCTCGCTCGCCGCCACGAGCGTGCCGTCGGCGAGCGGAACCCGCGCATAGGGGGCTTGCGCGCCGCTCATGAACTCGCGATGCACGCAGGAGGATTGGAAGCCGAATCGGCAATGCGGGCAGGTATTGTCCGAAATGCAGAACGAGCCGACGACGAACTGGCCCGGGCGCACGGTTCGCACCTCGGCGCCCGCCTCCACGACGATCCCGCAATATTCGTGGCCCATATGCATCGGCCCGCTCAGGTCCTGAAGCCCCCGGTAGGGCCACAAATCCGAGCCGCAGATGCAGGTCGCCGAGAGCTTGATGATGGCGTCGGTCGGAAAGAGGATTTTGGGCTCGGGGACATCCTCGCAGCGAATGTCGCCCGGACCATGGAGAACGGCGGCGCGCATGGGCGATTCCTTCGGCTCGCAGCCCGATCAGGTTCGGACCAACGACGGGGAATCTAGCCCTGGGCCGCCCCTCTGATTAGGCGGTATAATCCGCATGGACTTATCGGTCTGCGATATGAATGGCGGAGGCGTTCGTGCAGCGCGAGGACATCAAGGACCTGCTCTGGTTTCTCGAGGTCGCGAGCGAGCGGAACTTCACCAAGGCCGCGGCCAAGCTCGGCACATCGCAATCGACCTTGAGCCACACGATCAAGCAGCTCGAAGCCCGTCTCGGCGTGCGTCTCCTGACCCGCACGACGCGAAGCGTCGCGCCGACCGAGGCGGGCGCGCGTTTATTCCACTCGCTTGCGCCCCGCATCGAACAGATCGAGGCCGATGTCGCCAGTCTCGTTGCGTTCCGCGACAAGCCGGCGGGTTCCGTGCGCATCACGCTTTCGGACCATGCGCTCCGGACCACGGTGTGGCCCAAGCTGAAGCCGGTGCTGCGCGACTATCCCGACGTGCGGGTCGAGCTTCACAGCGACAACTCGATGCGCAACATCGTCGAAGAGCATTTCGACGCCGGCGTGCGTCTGGGTGAGAGCATCGACAAGGACATGATCGCCATACGCATCGGCGAGGACTGGCGTCTCGTCGCGGTCGCCTCCCCCGACTATGTAAGGCGGCGGGGCGCTCCCGAGGCGCCGCGGGAGCTCGTCCATCACCTCTGCATCAATTTGAGGCAGCCGACGATCGGCGGGCTTTACGCCTGGGAATTTGCGAGGGAGGGTCGCGAATTGCGGGTCCGAGTCGACGGGCAACTGACCTTCAACTCGACGCTGCCCATAATCGACGCGGCTCTGAGCGGGTACGGGATCGCCTATGTTCCCGAAAACCTGGTGCGCGATCACATCGCCGAGGAGCGGTTGACGCTTCTCCTTGACGAATGGAGCCCCCGTTTCTCAGGCTACCATCTGTACTATCCGAGCAGACGCCAGATGTCTCCGGCCTTTGCCGTCGTCATCGAGGCTTTGCGCATTCGTAACGCATCCTGACCATGGTCTGGCGAGCTCCGCCGAAATCGACCACGACGCGAATCGACGACGCATCTCCTTCGGCGGTGGCGGCCGGTCTTCGGGGCGAATCGAATTGGGTCTGCGGCGGAATGGACCCTTGGACGCCGGCGGAGGGGGCGTCCGCCTTTCTAAGCCGCCGTCTCGATTTCAACGTGTCCGCCACCGTTTCCAAAACAGCGCTGATTACAGTGCATTGCGCTGTTAGCTATCCGTCCATGTCTCTTGAAGTCTCCGGCAAGCGCAGTAAAATATTGGGGTCGGTATTAGGGCCTGATCGAGGCCGAGGGGGCGGGCAAATGGCGCGGCGCTCGCCCGATGGATCGAAGAGCGCGGCGGAACGGAGCCGGCCGAGGACGTGACGCATCGGTCCTTTGGCTTCCGCTAGGAGGCAAGCGCTTTCTCAGTCGGCAGGCCGGGGGCCGCCAAGTCGTTTACGGCTCTCAATTCGAGAATTGGCACGATCGCGCCCTCTCACGCGCGCAAGACATCCGTTACCGACTCGGCGGCTCAGACTACATTGCGCTTGACGGGTCGGTCCCGCCGAAGCCGAAGGGGATGCACTGGCGCACTTATGAAAGACGGCTAGAGCGGTGCGAACCTATGAAATGCAATGCAATTTGCACCCTGCCATGTACGTAGCGCGCTTGAAAAGCAGGCGGATTTGACAACAGATTTCGATTCTTCGCGGCCCTCGGCGAGGGGGAGAATTTGCTGGCGCCCGTGCACTGTGCTTTCATCGGAAAGGTCCTGAAAGTAGGCGCGGGATGGTGGGGGCTAGAATGAGAACGGGAGCCGTATCCGCTGGGGCGGTCTTATTGGCGTGCGCGGCCCTGGGGGCTTGCGTCCCTACTACCACGAGCACCGATGCCGAACAGAAAGTCGCGACGGGTAATTTAATCGCTTGTTTCCAAGCGGCCGCGCGCCGCCTTGATGACGGACGGTCTGACGCGCTCACGATCGCAATCGCCATGCAGGGGCCGTGCAGTGGCCCCAGGCAGCAAGTCAAAGAGGTCTACGGTGCCGGCCTGCCCCTTCAAGCGCGCCTTACCCTCAACGACAATATGGACGCGAAGACGATCGAAACCGCTACCACCATCGTCATGGAAGAACGGCGGAAAGTAGCGACAGTACGATAGCCCCCAAGTCTTTTTGCGAAGAAATATGTCCCAAGCTTAGGACGGCTGATCGCCGCGAACCGGTGGAATAGAGTTTGGCCCGGCGGACTAATCGAATTGGGCCTATATTGGGGCCGCCCGTAAAATCTGCGAAATATAATAGCAATATCAGCTGCTTGTTAGCTTGACATGGCGGAGGGGGCGGGATTCGAACCCGCGATACGGTTTCCCGTATACACACTTTCCAGGCGTGCGCCTTCGACCGCTCGGCCACCCCTCCACATCGCCCGTCAGGCGAGGGATGCGCGCATAACACCACCCGCTGCGCTGGCGCAAGTCGCTGGGCGGCGGATGAGGCGGCTTCCGGAGCCGGGGCGGAGCCGTTCGTAGCGCCCCGGCTAAAGGTCAGGACGGCGCTCGGCCGGCAAAAGGCCCTCAGGAAAATCGCCTCCGAAATTGGAACGCGGCTCGCCCTAAACCCAGCGCCTGACCTTGCGCGTATAGGCGTCGAACGCTTCGCCGTATTGACGGCGCATTTTCTCCTCCTCGAAAGGGATATGGACCCAATTCGCCGTGGCGAAGGTTGCGAGCGGGGCGAGGAGCATCGGCCAGGCGCCGATCCAGATGGCGACGCCGAGGCTGACGATCAGCAGCGAGAGGTACATGGGATTGCGGGTGAACCGAAACGGCCCGGACGTCACCAGTTTGCTGTTGGTCGCCGAGATCGGGTTGAGCTCGGTCCCCTCGCGCCGGAACAGCAGGGCCGCCGTCACCGACAGAACGACGCCGAGCACGACCAGCAGCGCGCCAAGCCAGCCGATCGGCAGGCCGGGCAGGCGCGGCCAGCCGGACAGCGCGCTGATCGCCGCCGCGATCGCCAGATAGACCAGCGTCCAGACCGGCGGCGGCAATTTCACCATCGGCGCGTCTCCACCGAAGCGCGGCCCCAACCTGGCGCGGGGCGGCCAATTGCCGGCTTCAATTTACCGCGGGAGCGCCGCAATGCAATCCGGAGTTCCTAGCGATGGACAGCGCCCCGGCGGTCTGATTAAGACGGCGGCGTTTCGAGGCGGAGCGAAGTTCGGCGCATGCGGTTCATCGGGCGGCTGATCGGTTTGGCGCTCCTGGCCGGCGCTTTCGCGGCCGCGGTGATCGACGGCGCGCGCTCGATCGCGGCGAGCCATGTCATCTTCACCCCGCTCGGCGAGACGCTCTATTGGGCCTTTCCGAACAAGATGCCGCTGCTGCAGCCCTTCATCGAGCGCCAGGTCCATCCTCTCCTTTGGGACCCGATCCTGCTTCACTTGCTGCTCGCGCCGACCTGGGCGGCGCTCGGCGTCCTCGGCCTGGCCCTGCTCTACGCCTTGCGCAAGCGTCCGCCGCCGATCGGCTATTCCGAGCGCGACCGCTGGCGCTCGGCTTTGTAACAAAAGCGCGACCGCCGCGAAAAAGCGGGGCCCCTGCCGCGCCTTTCGTCATTGCATCAGGGCTAGGCCCGACCCGCGCGGCGGCTTATCTTGGCGCCAGATCCCGCAAGGAGGCGGACATGCTCAATTTCCTGCGCAAGGCCGACCGGCCCGCCAGCGCCGCCGAGGCGCTGCCTGGACGCGGCGCGCCCATCGCCACCGCCGAGACCCATTTCGTCAATGGCCGTCCCCTGAAAGGGCCCTATCCGGCCGGCCTCGAGACGGCGATTTTCGCAATGGGCTGCTTTTGGGGCGCCGAACGCAAATTCTGGCAGGCGGGCGAGGGCGTCTACGTCACCGCCGCCGGCTATAGCGGCGGCTTTACGCCGAACCCGACTTATGAGGAGACCTGCACCGGCCGCACCGGGCACGCCGAGGCGGTGCTCGTCGTCTTCGATCCCAAGACGATGTCCTACGAGACCTTGTTGCGGCTCTTCTGGGAGAATCACGATCCGACCCAAGGCATGCGCCAAGGAAACGACGTCGGCTCGCAATACCGGTCCGCCATCTATGCGACCAGCCCGGCGCAGCTCGCCGCGGCCAAGGCTTCGGCAAAGGCGTATGGCGAAGCCTTGAAGGCGCAAGGTTATGGGCCGATCACGACCGAAATCGAGGAGGCGGGCCCCTTCTATTTCGCGGAAGCCTATCACCAGCAATATCTCGCCAAGAATCCCGGCGGCTATTGCGGCCTAGGCGGCACGGGCGTCTCCTGCCCGGTCGGCGTCGGCAGGACGGCGGCTTGACCTCAGGCGACGCGGCGGCCGCGTCGGCCGCGCCAGCGCTTGCGGATCGGCCAGGCGACGAGATGGGTTAGGCTCCAGCCGACGACCAATCCGGCTGCGCCGATGACGAAGGCCTCAGTCGTTACAGGCAGCGCCGGCTCGAAGTCGCGCCAGGCTTGGGCCATCGTCGCCGGATCAAAATTCTCGATCAGCGCGACGAGCCGCGTCACCGGCCCAGCCTCGGCGAAGGCCTGCTTCTGCCGCGACAGGCGCTCGGCCCGGTCGACCTCCTCAGTCATCGCCTCGGCCCGCTCGCGGGCGAGCGGATCGTCGTTGCGCTCGAGCCGCGATAAGCCCTGCTCGCGGGTCAATGATTGCCTCTGCGCCTCAGCGTCGAACTCGGCGATCATCCGGTTGAGCTCGTCGAGCGCGCCGCCGAGGCGCTGACGATATTGCTGCGCGAATTCCGGCCATTGCGCGCCGACGACCGCGAAAAGAAGGCCGATCGCGACAGCGAGCCGACGGGTGATCACTCAGCGCCTCCGAAGCGCTCGAAGCCTTAGCGCAGCCGACACGCTAGCCGAGGCGGCTTTCCCTGTCATGACGCGCGCGACGCCCGGCTCAGCCCGCGCCCAAGCGATTGACGGCGCCTGGCAAATCACGCCCTATGACGCTGCGGTGATTTAAAAGATCGCCTCGCGCGGGGGCTCGACCCATGATTAAGGACGGCCGCCTGGCTGCGACGCCGAAACTGTGGCCGCTCTTTCGCGGCTTCGCCGGCTGGCGTCCCGCCGATCTCGGTCCCGATCTCGTCGCCGGGCTGACCCTCGCGGCGATCGCCATCCCGGAGCAGATGGCGACGGCGCGGCTCGGCAATTTCACGCCCGAGATCGGCTTTGTCGCAATCATCGCCGGCGCGGTCGGCTTCGCCCTTTTCGGCGCGAACCGGGCGCTGTCGGTCGGCGCTGATTCGACGATCACGCCGATTTTCGCCGGCTCGCTTGCTGCTTACGCAGCGGCGGGCTCGCCCGATTACGCCGCGCTCGCCATGGCGCTGGCGCTAATGGTCGGCGGCCTCGTGCTGCTCGGCGGCCTGTTCCGGCTTGGCTGGATCGCCGACCTCCTGTCGATCCCGGTGACGACCGGTTTTCTGGCCGGCATAGCCGGCCACATCATCCTGTCGCAAGCGCCGGCCGTGCTTGGCGTTCCGGCGCCGGAAGGCTCCTTCGTCGATAAGCTCGCCGCGCTCGCGGCGGCGCTGCCGCGGGCCAATCTTCTCACATTCGTCATCGGCTTGGGCGTGCTCGCCGCCATGCTCATCGGCGAGAGGATCAATCCGCGCATTCCTTCCGCGCTGATCGGCCTCGCCGTTGCGACGATCCTCGTCGCCTTGTTCGGCCTCGAAGGCAAGGGCGTCGCCACGATCGGCGAGCTCGGCGCGGTTCGCCTGCGGGTCGCAGCGCCCGAGATCGGCCTTGACAACATCTTGAGGATCGCCCCGCTCGCGGTGATCGTCGCCCTCATCGTGATGGTGCAGACCGCGGCGACCACGCGGGCCTTTGTCGGCGACCCGGACAAAGGCGTCGACGTGAACCGCGACTTCATCGGCGCTGGCGCCGCGAGCCTCCTCGCCGGCTTCATCGGCGCCTTTCCGCTCAACGCCAGCCCGCCGCGCACCGCAATCGTGGTCGAGACCGGCGGGCGCTCGCAAGGCGCGTCGCTTATCTGCGCGGCCATCGTGCTCCTCCTCGCCGCGTTCGGCGCAGCGCTCCTCACTCATGCGCCCTATGCAGCGCTGGCCGGCGTACTGTTGTTCGTCGCCCAAAGAATCATTCGCGTTAACACCTTCGCCGCAGTCTGGCGCCAGAGCCGGGCCGAATTCGCGCTGATCGTCGCGACGATGATCGCCATCCTGATCTTTCCGATTCAACAGGGCGTCAGCCTCGGCATCATCCTGTCGTTGCTGCACGGCATCTGGACGACGACGCGGGCGCGGCCGATCGAGTTCGTTCGCCTTCCCGGCACCTCGATCTGGTGGCCGAAAGATCTGGCGCCGGAAGGCGAAACGACGTCCGGCGCGCTGGTCGTCGGGTTCCAGGCGCCGCTCTCGTTCCTCAACGCTTATGATTTCGATCAGGCGCTGCAGCAATTGGTCAACGCGCATAAGGACGTCAAGCTGCTGGTGATCGAAGCGGCGAATGTCGTCGAGGTCGATTTCACAGCGGCGCAGGTGCTCGCCGCCGCGATTGCGCGGCTGCGCAAGCAAGGGCTCGACATCGCCTTCGCCCGGCTCGAATCGACCCGCGCGCAGGACGCGTTCGAGCGTTTCGGCCTCAGGCGCCTGCTCGGGCCGGATCATCTCTTCCACAGCGTCGAGGAGGCGCTGAACGCGCTCGCGCCGAGATAGGCTCGTCATTGCAGCGGCGAAGCAATGGCGGCTTAATCAGTCGTTGCGTCGTCGTCGCGTCACGCCTGCGCGACAAAATTGCGAAAAGGACGACAGGAGCAGCGCCCATGAAAATTCGACGGCCGGAGATCGGATTCGCCGCCCTTCTCGCCGGCGTGGCCCTCTCGGTCGGATCGGGCGCCGCGCAAGAAGCGCCCAAGCCCGTTCCGGGCCTCGACAAGATCAATCACATCATCGTCCTCTATCTCGAGAATCGCAGCTTCGACAATCTCTACGGCCTGTTTCCCGGCGCCGAGGGGATCGGCGAAGCCGGCGCGGCGGCGACTCAAGTCGATCGCGACGGCAAGCCCTATGACAAGCTGCCGCCGGTCCGGAACACCGAGGCGAGGGACCCGGAAACCAAGCAGCCGGCCATCGATACGCGTTTCCCGATCGGCCTGCCGAACGGCCCCTTCCGCTCAGAACCTTACGCCGGCCTCGAACAGGTCACGGGCGACGCCGTTCACCGGTATTACCAAGAGCAATTGCAGATCGACGGCGGCAAGATGGACAAGTACGTCGCTTGGACCGACGCCGGCAGCCTCGTCATGAGCTACTTCGACGGTTCGGTCGCGCCGCTCTGGCGCTACGCCAAGGAATTCACGCTGATGGACCATTTCCATCACGCGGCTTTCGGCGGCTCGTTCTTCAATCATATTTTCATGATCTGCGCCTGCGCGCCCCGCTACGACGGCGCTCCAGCTTCGCTGGTTGCGCGGCTCGATGATAAAGGCGAGTTGGTCAAGGACGGCGCGGTCACGCCTGACGGCTACGCCGTCAACACGCTGCTGCCGCTCAATGGCCCGCATCCGGCGAAGGTCAAGCCTGACCTCCTTTTGCCCGTCCAGAACAGCGTGACGATCGGCGACCGGCTCGATGAAAAGGGCGTCGACTGGGCCTGGTATTCCGGCGGGTGGGACGCCGCCGTCGCCGGCCATCCGGGACCGCTGTTCCAGTTCCATCACCAGCCCTTCGCCTATTTCGCCCATTACGCGCTCGGAACGCCAGGCGCCAAAGCGCATCTCAGGGACGAGACGGATTTCATCGCGGGGATCGAGAAGGGCGAATTGCCGCCGGTCGTCTTCTTCAAGCCGAGCGGCGAGGATAACGAGCATCCCGGCTATTCCAGCGTGCTCGCCGGCGAATATCACACGGCGCTGCTGGTGCGGCTCATCCAGCAAAGCCCGCTCTGGAAGGACAGTTTGATCATCGTCACCTATGACGAGAATGGCGGGCTTTGGGATCACGTCGCGCCGCCCAAGGTCGACCGCTGGGGCCCAGGAACGCGCGTGCCGGCCATCGTCATTTCTCCGTTCGCCAAAAAGGGCTTCGTCGATCACACGGTTTATGACACGACCGCCATTCTGAAACTGATCGAGACGCGCTTCGGCGTGCAGCCGCTGGGCCCGCGGGACGCCGCCGCTGGCGACCTGACGACGGCGCTCGATTTGCAGTAAGATTGGCGCATGAACCCGATCCCGATCGGCGTGGTCGTCGTCTCGGACCGCGCCAGCCAAGGCGTTTACGAAGACAAGGGCGGCCCGGGAATCGAAGCGGCGCTCGCCGCAATTCTCGCGACGGCGTGGCGACCGGTGCGCCGTCTCATCCCGGACGAGCGGCCGGCGATCGAAGCGGCGCTGCGCGATCTCGCCGATATCGAAAAATGCTCGCTGATTTTGACCACCGGCGGCACCGGGCCGGCGCCCCGCGACGTGACCCCTGAAGCGACCGAAGCGGTTTGCGAGCGCCTGCTGCCCGGCTTCGGCGAATTGATGCGGACCAGGAGCCTCCTCGAAGTGCCGACGGCGATCCTGTCGCGCCAACTCGCCGGCACGCGCGGATCGTCCCTCATCGTCAATCTTCCCGGCAAGCCAAGCGCCATCCGAACCTGCCTCGACGCGGTCTTCCCGGCGATCCCCTATTGCCTCGACCTCATCGGCGGCGCGCGGCTGGAGACAAACCCGGACGTGTGCAAGGCGTTCAGGCCGAAGGGATAAGCGACCGTGGCCGACGAACGCGATATTGACGCCCTAAAGGAGCTCGGCGCGGGCCGGACGGCGCCCGAGAGCGTCGCTGCGCTTTATCATCAAGCCTTCGCGGAATTCGGCGCTAAGTTTCTGTGGAGTCGCAAGCCCTCGGACCGTCCGACCATCGCTCAGGCTCTGGTCGTGGCCGAGAGCTTACGTCGCGAAGGCGGTATGCAGGCGCGCCCGTTGGCGGCGCGGATCGAAGAGGCCTGCCGTGCCGCTCTCTAGGGTACAGGCAGAGGTTCTCTCACTCCTCGCCGCTCACCGAAATCCTGAAAGTTACGTCGCTGGCGCCGCTGCGCTCAACCGCGACGGGCCTCGATACTCTGAAGACGTGGACATTTTTCACGACCGCGAAGAGAGCGTTGCGCTCGCCGCGGAGGCGGATGCAACGCTGCTTAAAAAAAATGGCTTCGCCGTAGAATGGCTGCGGCGCGAGCCTGGACTCTACGCCGCCGTCGCCACGCGCAGCGGGGAGAGCGCCAGATTTGAATGGGCGCGCGACAGCGACTTTCGCTTTTTTCCAGCGGTGCGCGACGCGTTATTCGGTTACAGGCTTCACGTTTTCGATCTCGCGACGAACAAAGCATTGGCTGCGGCTGGACGGCGCGAACCGCGCGATGTCCTTGATTTGCTTTTCATACATGAGCGCCACATTCCGCTCGGCGCAGTCATATGGGCCGCTGTCGCCAAAGACCCTGGCTATTCGCCGGAAAGTCTCATCGCTGAAATCCGTCGCAACGCTCGCTACCGCGCCGACGACTATGCGGACCTGGCCGTGACTGCCTCGATCGACGCCGCCTTGGTCGCGCGCCAAATGAAACAAGTCCTCAAGCAAGCCGAATCCTTTGTGAAAATGATGCCGGCCGGCAAGGAAGGGTTGGTCTACCTCCGCGATGGAGAACCGGTATTGCCCGATCCCACACGATTGGACAGTTACATCGAGCACGCTGGCCGCCGAGGCGGCCATTGGCCGTCATCTTCGGAAATCGGTAGCGCGATGCTGCGCGCCAATGAAGGGAATGCCTGAGCGGCCCTCCGAGCCGACCTTGCCCTTGCTTACCGCTGGTGCGGACCGCACCAGCCCGGCAGATACTCCGCCTCGGGCGATTTGGCGAACTCCAGAGCCTTCTCCAGCGCCGTGGAGAAATCCTTCTCCACCGCCTTGGGCTTGATCCGCCGGCGGAGGAAGTCCGCCCACAGGAACTCCGAGAACGGCGTCGTATCCTTCGCGTAGCCGCCGACGCGGCGCAGCTCGCCGGCGAGCGAGCGGAACGGATCGTCCTTCAATCCCTTGATCGATTTCGGCAGATCGGCGAATTCGCGCCGCCGACCGCGCGCGTCGTACGGATGGGCCCAGGCGCGAAAATCGAGCACTGTCCAGAACGCGCCTTCGTCCAGCTTCGAGAGGTCGATGATGACGGTGACGAAGACCTCCTTTTGGCCCTCGTCGTACAGCGCCCGCGCCAGATGATGATGATCGATGACGAAATGCTCGCGGCCGGGCCCGAGGATCGTCGGAATCATATGCGCGCGGAGGAATTCGAGGCGCTTCGTCGCATCGTGCTGGCGCCAGGCTTGACGCTTCTCCGACACCTCCCGCATGCCGACCGTCATCTGCGTCGGTCGCAAATCGGCGATCGGCGTCGAATGCAGAACCGGCTCGCGTATTTCGTAGGTCATGAGACGCCCCCGATGAATGACCGCGTCGCGAGCCTGTCGCAACCACGGCATGCGGTCAACGCGCCCGTACCGTCTTATTGGCTGATCGCTAGGCGCCTTCGAGCAGCTTGCGCGCTTTGACGAGATCGGCGCCGACCATCTCCATGAAAGCGCGAACTCGCGCGGCCTGGCGCAGATCGGGATGGGTCAAAATCCAAAGATCGATGTCGAGATCGGGCAGCGGCGCGCCGACGCGCGCCAAATCGGCGCGATGGTCGCCGACGAAACAAGGCAAGAGGCCGGCGCCGCCGCCGGCCGCCACCGCTTCGGCCATGCTGAGGACCGAATTGACGCGCCAGACTTGGCGCTTCGCGCCGATCTTGCGCTCCATCCATCTCTTGCCGACATGGGCGCTGAAATTGTCGCCGAAGCCGATGAACGGCGCCTTTTCGATCGCCTCGCCGCCGAGTTCGGCGAGGAGCTGCGGGCTGCAATAGACCGCCCAGCGAATCGGCCCGATCCGCCTCCCGACCAGGATTTCAGGCGGCTCGTTGGTGGCTCTGATCGCCACGTCGGCGTCGCGCCGCGACAGGTTGAGATTTTGCGCGGCGAGGATCACGTCGAGATGGACGCCGGGATAGCTGGCGCGAAACCGCGCCAGCATCGGCGCGAGAAGGTAAACCGCGACCGAGTCGACCGTGGTGACGCGCAATTCGCCGGTCGGTTTGACGTCGCGGCCGGCGACATGGCGCTCGAATTCGATGATCGATTCGGCCATCGAGGCGGCGAGCGCGACCATTTCTTCGCCGGCCGGGGTTGGCTCGTAGCCGGCGCGCGAGCGCTCGAAGAGTTGCGCGCCGAGCGTCGCCTCGATCGCGCCGAGACGGCGGAACACGGTCGAATGGTTCAAGCCGAGCGCCTCGGCCGCGCCGACCAGCGAGCGCGAATCCGCGATCGCCTTAACCAAGCGGAACTCGTCCCAATTCAAAGGCGAATTCATGGACTTCTTCAGGCCTTTAGCGCACGAAGGCATCCTTGCCACGTTCGCTGGCTTATTTGCAAGCGCCGCCAACCTTCCGTCTGCAATTTGAGAAGATCGGGGACAAAGGCCAGTTTCGGCCAATGGCGCGCTTTCCCGTTAACCGAATCGGCCTATTCTCGCCTGGTCGTTAACAGCAGAAAGGAGGTGATCCAGTGTCTCATTGTCCATCGCCGCGAAGGATTTCGAAGACCTGGGTTATTATCCGCGCGAGGCTAGACCGCGCGTAAGGCGCCCAGGACTTCGAAGCGATCTTTACGCGGTCGCGACAATGGAAGGGCCGTCCTCCAGGGCGGCCTTTCTTTTTGGCTCGGATCGGCCAATTGCGCGGGACTCGTCGGCGGCCCGCGCCACTCGACCGACTCAGTCGTATTCTTCAAGCTCAATCCTCGAACCGCTCGCTCGTCCCCCTCGGCCGCGGCGGCGCGATTGCGGCGTCGGGCTCGCGCTTGCCTAAGCCAGAATCGCGAAAGCGATTGACGATCGGATAGCGTCGGTCTCTCCCGAAATTCTTCGAGGTCACCTTCACGCCCGGCGCGGATTGGCGGCGCTTGTATTCGGCGAGGTAGAGGAGGCGCTCGACCTTCTTCACCGTTTCCGGATCGTAGCCCTGCGCGACGATGTCGGCGACCCGCATCTCCTTCTCGACGAGGCTCTCGAGGATTGCGTCCAGCGCTGGGTAAGGCGGCAGCGAATCTTGGTCCTTTTGATTCTCGCGCAGTTCCGCGCTCGGAGCTTTCGCGATGATGTTCTTTGGAATGACTTCGCCGTCCGGCCCGCGCGCGCCGAACGGCCGCCAACGGTTGCGCAAGGCGGCGAGGCGGAAGATTTGCGTCTTGTAGAGATCCTTGAGCGGATTGAAGCCGCCGTTCATGTCGCCGTACAGCGTGGCGTAGCCGACCGACATTTCCGATTTGTTGCCGGTCGTCGCCAGCATCGCGCCGAGCTTGTTGGAGACCGACATCAGGATCAGTCCGCGCGTCCGGCTCTGGATGTTCTCTTCGGTGACGTCGCGCGATCGCCCGCCAAACAACGGCTGCAAGGCGGCTTCGGTCGCTTCGACCGGTCCGGCGATCGGGATCGTGTCATAGCGAAGCTTCAGCGCCTCGGCGCAGGCGGCCGCGTCGTTGATCGATTCGTTCGAAGTGAAGCGGTAGGGCAGCATGACCGCATGCACGCGTTCGGCGCCGAGCGCATCGACGGCCATGGCCGCGCACAGAGCCGAATCGACGCCGCCCGAAAGGCCAAGGACGACGCCGGGAAAGCGATTCTTCTCGACGTAATCGCGCAAGCCGAGCACGCAAGCCGCATAATCGGCTTGGTCGCCTTCTTCGACGATCTCGCGCGGCCCCTCGATGCAGCGCCAGCCTTCGCTTTGCCGGGACCAGACCGTGCGCGCGACCTTTTCGCGAAAAGCCGGCAATTGGAAAGCGAGCGTACGATCGGCGTTCAGCGCAAAAGAGGCGCCTTCGAAGACGAGTTCGTCCTGACCGCCGACCTGATTGAGATAGATCAGCGGCAAGCCGCTCTCGACAACGCGATTGACGGCGATATTGAGCCGCGTCCCGACCTTGTCGCGCTCATAGGGCGAGGCGTTCGGCACGAGCAGGATTTCGCCGCCGGTCTCGGCGATGCATTCGACCGGCTCCGGCCCCCAAATGTCCTCGCAGATCGGCACGCCGATCCGAACGCCGCGAAAGACGATCGGCCCTGGCGCCGGGCCTGGCTTGAACACGCGCTTTTCGTCGAAGACGCCGTAATTGGGCAGATCGACCTTGAAGCGCACGGCCTCGATGCGGCCATTGTCGAGCAAGGCGTAGGCGTTGTAGAGCGCCCCGTCCTCCGCCCAGGGCAGGCCGACGAGCAAAGCCGGGCCGCCATCCGCGGTCTCGCGCGCCAAGGCTTCGCAAGCGGCGCGGCAAGCTTCTTGGAAAGCCGGCTTCAGCGCCAGGTCTTCGGGCGGATAGCCAGACAGAAACAGCTCCGACGACATCAGAATGTCGGCGCCGAAGGCGGCCGCCTCGGCGCGCGCGCGGCTGAGGCGTTCCGCGTTTCCGTCGATATCGCCGACAGTCGCGTTGAGTTGGCCAAGAGCGATGACGAGGCGATCGGCGGGGGGCATGGGCTCGCTTTAGCGCGGCGGGCGGAGAGCGGCAATCGCGGACGATGCGGGTCCGCCGCGCGAACGGCGCAGCTGGGCCGTCCGTCACGGCCCCGTTGCGTCGCTGGCCCGACCCGGGCATTGTCGCCGCTAAAAACCGCGCTTCGCACGGCGTTCGTCTGAAGGGGTCGGGACATGCGCAGCCTCATTGCCCTGTTGATCCTTTTCGCGGCGCTCGCCGCTGGCGCAACGACGCCCGAGCAGGCTTATCTCGCGGCCCGCGATCAGGCCATCGCGGCGCTGAAGAAGACGCCGGAGGCGAAGCAAGACGCCGAAGAGCGTCGTCTGCGCGCCCGCCTCGAACAGCAACTGAAGAGCCTGGTCAATCCGCCGCAGCTCGACGGCTTCCCCGGCCCGGCGACGATGAGCCCTGAAACATTGCTGGACCACGACGAAGGTTTCGGGGCGCTCGACGGGATCAGTCGGCGCGGCAAGGATCCAACGAGCCGCGTGCTCGTGACGACCGACGGCCTGCTCCGATCGTGGCTGAAGGAGCACAAGACCTTTTGGGAGGGGGACGCGAATCCGCCAACCGAGCCGGAAGCGGCGTTCCGCTCCGAAGTTTTCTACACGCAGGCGGTCAACGACGACGCAGCCTTCTCGATCTTCGCCGATTTGCCGATCCGTAAGCCGGACGGAGCGGCGAGCGCGGTCGCGCTCCTCGTCGCAGAATCGCAAGACGTCGCCGTCGAGCCGCCGGGCGAAATCGCGGTCGCCCTGTCGAAAGGCGGCAAAGTCTTCATCGCCGTCGTCACGGCCAAGGCCAAGCCTACGCCGATCGCCGCTTGCGACGCGATCTGGAAAGCCTTCGAGGCGAAGAGCGCAGCCCCCAGCGATTCCGCGCAAAAGGATGATAAAGGCGCCGCCGAATCAATCGACCCGAGCGAGCAGGCGGCGGCCGCGGTCCATAAATGCTGGTTCGAAAAGGCGAGCGGCGCGCCGGAATTTCCGGCGCTGACCGAGCAAGCGCAACGGCTGATCGACGGTTTCGCCGCACGCTGACGCGAACCCTCCGCTCGCCTCGACGCGCGACGTCGCGAGCCGCGCTACGACCGCAAACGGTGGAAGAAAACGAGCCGCGCGGCCGCCTGTATCGGCCGCGAGCCGATGAGGAGATTGAAGGCCAAGTCGCTCTGAAAATGATCGTAGAACCAGCGCAGCGCGCGTTTTGTCCGGAACCGCGGATAAGTCTCGACGAACCATCGGCTGGGGTCGTCGCATTCGCCTGCGGCGAAGGCCGCAATGGCGCGCCCGGCCGCCTCGCCGTGCTTGATCGCCGTGTGGATGCCGCCCGCGGTCACGGGCGAGACCATTCCGGCCGAATCGCCGACGAGCAAGACGCGTTCAGCCGCGACCGGATCGACCACCCCGCCGCAAGGTATGTAGCCGGCGCGAATGTGGCTCGGCTTGATCCGCCGCACGTCGACAACCGGGGCGATCTTGTCGATGAACGCCGAGAACGCCGCTTTCGCCGCGCCGGGCGCGGCCGCGCGGCGCGCCAACCCGATTTGGGCAATTCCGACGCCGGCGACGACCCAACCGATATAGCCCGGCGCAAGCCGGCGATCGATGAAGCAATGAAGGCGATCGGGTTCGGCGATCTCGAGATTCTCGTATTCGCATTCGACGCCGAACAAGAATTTCCGGTTCTCGCCCAGCGCGAGATCGCGGGCGACGCGAGACTTTGGGCCATCCGCCCCGACCAGATAGCTCGTCCGGCCAAATCCATCGACCCGAAATCCGTCGCCCTCGCGCCGCGCCTTCGTGTACGTCGCGCCGAGACGCATGTTCGCGCCGATTTGCCGGCATCGCTCCGCCATCCAGCGCAGGGCCTGCGGCGTATCGGTGGCGAGGAAGTAATAGCCGGGCGCGTTCAGCGCGACCGAACGCATATCCGGCGCATAGAGGCGCACGCCGTCGATCCGTCTCGTCAGCTCGCGCGGCAATTCGCCGAGCCAGCCGCCGTCGTCGATTACGTCGCGGACCAGGACGCCCGTCGTGTGCAGCCTCTCGCCGGGATCGGCCTTTCTCTCCAGCACTTGCGTCGCAACGCCCCGCTCGGCGAGACTCATCGCGCAAGAAAGCCCGGCGAAGCTCGCGCCGACAATCGTGCACTCGAAAGCAGGTCCGGGAATGAGCCCCACGCGGAAATTCCGGTTTTCGACGGGTTGCGATTCGTAAACGCTTTTGGGCGCTCAGCGCGGCTCCGATGTTTGAAAATTATCTGCTTGGCGTCGTCCGCGACTCTGCCGGCGAGCAGATCCCGGCGAGCGCCGCGATGAACACGGTCGCCGCCGCGACGAGGTAAAAGATGCCGGCGAGCGAAGTCGCTTGCGCGACGAAGCCGAAGAGCGGCGGCGCGGCGAGCAAACCGGCATAGCCGAGAGTCGATACGGCGGCGATCTGGGTTTCTGGGCGCGGCATCGCCCCGGCCGCGCTGAACAGGACGGGGACCATGTTGGAGAAGCCGAAGCCGGTCAGCGCATAGCCGGCGACGGCGACGTCGAGCCGGTTCGAGAGCGGCCCGGCCAGCAAGCCGATGAAGACAAGAACGCAGCCGCCGCGCACCAACGCTGCGCCGTCGACGCTCTTTCGAATGCGATCGCCGCAAAATCGGCCGACCGCCATAGCGCCGGAGAAGACGGCGTAGCCGATATTGGCGCGATCGATCGCGGCGCCGAGGCTGTCGCGGAGATAGATCGCCGCCCAATCGAGCACCGCGCCCTCGCCGCTGAAGCAGAGCGCCGCCATCACGCCGACGAGGAGACCAGGTAGGCTCGGCCGTAGCGCGAGTCGCTTGGCTCCCGTCGCTTCGGCTTGTCGCTCCTCGCGGCGTAGCCGCGCCTGGCCGACAGCGAACAATACGGCGAGCAAAGCGGCCATCACGAGGCCTTGCCATCCCCCCTCGACAAAGTGCAGCAGCAGCGTTCCAATTCCGGCGCCGGTGAGGCCGCCCATGCTCCACGTGCCGTGAAAGGAGGACATGTACGGTCGCTTCGCCCGCCTTTCGGCTTCGGCCGCGGCGACGTTCATCGCCACGTCCATGACGCCGCCACTCGCGCCGAAGAGAAAGAGGATCGCGGCAAGCTCCGGCGCGCTCGCGGCGATGCAAGCCAGAGGCAGAAGGATGCAAAAGACGACGCCGCTGATCCGTACGAGCGCTGCTGCGCCGATCCGGTGCAACATCCAGCCGCTCGCCGCCATCGCGGCGATCGCGCCGAGCCCGACCATGAACAGCGCTCCGCCCAGCGCCGAAGGATCAAGGCCCAAGCGCAGCTTGGCGAGCGGGATTTGCGTCGCCCAGACGCCGTAAATCGCGCCATTGACGAAGAACATCGCGGCGATCGGCGCCCAAACCGGCCAGCCGGCGACGGGATCGGGATTCGGGCGCGTCAAGCGCTCGCCTGCCGAAGGTTCGGCCGGCCTCATTGAAATCTCACCTGCTGGCGCGCGAGCTCCTTTTGGATCTGCGCCATATTCAGCCGGTCGAGCGCCTCCCCGCTCCTGACCGACAGCGCCGCCGCGATTCCCGCCCCCTGGCCGGTCACCGCGCAGCACGCCATGTTGCGCGTCGCGGCATGGGCGATGCGCTCGCCGCCGATGGCGCGGCCGGCGACCAGCAGGTTCTCGATCCGCTTCGGCAGCAGCGCGCGGTAAGGGATATGCATGTAACGTCCGGTCGTCGGCAGGATGAGCACGCCGTAACCGTCGATGAATTCGGGATATATGCCGATCGAATCTTCGAACCGGGCCTCGTTGCGCACATCCTGTTCGCTTAGATTGTAGACGGCGTCGATCTTGCGCGTGTCTCGAATGCCGATCGTCATGCCGAAATTCCGCAGGCGCGCCTTCGCGCAACCCGGCGCGTAGCGGCGCAAGGCTTCGATGGCGAGCATCGCTTGCCGCCGGCCTTCGATCTCGAAGCGCGTCAAACTGTCCGGATCGGTCCCATCGCAGCCGGCGAGGTGAACGAGGTTCATATAGGTGAGTTCGCCGCTCTCGTGCAGCGCGCCCCAAGTCCCGCCGATCGTATTGAGATGGGCGGGGATGAGGCCGGCTTCGATCGCTTTCTGGAAAGGCTTGCTCAAGAAGGGCGAGAACATCTTATCCTCCTTGCCGGAGGTCTCGACTTTCCATTCGCCTGTCGACCAGTCGCCATATGTTTGTGGATCGGCGGTGACGCCGTCCAGAAAGGCGCGCTTGTCGATTCCGGCGAGATGGAACATCACCGAGGCGGCCTGCATCTTTTCGACCGGCGTCTTGAAGGTCGGCGCGCCGGCGCGATGCGCGATATCGGCGTCGCCGGTCGCGTCGATGACGCGCTTGGCGAGGATCGCCTCGCGGCCGGCCTTCGATTCGACGATGATCCCTTTTATGGCGTCGCCGTCCATGACCGGCGCGACGGATAGGCGGTGCAGCATCGGCTTGACGCCAGCCTCCTCGACCAGACGGTCGGCGACCAGTTTGAAGCCTTCGGAATCGAGCTCGTAGCTCAACGATTGGCTCTCGGGCGAGGCCGCGCCCATCGCTTTGGCCCGCTCTTCGAATTCGCGGCCGATTCCGCCAGCCTCGACCGTGGCCTCATGCCTGTACCAAGCGAAGCCTTCGACGCCGACGACGGTGATGTTGCCGCCGAAACAGCCGAAGCGCTCGATCAGGGCGACCTCGACGCCGGCGCGCGCCGCCGCCAAAGCCGCCGCCAGCCCGCCCGGTCCCGAGCCGACGACCAGCACGTCGGTTTCATGGACCACCTCCACCTGACGCGCGGGCTCTTCGATGAAAGCCGTTGGGTTTGGCATTGACGTCCTCAGAGGCAGGCCGCAGTCATACGAGGTTGACTGCCGAGCTGGCGAGTATTACTTATATTTAGTCAGTAATACGAGAAATACGATGGCTACGACGGTTACCGTCAAAGGGCAAGTCACTCTGCCCAAGGCTGTGCGGCAAGCCGCCGGCATTCGCCCACGCGATCGGGTCACGGTTCGCGTTCGGCCGGAGGGCGGCGTCATCGTCGAGGCGGTCGCGAGCTGCGAGGGCGCGAGCGTCTATCTTCAGCACCTCGAAGCGGTCAGTCGGCGAAGGTCGATCCGAAACATGATCACGGACGAGTTGATGGCGATGACACGAGGCGACGCGCTCCGGTAATACTCTTTATGAAATATAGGCATGCGTCATGGCTACGACAGTCACTGTCAAAGGGCAGGTCACCCTGCCGAAAGCGGCGCGCGAAGCGGCCGGCATTCGACCGGGCGACAGGGTCGTCGTACGCGCCCGGCCGGAAGGAGGCCTGATCGTCGAGCGTGAAACATCGGAGCCGGATCCGCAAACGGTTGCAGAGAATATAAAGCGGATCGATCGTGCAATCGCAGGGCTGCGTTCGTCGGCGATCGACCGAAGCATGAGCGCCGACGAATGGATGAAACTGCTCAGGGGCGATGATTGACGTTCGTTGACACGAATGTCCTCCTTGACCTCGTCCTGGGCGATCGCGTTTGGCTCGAGCGATCGCGAGCGGCCCTCGCCCGCCGCCAAGCTCTCGGGCGGATATTCATCGTCGACGCTGTTTTTGCCGAAACCTCTGTTCCGTTCGACGCCGCGAACGAATGCGAACAATTTCTCGACAAACTCGACATCGAGCGGCGCACGATGTCGCCTGAGGCGCTTTGGCGCGCGGGACAGGCGTTTCGCGCTTACCGGCGTCGCGGCGGAATCAAGACTTACGTGCTCGCGGACTTCTTTGTCGGCGCGCAGGCGGATGTTGACCGGCTTGCTCTCTTGACGCGCGATTTCAAGCGGTATCGAACCTACTTTCCGCAGGTTCAGATCATCTCGCCTTAGCTCTACTCCGCCGCCTCGACATGCTTGACGCCGGCCGCCAGCCGCTCGGCCTTGAGCAGCTCCGCGACCAGGAAAGCGACCTCGATCGCCTGCTCGGCGTTGAGCCGCGGGTCGCAATAGGTGTGATAGCGGTCGTGCAGGTCGGCCTCGCTGATCGCGCGGGCGCCGCCGGTGCATTCGGTCACGTCCTTGCCGGTCATCTCGAGATGGACGCCGCCGGCGTAACTGCCCTCGGCGCGATGGACGGCGAAGAAGCTCTTGATTTCGCCGACGATGCGCTCGAACGGCCGCGTCTTGTAGCCCGACGCGGATTTGATCGTGTTGCCGTGCATCGGATCGCAGGACCACAAGACCTTGCGCCCTTCGCGTTTCACCGCGCGAATCAGCGGCGGCAGATGCGCCTCGACCTTGTCGGCGCCGAAGCGGCAGATCAGCGTCAGCCGGCCCGGCTCCTGTTCGGGATCGAGCGCGTCGATGAGGCGGATCAAATCGTCCGGCTTGAGGCTCGGCCCGCATTTGAGGCCGATCGGGTTCTTCACGCCGCGGCAATATTCGACATGCGCGCCGTTAAGCTGGCGGGTGCGGTCGCCGATCCAAATCATATGGCCCGACGTCGCGTACCAATCGCCGGTCGTCGAATCGACGCGCGTCATCGCCTGCTCGAAGCCGAGGAGCAAGGCTTCGTGCGAGGTATAGAAATCGGTCGCGCGCAACTCCGGATGGGCCTCGGTGTCGAGGCCGATCGCGCGCATGAAGCCGAGCGTCTCGGTGATCCGGTCGGCGAGTTCCTGATAGCGGCCGGATTGCGGACTGTCCTTGACGAAACCGAGCATCCAGCGATGCACGTTTTCGAGATTGGCGTAGCCGCCGCCGGCGAAGGCGCGCAAAAGGTTCAGCGTCGCCGCCGACTGGCGATAGGCCTCCAATTGCCGGCGCGGATCGGGCTCCCGGGCCTCGGGCGTGAAGCCGATGTCGTTGATGATGTCGCCGCGATAGCTCGGCAATTCGACGCCGCCGATCGTCTCGGTGCCGGCCGAGCGCGGCTTGGCGAATTGGCCGGCGATGCGGCCGACCTTCACCACGGGCGAGGAGCCGGCGAAGGTCATCACCACCGCCATCTGCAGGAAGACGCGGAAGAAATCGCGGATATTGTCGGCGGAATGCTCGGCGAAGCTTTCGGCGCAATCGCCGCCCTGGAGCAGGAAAGCTTCGCCGGCCGCCGCCTTGCCGAGCGCCCGTTTCAGCTTGCGGGCTTCGCCGGCGAAGACCAGCGGCGGAAAGCCGGCGAGCTGCTTTTCGACCTCGGCGAGCGCCTGCGCGTCGCGGTAAACCGGCGCTTGTTCAACCGGTTTTGATCTCCAGCTCTCGGGACTCCAGCGGCTTTCAGCCATAATCGACGCCTTGACTCGAAGTTTGCGGCGCGCCTCCGACCTTAACGGCGTCAGCGGCCTTGCGTTGGGCTTATACACCATGGCGTCGGCTTGGCGATACGAAGCGAGCCGCCCTCAATAGCCGGAGCGCGCCTGATCCCATAGCCGAAGCGCGGAGTGAGAGGCAATGCGCCCGAAATCGCCGTCAGCGGTCAACAAGGTGAGCCCGTGACGTATGCATAGCTGGGCCAAAAGGGCGTCGATCGTCCCGACCTGCTCGCCATTTCGGCGGCAGCGATTGCGCAACTCGGCCGCCTCACTGTGATCATCGCGATCCGGGATCAACAGGGCAACGGCGGCAAATCGGTCCAGGATTTGCGCCCGAGCCTTCGGGCCTGAAAAACCCTGCAGCAATTCTTGAAGGACAATGCCGGTCGTCAGGATCGTCTCGCCACTTTCGATCGCTCGGATCAGCGCCGCAGGTTCCTTGGCCGAAGCAGGGTGATCACGCCGAAACGCAAGGGACCAGACGCTGGTATCGACGAAAAGGCTCACTCCCGGGTCCGATCCGCCTTATAGTCATAGGCGGAATCCCATTCGAGTTTGCCCATCAGATCGAGCAGGCGCTTCTGACGCCTTCGCGCGATGAATTCCTGCAACGCTTTAGTGACCGCAGCCTTTTTGGTCCGCTCGCCGCTCACTTCCCGAGCTTGTTCGATCAGGCGGGGATCAATCGACAGGTTTGTCGCCATGTGTGAATCTCCACACATATAGTTACACAATTGCGACAGGCCGGCAAGGATCGGCGGCCGTCGCGTGAGACCGGCGTTTTCGCCCTATCTCGCGCTGGACGCGTCCAATATAGGAGGACGGCCTAGCCTTTGATTCGAATCCGTCTCTTGTCGCCCTATTCCGCCATCGCCGCCCTGCTCGCCTCAGCCTTCCTGCTGATCGCCGGCAATGGGCTCGTCAACGTGCTCGCGCCTTTGCGCGCCGCGATCGAGGGCTTTCCCGAAATCACGCTCGGCCTGCTCGGCTCGGTTTATTTCGGCGGCATGCTGGCGGGGACATTGGCGACGTCCTTCGTCGTCCGCCGCGCCGGCCATATCCGCGCCTTTTCGGCGCTCGTCGCCGGCGCGGTCGTCACGGTAATTCTGTTGCCCGTCGTCGTCGACCCGGTCGTCTGGCTCATTCTTCGCGGCGGGCTCGGCTTCGTCTTCGCCGGCCTCTATGCGGTGATCGAATCCTGGATCAACGCCAAGGCGACCAATTCCAATCGCGGCGCGCTTTACGGCTTCTACCAGATCGTCGCCTACGCCGCCTCGGCCGGCGGCCAGATGGCGCTGACGCTGCAATCGCCGACCTCCTTTGTCGGCTTCACGATCGGCGGCGCGCTGCTGGCGCTGTCGACCATTCCGCTCGCTTTGACCAACGCCGACGCGCCGATCCCGCCCCGTGTCGCCCGGCTGCGGCTGATCTGGCTGATGAAGTTGTCGCCGGTCGGCGCGCTCGCCGCCTTTCTCGTCGGCGCGACCAATGGCGCCTATGCCGCGCTCGGCCCGGTCTACGCGCTCGGCGTCGGGTTCTCGGCCGGCGCCGTGCCGCTCTTCACCACCGCGGTCACGCTCGGCTCGGCGCTCGGCGTCTACCCGGCCGGCCGGCTGTCGGACCGGATCGACCGGCGGGCGATGATCGCGGCTCTGTCCGGCGTCGGCGCGCTGATCGAGATCGTACTCTGGCGCTTCCGAGGCGGCGAGACCGCCCTCGTCGCGCTCGGCTTCGCCGTTGGCGCGACGACCTTCGCACTCTATACGCTAACCACGTCGCACGCCAATGACCGCGCCAAGGCCGAGCACACGGTGCTGGTTTCGACCGGCCTGCTGTTTCTCTATTGCGCCGGCGCGATTATCGGCCCGATCGTCGCGGCGACGCTGATGCGCGACCAGGGTCCGGGCGCGCTCTACGCCCAGAATTCGGTTCTGCATATCGCGCTCGCGGGCTTCGCGCTTTGGCGGTACGTCAAGCGCCCCCGCGAACGCGCGGCCGCGAAGGATGCAGCCGACGAACTGGCGAACGCCTCGGGGCGGCCGATCGGCTGAAGGTTCAAGTCGGAAGTCGGTCTGCCGCCGCGCGCGACTCGCCGGCCGCTGCGATTTGCGCTATGTTACGGCCATGAACATCCGGGTCACGCGAGCGGCGGAAGGACTCGATCGGCGCGCCTTCACCGTCGCCGAAATCGAGCAGATGACGGCCGCCGGAATCCTCGAGGAGGACGACCGCCTCGAACTGATCGGCGGGGAGCTCGTCCCAATGTCTCCCAAGGGCAATCAGCACGAAATCGTGAAAACGGCTCTGAATCTGTACTGGGCGCGCAAGCTCCCTGCGGATTTGGTGTTCACGACTGAAACCACGTTCAGGCTGAGCCTCGACACTTACCTCGAGCCGGATTTCGTCTTTTACCCGAAGTCGAAGGGACTGAAGGCGCTGAACGGCCAGACCGCGCTGCTCGTCGTCGAGATCGCGGACACCAGCCTCGGTTATGATCTCGGCCGCAAAGCCGATCTCTATAGCGGCTTCGGCGTCGCCGAACTCTGGGTGATCGACGCCGTAAGACTGCGCGCCCACGTCCATCGCGATCCGACGCCGGCCGGCTATGGCTCGATCGTCGAATTTTCGGCCGATCAGCGCCTCGTCCCAGCGGCGACGCCGGCGCTGAGCGTGACCCTCGCAGAGCTTGATCTAGGATAATTTTGCGCGCGCTTTGCCGACGCCGCTATTGACCGCTCAATCCTTCACCACCGAAATGTCCGGGGCGGCCGGATTTTTCATGCCGACGACATGATAGCCGGCGTCGACATGGAGAATCTCGCCGGTCACGCCCGCCGACATCGGCGAGAGGAGATACACCGCGCTCTGGCCGACATCCTCGATCGTCACCGTGCGCCGGAGCGGCGCATTGTACTCGTTCCAGCGCAGAATGTAGCGGAAATCGCCGATGCCTGACGCGGCGAGCGTCTTGATCGGTCCGGCCGAAATCGCGTTGACCCTGATCGCCTTCTCGCCGAGATCGGCGGCGAGATAGCGCACGCTCGCCTCGAGCGCCGCCTTGGCGACGCCCATTACGTTGTAATGCGGCATCCATTTTTCCGCGCCGTAATAGGTGAGCGTCAGCATCGAACCGCCATTCGTCATCAGCTTTTCGGCGCGCTGCGCGACGGCGGTGAAGGAGTAGCAAGAGATCAGCAGCGACTTGCAGAAATTGTCCTCGGTCGTGTCGATGTAGCGGCCGGTCAATTGGTCCTTGTCGGAAAAAGCGATGCAGTGAACGAGGAAATCGAGGCCGCCCCAAAGGTCCTTGGTCGCGGCGAAGACCGCATCGACCGAGGCGGCGTCGGTGACGTCGCAATGGCCGACCACTTCCGCGCCGAGATCCTGAGCGAGCGGGCGCACGCGCTTCTCCAGAGCCTCCCCCTGAAAGGTCAGCGCCAGATCGGCGCCGGCGGCGCGCGCCGCTTTCGCGATGCCGTAGGCGATGGAGCGGTTATTGGCGACGCCCATGATCAGCCCGCGTCGGCCTTTGAGCGGCCCGAAGCTCGCCAATTCCGAGGCCGCCTCGCCCTCAGCCATCGAAAACCTCGCCATATTCATGAACGACCCCGATTCGGCCGGTTAACCGCTCTTTTGAACCCGCATCCTTATCGCTCGCGCCGGCCGCTGGGAAGTCCGGCCCCCTCGGCCTCCCGTCACAAAAAATGTGAGAAATTTCACAGAGCGCCTTGGACCCGCCCGCGCCGCAGTCTAAATCTTGTTAAGGATATTTCGCGTGGGACGCCCGATGTCCGCAATGGGCTGGACGGCCGAATGGCGGGAGGAGGCCCGAGCGCTCGAGCCTTTCGCGCTCGCTGTGGCGCCGGACGCGCGCCTTGCTTGCGACCGCGCCGCGGCGGCGCTGCTCGCGGAAACCCTGATCAGCCGCGCCGTCTTGGCGCTCCATAATGGCGAAGGGCCGCGCGGATTGAGTCGACGCCTGCGTCTCCTCTGCTTGTTCGTGCGCTTTCATCGCCGTCACGCTCGGCTGCGCAGTCTAGGAGAGGACGGCGGCGAGAGCGGCGGCCTGCGCGACGGCTCGCTCTTGGAGCGCGTCGTCGCCGCTATGCCGCTCGAATGGCGCGAGGCTCTCCTCCTCGTCACGCTCGAGCGCCTGCCGCATGTCGAGGCGGCGGCCGTGCTGGAGATCCCGCTGACCACTTTGATCGAGCGCCTCGCCCGCGCCCGCGCAGCTTTGGCCCACGCCTTGGCGGCGCCCATCGCGGCTGCGCCGCCGCGTCGCGTCGGCGCGCCGCATCTGAGGCTGATCAAATGACCGCCAGCGCGTCGCTGGCCCAGGCTTTGGCCTATGTGGACGGGTGCTTGGGGCCGGATCAGAAGCCCGAATTCATGCGGCGATTGGCGGCCGATCCCAGTCTCGCGGCGCGAGTCGAGCAATGGCAGGCCCAGAACGAAGCGATCCGCAGAACTTTCGACGGCAAACGAATTGGCGCGGCCCGAGGCGAGTTCGAGGTCGAATCCCCGGCTCCGGTGCGGGTCGCGCCGGCTTCGCCGCCTCGACGCGAGTTCGGCCGCCGACGCGACTCGTGGGGCGAGGATCTGCGCGAGCGCGGCCCGATGCGAACGGGCGCGGCGTCGGAGCGGGCGCGTCGGCGTCCTTTCGCGGGGCGATTCTTCCGACGCGGCGCCGCGATCCTGGTCGCGACTGCCCTCGGCTTGGCGCTGAGCGCAATCCCTGCGCCGATCGACCCGTCCCCTCAATCGGCTTTCGTCGCGTTCTCCGCCTATCGAACCTTCGCGGGCGAGCCGGCGGAATTCTCCACCGCCGAGGCCGCCGCGCTGGAGCGCTGGCTGCGTCCCCGTTTGGGCGGATGGGTCGCAGTGCCAAATCTCCGCGGCGCCGGCTTCACGCTGATCGGCGGCCGCGTCATTCCCGGCGCGCACGGGCCGGCGGCGTTCGTCCTCTATCGGGACGGCGCGGGGACACGCATCGGCCTTGCGCTCGAATCGGGCGAGGCTCCGCCGAAGACCTTCACGCGCGCCAGCGGGGCCTTACTTGCTGCGGCGCTCGCCGCGCCCAGCTCAGAACAGGCGACCCTCGTCGCCGAAACGGGCGCGGCCGATCTTGACCGCGTGGCTCGCCTGGCCCGCTTTGATCCGGCCTCGCGGCGATAAAACAACGCGTTGATTATAAAGATGAACAGTCGGACGGGCGCCGCGGACCGCCCCGGTTCGGCCAGGCGGCGGCGCCCAACGATTCGCCAAGGAAATCATTTGTTTATTCATGTTGAGTTCATCTTGGGTGAGGCAAATTCGGCGTGATCCTCGCTTCCGAGGATGAAGGGGTGCCCAAGACAATGAAGAAGATCGTTCTCGCCGCCGCCGCGATGGTGGTCGGCCTCGGCATGTCGTCGGCTTTCGCTGAAGACGCCAACGCGCCGGCTCCGGCGCCGATGGTCCATCACCATCATCATCACCACCATGTCGTGCATCATCACATGCACCATCATCACATGGCGCATCATCACATGATGAAGAAGAAGGAGGAGGCGAAGAAGTAAGACGACGCGCTCGCGATCGTCTCTTCCGACCTGATCCCGGCCGCTCGTCGCGGCCGGGTTTTTCATTTGGAGCCTACGATGGCGTCGAGCGCCGCAGGCTCAGGCGAGCCCGGCGCGTGGATTGTATGGCTTCTCGTCGCGCCAACGGCGCATGAGCGCCTCGAGTTCGGCGTCGGTCCCGCCCGGCAACACAATGCGCAATGTCGCAAAGAGATCGCCCGGCGCGCCGTCGCCCGCGGCCGGCAGTCCCTTGCCGCGCAGCCGCAGCACGCGGCCGCTGCTCGCGCCGGGCGGCACCGTGATCTCGATCTCGCCGGTCAATGTCGGCGCGCGCACCTTGGCGCCGAGGACCGCTTCGTAAAGCGTGATCGGCAGATCAAATCTGAGATCGCGGCCATCGACCTTGAACAGCGGATGCGGCGCGTAGCGGATCGTCACCAGCGCGTCGCCCGCAGGACCGCCGCGCGCGCCGTGCTGGCCTTGGCCGCGCAGACGAATCTGTTTGCCCTCTTCGACGCCGACCGGAACGGCGACGTCGAGCGTCTTGCCGGTCGGCAGGGTCACGCGCACGGACCCGCCGGTGGCGGCGAGCGCTAGGGGCACGGTCGCCACGGCGACGACGTCCTCGCCGCGCAGCGATGTGCGGGCGCGCGCGCCGCCGCCTAGGCCGCCCAAGTTGAACAACTCCGACAGGAAATCGGGATCGACGCCGCTTGCGCCGCGCGAAAACTCGCCGTCGCCGAACTCGAAGCTGAAATGCGAAGGATCAGGTCCAGCCCCCTGCCGCGCCCGGCCGCGCCGCGCCCGCATGAAATCTTCGAAGCCCGCGGCGCGCGGCTTGCCCTCGGCGTCGATCTCGCCGCGATCATACTGGGCGCGCTTCTTTTCGTCGCCCAGGATTTCATAAGCCCCGTTGATTTCTGCGAAACGCTCCTTGGCGCGCGGCTCTTTGCTCTGATCGGGATGGAATTTTTTGGCAAACCGCCGATAGGCCGACTTGATTTCTGCGGCGCTCGCCGTTTTGGCGAGCCCGAGGACGTCATAAGGATCGCGCATGATGAGCCCAGTTCCAAGCGCCGCCCAAAGGCGCGGGCGCTTTTGTCTCGCCCTTCATTTGGGCGGCCGGACCGCCGGACGCAAGAGGAGCGAGCCAGCCTCCGCTACAGCGCCTTCCAAGGCTGCGCCTCGTCGACGGCTACGGCGTCGCCCGCCAACAGGCAGCCGACGCCCTGCAGTGTCTTGGCGCCGTCCTCGGCGTTGATTCGAGCCAGAAAGGCGCGACAGGTGCGGCCGTCCCGTTTGAACGCGCTGGCGACCGGCTGAAACGCGCCGCCATGACCGGAAGCGGGGTTGGACCATTGCTGGGGCGGGTCCTGAATCCCGGACTTCAGCGCCATCGCCAGGCGCGGCTCGGCGATCCGCCAATCGCCCTCGTCGAGCGCGCCGGCGAAGGGCCTGGGTTGGGCCTTGATCGAACCGGTGACGTCGTCGTCGCGCATCAAGGAAGGCAGTGCGATCGAACAGCCGGCGAGAGTCGCAGCGGAAAGCCCGATCGCCGCCCACCGCAAGAAATGGACAAATCCTCTCGGGAAAGCCCCGCCGCGCTCGTCTGAAATCATGAATCGGGTCATATTATGCGACGTCGCTACGGCGGCGTTCAAAGCGCGAACCAATGCGGAGATTTCACCTTGAAGGAGTTAACGTCCGGTGACTTTGCGGACGCTCGCGATCCCGTGGCTCTGTTCAAGCAATGGTTCGAGGAGGCGCGAGCTAGCGAGCCGAACGACCCGGAGGCCATGGCTCTGGCGACGGTCGATGCGGACGGTCTGCCGAATGCGCGCATGGTGCTCATGAAGGATTTCGGCGAGGACGGAATCGTCTTCTACACCAACGAGCAAAGCGCGAAAGGCCAGGAGCTGGCGGCGATCCCAAAAGCGGCGGCGCTCTTTCACTGGAAATCGCTGCGCCGGCAGATTCGCGTGCGTGGGACGGTCGCAAACGTCAGCGAGGCGACGGCCGACGCCTATTTCCAATCGCGGCCGCGCGACAGCCGCATCGGCGCCTGGGCGAGCCAGCAATCCCGCCCGCTGGAAAGCCGCTTCGCGCTCGAGAAGGCGATCGCGGTCTACGCCGCGAAATTCGCTGTCGGCGGGGTGCCGCGGCCGCCCTATTGGCGCGGCTATCGCCTGACGCCGCTCGCTTTCGAGTTCTGGCGCGACCGCCCCTTCCGCCTGCACGACCGCGTCCAGTTCACGCGCGACGCGGCCGGCGCGCCGTGGCGCAGCCAACGGCTTTATCCATAGCAGAGCGGGAGGCGCGAGCGCCTCCCGCGGCGGTTGCTCCGCCTTGCCGGGTCAGCGGCCGGCGCGGATCTGGCCAGCGCTGAACTCGCCGTTCGGGTTTTCGTCTTCGAAGGCGTCCCAGTGGCCGCCATTGCCATTCGTATATTGGTCGGAAGGCGTCGGGCGGTAGGTGTAGGTGTCGTCATGGAACGCCGCCCGGCCTTCGACGACCGCCGGGGCGGTCACGACCGGCTGGGCCGCCGCGACCGGCTCCGCCACCCGCGCAGGCGCGGCGACGACCGGCGCCGGTTGAACCGCGGCGACAGGCTCACCATAGACAGGCTCGACTGGCGCGCCCCAATTCGGCCCATAGGCGGGCGCGACGCCGTAACCAGAGGCGTAGCCCGGCGAACCATAGGCGTAGCCCGGCGAACCATAGGCGTAGCCGGGCTCGTAATCGTAGCCGCCGCCGTAGCCATAGCCATAGCCGGGCCCATAACTCGCGCCGACGCCGTAATTATAGGCGTAACCATTCGCGTAGCCGGGCTGGGCGGTCGCGGCGGCGCTGGTCGCCACCGCCGCGTTGGTCGTTCCGGCGCCATTCGGGCGCTCCTCGGCGGCGGCGTTGGTCATTTCATGGGTCGGCCGGCGCATGCGGGCCATGCCTGTCTCCGGACGGCGCTCCTCAGCCGCCGCTCGCCTCTCGAGGGGACGCCGTTCCGCCATGTCGCGCCGAGACATGCCGGCCTCAGGCCGACGCTCCATCGAGGCGGCGGCGTTCCCGGCGGCGTTCGTCTGCGCGGTTACGGCGCCGTTCGTCCCGGCCGACGCGGACGCGTTGGTCATCGTCGCGCCCGGCTCGACCGTATAAGTCTTGGGGCCGTAGAAGCCCGAATTCGGCGCTCCCCAATTCGGCCCGTAGCGCTGTGGTTCGGCATAGCTCTTCTGATACGTCGGCGCTTGGGTCTGCGCCGCCGCGCCGGTCGCGCCCGCGGCAAGGAGCGCGGCGACGCTCGTTGCGAGAATAGTCTTGCTCATTGCGGTCTCCTGATTAAAGCGCCCCGCCGCGGCTGTTCGGCGGCCGCAAGGGCGGAACGCGGTCACAAACTCAGGCGTGCTCAGAAGGTTTCACGGGCGCGCCATGAGGCTGCGAAGCGTCCGGACATCGGCGTTAGAGCATCGCAATCGGGCTTTTTCCCCGGTTGCTCGGCCACATTATCGTGAGCGGTCCTTGAATGGACGTGATGGTTCGGCGCCGATTCGCCACAGAACCGCCGCGCCGGCAAAAGTACCTACGCGTCGCGGCGCGATTTCCGCGGCAATCGTTCATCGGTCGGTATGGATCGTTTCGAAATTGTCGCCGTCGGCGTAAGGCGGCAAAGGATAGCCGTAGGGCTGGACGAATCCCGGCAACAGATTGTAGCCGGGCGGGTCGGCGGCGCTGGGAGTCGTTGCTGCCGACGGCGCGCCGGCTTTTCGTCCCGTCGCCATTTCGCGTTGCGTAGCGACGTCGCGGTCGCGAATGCTGCCGGCTTCAGCGCCGCCGGCGCCAAAAGCGAGCCAGGAGCCGACGGCGACGAGCAGAAGCGCCTTGCGCGTATTTCGCCCCATCGCTCGTCAAGCTCCGCCCCGCGCCGACCGGCCGGTTGCGGCAGGGTCCAGCGCTTCTCATCATCCGTTAAGTAAAAATCGCCCGCCGCCATTTCAATGCCGAGCGTCTCGTCCTCTTTGTCGTCAAGAGCGCGGGATGTGCTATGAGGTTGGTCGCGCCGAAACGCCCTCGTTGGAAAGATGACGCAAGCTCAGACCAATGCGCCTCGCCGGACCATGCTGCTGACTGGCGCTTCGCGCGGCATCGGCCACGCCACGGTCAAGCGTTTCTCCTCCGCCGGCTGGCGAGTGATCACGTGCTCGCGGCATCCTTTCCCGGGCGAGGAATGCCCCTGGGCGGCCGGCCCGCAGGACCATCTGCAAATCGACCTCGCCGATCCTGCCGATACGAGACGCGCCATCGCCGAGGCGCGCGAGCGGCTCGAGGATGGCCGGCTCGACGCGCTGGTCAACAACGCGGCCATCTCGCCCAAGGGCTTGGGCGGCAAGCGGCTCGGTTTTTTCGACACCGAGCTCGACGATTGGCTGACTGTTTTCCAAGTCAATTTCTTTGCGCCCATGATGCTGGCGCGCGGGCTCGCCGCCGAACTCGAACAGGCGAAAGGCTCGATCGTCAACGTCACCTCGATCGCCGGCTCGCGCGTCCATCCTTTCGCCGGCGCAGCTTACGCGACCTCGAAAGCGGCGCTGGCCGCGCTGACCCGGGAAATGGCGGCCGATTTCGGCCCGCGCGGCGTGCGCGTCAACGCGATTTCGCCCGGCGAGATCGACACCGCGATTCTCTCGCCTGGCACCGACAAGATCGTCGCGCAGATACCCATGCGGCGCTTGGGCGCGCCGGAGGAAGTAGCCAAAGCGATCTACTTTCTTTGTACCGAGCAGTCGAGCTACGTGCACGGCGCCGAGATTCACATCAATGGCGGTCAGCACGTTTGACGATGGCCGACCGTCTTTATCCGCCGCGACCGATTCTCGCCGTTTCGCTCGCCGTGTTCAAACAGGGCCGAGCGCTGATCGCTCGGCGCGCTCGGGCCCCGCTCAAAGGGCTCTATTCGCTGCCTGGCGGCGTCGTCGAAATCGGCGAGACGCTGCATGAGGCGGCGTTGCGCGAGCTTTACGAAGAAGTGAGCTTGCGCGCCGAAATCGTCGCCTTCAACGATCATGTCGAGTCGATTCAATGGGACGAGCAAGGCGGCGTCGCCGCCCATTACGTCATCGCCTCGTTCGTCGGCCGCTGGCTCGAAGGCGAGCCGCGGCCGAGCCTCGAGGCCGATGCGGCGCTCTGGGTCGACCCGGCCGCGCCGCTGCCGGCGCCGGCGACGCCCGGCCTCGCCGCAATCCTCGCCAAGGCGGCTCGGCTCGCCGAGGCTTTCGCGTGATTCGGCGCGCCATCGCCTTCGGTCTGGCGGCGGCGATATTCGCCGCGCCGCTCGGCGCCGCCGCGCAGAAGATCGTGCCGGTCGAACACGTCGCGGCGGAAAAGGACAAGGACAAGGACAAAGATAAAGATAAAGATAAAGATAAAGATAAAGA